>JAGRBF010000011.1:11014-37618 GCA_020434205.1 Calditrichota bacterium | reverse complement strand
CCCGAACATCAATTGCTCAACCGGGAACGATCCGCGATGATCAACAACGCCATCGACGGATTGCCGGAGCGCTACCGGCACGTGATCTTACTGCGCCACAAGGAAGAAAAATCCTACGAAGAAATCGCCGAAATCCTCAAGCTCCCCCTGGGAACGGTAAAGGCGCGCATTTTCCGGGCCCGGGAGATGCTCAACAAATCCATCAAACATTTGCTGTAAATTCCGGCCGCCATTTTAGCCCTATTTCCGCAGGGGCAGGGTGATGATCACGTCGCAAAAGGCTTTGCTGGTGAAGGTGATTTTCATACGCCCGCCGGAGCTCTGGACCCGCTTGCGCAACAGCTCGATATCCAGCGAATAGCCGGCGATCAGGTCGCGCTCTTCTTCATCCACCATACCCGGGGTAAAAATGAGCCGGGAAATATCGGCATCATTCCAACCGGCCTTTTCTTCCTTCAGTTGCGGATACTGCACCAGCATTTTTTCGATGAGGCGCTCAATCTTGAGCACCCGGCCATCGTGGCGCAGCCGCAGATTCAACCCGTCCGGGGTAACTTTGCTGGCAATTTCGATGGTGGCCACGGCCGGTTTTTGCTGCTCCTTGCGCTCTTCCGGAAACTCAATCCCGTAATAAAGGGCATTGCGGGCCAGGAGGTAGAGGAACTCTTTAACCGCCTGGCGATGGTAAAACGGAATGGACATGGGGTCGAAATCGTCGTGAACCAGTTGCACCTGCTTGCCCAATTCGCTGCCCAGGCTGTTGACCAGCAGGCGGATGGAATGCACCAGCAATTCGCTCTCATAGCTGCGTTTGGCCCGGAAACGCTCGTGGAAACGGCTGACCCGCCGCACGATATTTTCCACCTCGGTAAGGGTGCTGCGCAGTTCCTTAACCCGCACCACCACCGGAATAAAGTCGTGGGCGCCGGGGGCGGTTTTTTGCCGGATATCGGCGATCAGGTTGAGGAATTGGTGGCCGAATTCGGTGAAAAAGGAAAGGTCCATCAGGGCGGCATTGCCGCGAATGATGTACACGGAGCGGTAGATATCTTCCAGCACCTGAGGGTATTCGCCGGGTTTTCCGGGGGTGCGCAGCCTTTCTTCGATATTCTGCAGCTCCCGCTCCGCCCCGGCCAGGAACTCCCGCAGGGCGCTGGATTCCACATGCAGGATATTAACCAGCCATTCCATTTGCTGCCGGACCTGATGTTCCGTGCTGTTAAGCCGTTTTTGCAACTCGTGCTCGTGGCTCACATCCCGGACCCGCCCCAGGATGCCGCGCACCTGCCCGTCCTCGAATAAACGGTCGAAGGAAAAGCGCAGTTGGCTGCTCTCCTCCCAGAGCCCCCTTTTGTTCTCGTAGCAAAATTCGCTCTCCGCCAGGGGATTAATTTCCCCCAGGGTTTCCTCATCCAGATCCGGATCAAACAGCAGGGTCAGGTACTCCCGGCTGCGTTCGATGATCTCCCCGGTCACCTTGTTTTCCAGAATTTTCAGGAATGGTCGTCCCACCGGGTTCTCTTCCCCAAGGCAGCGCATCGCCGAGCGGGAAAGGGGATTTTGAACGACCAGTGCGCTATCCAGCAGGAAATAACCCTCGCCGGCATGTTCCAGAACCCCTTCCAGAAAAAGGCTGTGGATCGACGGCTCTTCGAAAGCGGGTTGATCGTTTGAGAGGGAGTCGCTGAGGGTTTTCATCTTGCACCTTCGGTTTGGCAACGTCGTTGGTTACGGGGTAAGGGACAGCACCAGGCTGGCCTCGCAGTCCCGCCAGGTAAAGGGAATCACAAAGGCGGGCGGTTCCTGCGGCACCACGATATCTTTGGCCCGCCCTTCCACCACCACCGGAACGGAAATCATGAAGGTGCTGCCGTACGCTTCCCGAACATTGCCGGCAATGGTATTGGCAATTTCCCCGGCCAGGTCCTTCATTTCTTCCCGGGAAATAGTAGGGCGATTGAGAATGCACTGGGCGAGCTGATTCAACAGGGCCCGGGAGGCGGTGATGTAGATACAGCCCTTGCGCTGACCGGAAATCCCGATAATCCCGGAGAAATCCCGCACCAGCGGATCGCGTCCTTTCAGGAAGGGGATGCCCGGCTGGGCGGCTTCGCCGGTGGTTTCCTCGAAATAGCTCATGGTGCTGTCGATAAAAAAATGGAGATCCGTTTCCGTCATCCCTGCACCATGCCAATCTTGCCGGTCAGGGATTCAAAACTGTCGCGAACCTGGTGGGCGGTTACCGGTTTGGTCAGGAAATCATCGGCGCCCAAGGCCAGGGCTTTGCGGCGGGTTTGTTCATCCTTGAGGGCGGTAATCACCATTACTTGCAGGTCCGGGTCCACCGCCTTTAGTTCCGACAAAACCGCCAGACCGTCCATTTCCGGCATGGTGATGTCCAGGGTTACCAGGGCGGGGCGGTAACGGGCATAGGCTTCCAGGGCGGCTTCGCCATCTCCGGCTTCCACGGTTACCACCGGATAATCGGCCAGAAAGCCGGCAATGGCGTGGCGGATTACCCGGGAATCGTCGACGATCAGAACTGTGGGAAGGTGTTTCACCGCATTTTCCTGCAATATGGCCGGATTAACAGACTGCCCCACAGACCGCGGAAGATTCGGATTTTCGCGGCCTGGGATCGGGGCTCAATGTCCTTAATACTCGACCCGCAGCAAGAAAAGTAGAGAGATCATGCAAAAAGAGGGGGGATTTATCAACCCAGGGGTTTGGGGGGACCGCCCTGGTCGTACGGATTGTCCCGCGCCCCTTTGACGGCTTTGGGAAGCTCAATGGTTTCCGCTTTAGCCGAATCGCCGGTGCCCTCGCTGAGGAACTTCTGGGACAGCCAGGAAAAGATATAGTCCATCATGGATTTGGCCATGGGGATCTGGGGATTATTGGTGAAGCCGGAGGGCTCGAAGCGCATGTCGCAGAACTTATCGCACAGCACCTTCAGGGGCACCCCGTATTGCAGGGCCAGGGAGATGGCGGTGGCGAAAGAATCCATCAACCCCGAAATAACGCTGCCTTCCTTGGCCATCACAATAAAGATCTCACCCGGGGAACCGTCCTCGTACATCCCCACCGTGATAAACCCTTCCTGCTCGCCGATCTGCATTTTGTGGGTGATGGACCTCCGTTCGTCCGGCAGATGGCGGCGATAGGGGCGACCGTATTGGGGAACCGCTTTTTGAAGGGCCTTGTGGACCGCCTCGGTGCGTCGGGCGTTTTCCCGGCTGATGGTCAGCGTTTTGAGGCCCAGGCGCCAGGCCCGCACAATGGTTTGCTGGATGGTTTCGTCGCTGGTTTTTTCCGGCACCACCACCGTTTTGGCGACCGCACCGGAAAGAAAGGGCTGCACCGCGGCGATCATCCCGATAATGGCCATATAGTGAACATGGCGTTTACCACCGGGAGCGGGAACGGCCCCGTCGAAAACCCCCAGATGGCTTTCTTTGAGATCCGGGCAACCTTCCAGGCGGCTGAACTCCTCCAGATAGGCCATTATTTTGGCGATATTGCCCTCCGGATAACTCAGGCGGGTCAGGGCGTTGCGCACATTGCTGTCGATGTATTTCACCATTCCCCCGCCGACCGGGCGCCGGTAGCGCAGGAGATTGGGCAGGGGGTCGAGGCCCACTGCGCTGCATCCCATCACCGCTGCCATACGCACATCGTTGCTGACCTGGGTGGTCTGGGCATTGCGAAAGCCGTATTTCTCACCCTCATCCTTCACCGACTCCCAGATCCCGCTGGCCAGCAGCATCAGATCGCGGGAGACCACCGTTTTGTCGATGCGGAAGACCGCGCGCAGGTGGTGCTCCATCACCCTTAAAAAGGCATTGCGGTTTTGGTCGTAGCCCGAAAAGGTGCCGCAGGCGCGGGCCAGCTCGGTGCCGGTGAGGTAAGCCTGTCCGGTAATGATGGCGAAGAGCACCGCGGCAAAGGCCCGGCCGCTGTCGCTGTCGTAGGCAAGCCCCTGGCTGAGCAGAAAGCTGCCCAGGTTGGCGCAACCCAGGCCGACCGGGCGAAAGCGCAGGGTATTTTCGGCGATGTTTTCGGTGGGATAACTGCTGTGCCCCACCAAAATATCGAGGGCGGTTACCATAATGCGCACCGCATCGCGCAGGCGGTTGGTATCCGGATTGCCCTCCTTGTCCAGGAAGGCGCTCAGGTTCAACTGGCCGGGCATGCAGGCGGTATCGTTCAGAAAAAAGGTTTCCGAGAAGGCGCTGGACGCATTGATGCGCCCGCTGGCGCTGCAGGTATGCCACTGATTGATGTGGGTATCGAACTGAATGCCCGGATTGCCGCAGAGGTGCACGGCCTGGGCGATTTTGTCCATCAGCATTTTGGCTTTTACCGGCTCCCCGGAGCGTCCGTCGGAAACGGTGCGGGTGTGCCAGCGATCGTCCCGCTCCAGAGCCCGCATAAATTCGTCGGGCAGGCGCACCATGTGCTGCTCGTTCTGGAAGGCAATCGTCTCGTAGGGATCCCCGGCCTCGCGGTTATAGCCGGCATCCAGAAGGGCTCTGGCCCGTTTTTCCTCATCGGCTTTACAATCGATAAAGGCCTCGATATCGGGATGATCGGCATTCAGGATGGCTGTTTTGGCGGAGGGGCGGTTTTTGCGCCCGTTGTTGAAAACCCCGGCGAAGGCGTCGAATCCGCGC
Organism: Calditrichota bacterium; assembly: GCA_020434205.1. GTDB lineage: Bacteria > Calditrichota > Calditrichia > RBG-13-44-9 > J075 > JAGRBF01. Next base: position 32,945 of record JAGRBF010000011.1, on the reverse strand, counting down.
AGAAAGGCGATGGGGCCGGAGGCTTTGCTGCCATCGCTAAGGGTTTCCCGGGAGGAGCGGATGCTGGAGAAATTGGTCCCGCTTCCCGCCCCGTATTTGAAGAGCACCCCTTCGGTTTTGGCCAGGTCCAGAATGCTTTCCACGCTGTCGTTGACCGAGTTGATGAAGGTCTGGGCGCATTGCGGATTATTTTTGACCCCCACGTTCATCCACACCGAATGCCCGAAAGTGGCCATCTGATGAACCAGCAGGTATTGCAGATCCGCGTTGAAGTGTTCGGCGTCCTCATTGGTCCGGAAGTAGTCTTCGCTGCGTCCCAGTTCGGTAATGGTATTGGCGACTCTGGCGATTACCGCGCGAAAACTGCGCCGATCTTTTTCATTCAGAAAAATGGTTAACGCATTAACCGCTTCCTGGGACCAGGTCCCGGGGGCTTCGATCCCGGTTATCAGTTCCGGAGCGCGGTTGGGGGCCATCATACGGGCTTCCCGCTGCTCCCAGATCACCGAATCCAGGGGATCTTTTCCGCTGGTGGCAAACACCGGCTGGAAACGCATGCCGGGAATATGGCCGGTGGATTCGAATCGGGATTCGCGGGCTTCGGAGGAGGAACCTTCGCGGGGGGATTGCTGCTGTTCGCCGGATTCTGGCATATCATAACCTTTCTGAGACTTCGAAAAAGCACATCGCGCCGGGTAAAACCGCGACGGAAAAACGGGATTTGCGGAAAAAGGTCACCGCCGCAAACCGGAATTGCCGTTAGAGAACGGACTTCCTTCGGCAAAAAAGCCCTCAGCGAAACAGGCGCTTCGCTGAGGGACAAATAATATTCAATGCGATAATGATCCGGAGGACCGGATTATTTTTTTCCGGAAGGTAACTCAAAGTCAATTTCACAATTACCGGCCAGGCAGGCCAATTCCTGGGCGGCGGTGGTAAAGTCCTCTTCCTCGTAACGGTAGATCTTGGAAAAATCGATCGCCGGGAATTCGGTCACCAGCTTTTCGTATTCTTCCTGAGTGATCTCCTCGTAAGGCATTTGATCGTATTGGGCGTCAAAAGCCGGCAGGAAGGTCATTCCACCTACTTTGTCCTGATTTTTCCAGACCCACTTCATGATGTCCATCATCTCATCCGGCTGATAAGTGATGGTCACGCTGGGATTGTGTTCGGTCCAGTTCAGCTTGTTCTGCAGCCAGAACTCGCACTGCTCGATGGCGCTGCGGTCCTTGCGGGTCAGGGCATTTTCCGGGGCCTTAACCGGGAAGTGAATAACCCAGGTATCGGCGTTTTCCGGCATCTGGCCGTTTTCCGGATCCATGGGCACCCCGGCGCTTTTCAGCACCTTGAAAATGGGGGTGTGGGTGCCAACCCGAACGTTGCGGATGTAATACTTCGACCAGCGGGGATGGATACCCGGGGAACAATCGAACAGCTGCGAAGAGTTGCCCGAGGGTTTTACACAGGTAATGGCCGCGGAATGGTTGATGTTCAAGGCTTCGGAGAGGGCCTTGTTGGTATCGACCGCCACCTGGCGCAGCTCGCGCAGCACCGAGGCATCCTGAACGGCGGGGCAGTCCAACTGACCGTTGATGTCCACACCCAGCAGGCGCTCTTCCTCGCAGTTGTTGCGCCATTTGCTGCGCAGGCCCGGGAAGTGGGTAGCCATGGACTGGATGGTCCCGATCATGGTGGCCACCTCGACCTTGTCCTTGAGAGTGGTCAGGTTGTCTTCCGGACGGGCAATGGCGATGGACAGGTTGCAGAACTCGAAGGGACGCAGGATAATCTCGCCGCAGGGATTGGTGCCGAAAACCGCATTTTTACGGCGTTCCGGAATGGAATTAACCGCGCTGATGCGGTTGAAGATGCCCGGCTCGCCTCGGCCGGATTCCGCCATATTGAGGATGTAGCGGGAAATTTCGATCTGATTAAGGGGACGGGAAGGCCATACCGCGGAATTGTTGGCGTTCCAGCGCTGACTGTTGTGGCGCTCGAAATCCCCGGCTTTGGCCATCAGCATATCGTGATCGTCAAAATCGAAGAGAGAGATCATCGCGGTGCGGCGTACCCCGCCGGAAACCGCGGCGCTACCCACCGCACACATAATATCGTGCGCCTCGATGGAGCGCAGAAAGGATCCCTGGCGGGCCAGAATGCGGGTGCGGGTGAAGTCCAGCATTTTGCGCAGCGGCTCGGGACCGGATGCGCGCCCGCCCTTGATGCGCAGCGGGGCGCCGGCAGGGCGGATTTCCGAATAGTCGAACTGAATGTCGCCGCCGTCGAACCAGGTCTGCAGACCGATGCGCAGCGCCGCCGCCCATCCTTCCGCCGAATCTTCCACAACGTATTTAATAGGAGCCACATTGCGCTGGCGCCGGACGCGGGGGAAATTTTCCACATACTGGCTTTCCACCGAATAACCGACCCCGCAACCGCACATGGAGATAATCAGGGCCTCGACGAAAGAATCAATGCTGTCTACCGGCAAATAGGAACAGTTGTAAATACAGATGTTGTTGCGGCGGGCGGCCGGACCGGCCATGGCCAGCAGGCGCATGGAGGTCATCGCTTTCATTTCCAGCATGGACATGCGCATGCGCTCGTAAGATTCTGCGGGAAGGCGGTATTCGGAAAGCTCGCGCAGATAGGAGACGGCCCGGTCGATGGTTTCCACCCAGGTTTCCCGGCGGCCCAGCTCGTAATTAAAGCGGGAGTATTTGTCGTAAAACTGAAATTTCTGCAGTTGGGTGGGGAAAAAGATGTCCGACTCTTCGAAAGCGGTGCGAACCCGCTCGGGAATGGGGCGCTCGGAACGCTCCTTGGCGTGGTCGGCGCGATAGAGGATATAACTTTTGGCGGCTTCGTACTCGCCGTTGGCCTGCAGCACCATCTCCACCGTGTCCTGAATACTCTCCACGCTGGGTTCTTCGAATTTGGCTGAAACAATATTCACAACCTGTTGAGCCAGATCAGAAATGGGGGTGCCGGATTCGCGGTCGATACTCTGGAAACACAGTTTGATGGCCGTCTCAATCCGCTCGATATCAAAGGCGACCACACGACCGTCGCGTTTAACCACCTTTACCGGCGGTTTGATATCGCCATCCAGGGCAGCAGCAGCTTGTTGAGAGGGTTTTTTCTTTCCGTTTTTGGAGGGGGTTTCCGAGTGGCGAGCTTTGCTTGAAGACATACGTTTCCTCCGTGACAAAATACATGTATGAGTGTTAAAAGGTTAACTTTCGGGCAAGCCAGTAAATATCGTATTTCCAAGTCTTTATAACGGGGCGGAACACTCAAACAACTCTCTACGGATCCAGCAAAATCCCTCAAAGCTGTCAGAGAAGTCGCGACCAAAGTATGTTCTGGCAGGGGGCAAATCAAGGGAAAACTTGTATACTATTTTTTGCGTTTTCATAAAGGCGCAAATCTGTTGAATTTGGGGCCTGAAAAAAAATCGGAACGCATTTTTTTGGCAAACAAATTGCAAAATCAGAAGCACCTTTTTAATCCCTGGTAATGCACCCGCCGGCCGCTCTGACAGCCTGCTTTCTTCCGTATGTTTATTCCTTTAATATTCAAAGACCCGGAAACCCTATCCCAGGATAGATTACCATAGTTCGGGGAATTATCAAAGGGTTACATGGTTGGATGGTTATCGCCTGCGGCGATGCTTCGCCCTATCGCCCCTTCGCCGTTTCGCGCCACGGATGGCTCAGCAACTTCTGCTCGTCCTTGCGACACAGACGGCGGAACTCGCAATGGCGCTGGCAAAAGGTCTCCTCGGGATATCGGGTATGGTGAAAGCGACCCTCCCGGATTCCCTGCACGTAATCGAGGGCCCAACGAACCCCCAGGTTTACCATCTCCCCAAAGTCCACCGGATTGCCTAACCCGTCCACCCAACGGTTGTTGGGTAAGGCCCCGGCCAAACGGGCACTGTAGCCGGAAACCGCCTCGCGATCGAAGATCAGGGGAACCCGCTCGCAGTTTTCCGGATCGCGAACCTGGGCAATGGCGGTTACCACGGCTTCCGCCCGCGGCAATCCCGCCCGTTCCAGAAGGGCCGGCAACAGCGCCGCATACACCGGCAACTGCAGGGAAAGCCCCATCCACACATCCTGGGCGCGGGCAAAGTTGAGCCCGGTTTTGTAATCGATCAGCGCGGCCTGTCCGGCGGGTCCCAGATCCACCCGGTCGATTTTGCCGATGATGTTGGCCTGCCGGCGCCCGTCGCTGATGGGCAGGGCCTGGTCCACCGACAAAACGGGGTCGCGGTCCCGCTTCAGCCCCCCCGGCCCAAAGGCCGCCTCAAAAAAGGCCGGCTGCAGGGGATTCCGGGCGTATTCGCTCGCTTCGACTTCGAGAAAACGCTCCCAAACCCCGGCCCGCCCCTCGCTACCGAAATAAAGCTCTTTTTCCAGCTCGAACAGCAGCCCCTGATAGGGCAGGCGCTCGAATTCCTCCCGGGCAATGTCCATCAGCCGCTGCGGATGGTGCCAGGGCAAATGCCCTTCCCCCAGCTCGCGGCATTCGCTGAAAAAGCGGAACAGGGTGTTGTGAACGTAATTTCCGCGGTCCAGCGGGGTTAAGCCGGTCTCCAGTTCCTCCTCTTCCCGAATCTTGAGATGGTAGAGGAAATAGTAGCGAATGGGGCAAAAACCGTAGGCCTCCAGACGGGTTATCGAAAAGGGTTTGCGCCCCTCCTGCAACTCGCCGGAAAGCCGTTTTAAAGCGGATGCCTCCAAAGCCAGCATCCCCTCGTGGCGCCCGAAGCGGGAAATGCCCCGTTTCCCCAATCCGCTTTCCACCCGATGCAGCCAGAATCCGGCGCTTTCGATGCGGCGGGGAGTCTGGCGGCTTAGTTCATACCAGGTTTGCAGGCGGCGCTGGTCCCAGGTGCGCACCGGCATGGGGAGGCGGGCGGCGACGGATTCCAGCAGGTGGCGGGGGTTTTCCAGAAAACGCTGCCCGGGAAGGCGCTTGCGCCAGCGCACCTGGCAATGGTCTTCCAGAACGCTGAGGAAGTTGGAGGGAACCCGGGCCGCTTCGCGCTGAAATCGCGGAAAGGTAAAGACCAGCCGCGAGCAGCGGGCATTGAGCACCTGATAAAACACGTAGCGGTCCTGCCCCAGCAGATCTTCGGTGGCGGCCAGGCCCAGCTCCTCCCGTTCTTCATCGTGAAAAAAGACGTCCTGATTAAATGGTCGCGGAAAATCGCCCTCCACCATTCCCCCGAACAACAGCACCTCCGGTTCGATGGCCAGAATTTCCAGGCGCGGCATCACCTGCACCCCGAACTGATCCCATTCGCGCAGGTTGTAGGTGGCCTGATCCACCAGCAGCTTCAGAAACTGGTAGAGTTCGTTTAGCTCCAGGGACCGCTCGCCGTGCCGCCGGGTCACGATCCAACTGAACTGATCCAGCAATTTGATAAAACGGTTGAAGGAACGAAACTCCTGCTCCTGTTCCTGAGGGCCGAGCTGGGAAACCGGTCCCTTGTACCAGTCCAGGAAGTTGAGTTTGCGCAGAATGCTCAGGAAAGCATCGCGAAAGGCGGCCGCTCCATGGGGACGCGCCAGCTCCCGAAAGGGGTTCAGCAGAGAGGCCAGCGGCTTTTCCAGGGTTTGCAGGCGGTTGAGGCGCAGGTCGATATCCCGCAGGGCCAATTCGTCCTCGCCCGCCATTTCTTCGCGTAGACGGCTCAGGTAGGCAACCTGTTCGCGAAGATGATCGCGCCATTTTCCGGAAAAATGGGTAATCCGCAGCTCCCGGCAAAGGGCCTTGAGGTCCGGCGCGGAGACCTGCATGTAAGCCTGGGGTCGGAAAAAGGGAGAGCTGACCAATTGCAACAGGCGCCCGCTCTCGAACCCGGAGAGGGGCACTTCCAGAGCCAGCAGGAAACTGCGCACCAGGGGGGACTGGTTAAGAGCCAGCCCGGTGGAGAGGTTAAAAGGCAACCCGTGGCGGGGAAAGATATCGCGGATTAAGGCGGCATAACGTTCCAGGGAGGGAAAGGTGATCCCAATGCGGTGCAGGGGAATCCCCTCCACCCGGTGCAGGCGTTTGACGTAATTGGCCATAAAAGCCACTTCTTCGGCGCGGCTGGTGGCGGGCTGGATCAGGATGTCCTTTCCCGGGTCTACCGGCGGGGCCTGCTCTCCCGCCGTCGAGAAGAGCCTGGGGATCCACCCGCCTCCGGCTTGCTGGAATTGATGGGAAACCACTTCCTCCGGCCCCAGGGCCATCAGGTCCTCATAGGCCAGGGCAATATGCTGAAACAAATCCGGATTGGTGGGGTCGTAGTCCAACTGAATGTGAACCTGGCAAAAAGAGCGGATTTTTTCGAAGAAGGTGATCATGGGACGGCTGAACAATCCGTAACCGTTGAGGTAGATGACCTCCACGCCGGCCATGTATTTTCGAAAAAAGGCTTCGTCCAGGCGGTTCACCACTTCCTGAATGGCCCCGGCCTCATCGATCAACTGATCCCCAAGGAGCTGATTGAAGGCGTCGATCAGCAGGGAAAAATCGTGCAGGCGATTATCACTTTCGCTTTCGGCAATCTGGCTCAGCAGTTTGTCCCCGTCATAGCCGTATTCGCGAAGTTCGGTAAGCAGCCCGTCCACCTTGCGGATCAACCCGCGCCGTCCGGCGCTGGTCGGGGAAAAAAAGCGCAGCTTGTCCAGGGATTGCTGCAACACTTCCTCTACCAGAAACAGGCGCATGGCGGGGCTGATGACCTTGCGGGGATCCGGCAACCGGCGGTAAAGGTGCAGCATATATTCGTAAAAGGTGAACACGGGCGGGTCGGCCAGGGCCCCGGCCGGTGAACGGTCGATGAGGTGTTCCTTGGCGAAGCGCACCGCGCGTTTTACCGGAAGCAGGTATACGAAATCGAAGCTGAGGTTTCCCTGCTGAGGAATTCGCCGGAGGACCCCCTCCCGAAAAAAGTAGTAGGGACCGCCGGCGCCAAGGTGCAGGTGAAATTCGGGTTTGGGGGGCATGGCTTCCTCAGGGTTCACAATAACCGGCCAGACTACGGATGCCGCCGGTTGGCCTGAGAAAGATACATCACCGGAGTGGGCATTGCAAAAAGCGCTTCCCAACCGGCAAAATCCGCCCGGCGACCCCCGTCACAAAACCACCCCTGTTTTTGACGGGGATCAAGTTTTTTTGCAAAACAATCTATCTCAAAGCCAACAAATACAAATACTTGGAGCTGTGTTCAGTTTCTTCAAAATAAGCCAAAAAAAGGCATCGCGTTGTGACACCCTGCACCGGAGTCCCGCCCCTTTCCTGCTATACTAATAGCAGATCAAGGAAATAAAATTCTCACTCCAAATAAGGCCTCAACCTCCTAGTAGTTCGCTTGCTTCATCTCGCTGACCCCCTTTATCAGGACGATAAAGGGGGTTTTTTTATGACTTATTTTAGCAGAAGCATCTGCCGGGTAAGCTCTCCCCCGGACTCCTGACCTCCCCCCGCCGCCTGATAGGCCATCCGGTAAAAATAAATCCCGCTGGGTAGGGCGGCCCCGCTCTGACTGCGCCCGTTCCAGCGCACCTCGTGGCGACCGGCGGAAAAGGTTCGAAAACCTTCCCCAAGCGGGGTTGCCAAACGCCTGCCCAACACGTCGAAGATTTCCAGGCGCACCCGGGCCGCTGTCGGCAGGGAAAAGCCAATGCTCGTGGTGGGGTTGAAGGGATTGGGGTAGTTTTGTTCCAGGGTGAATCCTCCCGGGATGGCCACCGGTTTATCCTCCGCAAGGCCGGTTAGCACCGGAGCCGGGGTCAGGGTTTCCACAATGTCCACCGCATAGGCGGTGGAGTCGAAGCCTCCGAAAACATAGAGCTGATCGTTGTAAACCGCCGAGGCCATCCATATCCTTGGGGTGCTGATCTGAAGGTTCTCATAACGCCAGCTGTCGCTGAGAATATCATAGGAGATAACCGACTTATAAATGTCCGCTCCCACGTGCGGTCCCCCGTCCACGCTGCCACCCACGCAGAAAATGCGGCCGTTATACAGCTCCATGGCGCAACCTGCCACCGAATAGGGCGGCTCCGCCAGGGGAGTCCAGGTATCGGAGGCCGGGGTATATTTGTAAAAGAGGTGCTGACGGTATCCGAGAACATAAATATCATCCCCAACGATTACCGAGCGCAGCCCCGGGAAACCCAAATCGGGGGTGTTGCCCTTCTGGGTCCAGGTGTTGGCGGCAATGTCGTATTCAAAGACAAACTCCGGAATGGTAATCAGATAGAGGCGATTGTTCCAGACCTCCACCGTATTGCCCCAACTGGAAGGGTTGACGCTGGAGGCCAGGTAATTCCAGCTCCCGCTACCCATATCGTATTGGCGGTTGAGCCCGCGGCCGTTGCGCCACCCGTTCAGCAGGTACAAATTGTTGTCGACCAGCGCGGATTCCATCCCCCAGACCATATTATCCGGAATCGAATCGTGAAGCACCCATCCCGAGGGGTCCAGCCGGTAAATGCCCTGACTAAAGTCCCCGCCCCACCAATGGGAAGCCCCGCCGATCAGGAAAATCTGATCGTTCCAGATTTCCACGTTTCCGGTGGCATTGATGAGCGGCAGATCCGGCAAACCCTGTGCGCTTGAGTCTGCGCCCAGGCGAAGGAGCCAGAAGTCGCTTTGCCCCGCTCCCAGGGAGCTGGTTTCCCCGGATATAACGTATCCGCCGTCCGCCACCTGATGAACATCCAGCCCGTATTCCCGGCCGCTGCCGCCCAGGGTGCGATTCCAGAGAAGAACCCCGTTGTGGTCGGTACGCATCACCCAGAGCTGCATCGAGCCCCCGGCTGATTCGGTGGAGCCCACCCATACAAAGCCGCCGTCCGCGGTTTGTTCCACGGCAAAGGCCTCGTTTTCCTGATACCCGCCAAAACTGCGTTCCCAAAGGCTATTGCCGGCGGGGTCGGTGCGGATAAGCCAGGCGTCGCGGTCTTGTCCATCAGCCCGCATCAGGGTTCCGGCGAGGATAAAACCGCCGTCGTCGGTTTCCCGGAGATCGTAGCCCAGATCTTCCCCTTCATGGCCAAAGGTGCGGCTCCACAGGCTGTCCCCATCGGTATTGGTGCGCAGCAGCAGGAGGTCGGAATTGTCCTCAGCCGGCGAAAAATACCCGGTAACGGCAAAACCGCCGTCCCCGGTTTGGATCGCCGCAAAACCCATATCATTATAGCTGCCGCCGTAGGTGCGGGTCCACAGGGTATCCCCGGCCGCATCGGTGCGCACCAGCCACAGGTCCGAATCCCCCCCGGGACTTTTTTCCCGCTGGCCGGCGAAGAGAAAGCCGCCGTCCTGCGTTTCCACAACGGATTTAACCCATTCGTAGCTATCCCTTTCGCCCAGGGTAAAGCTCCACAGGGTATCCCCGGCCGCGTCGGTGCGCAGGAACCAGGCATCATCTCCGTTGCCGAAAGATTCGGTGTAACCGGCAATCACAAAGCCGCCATCGCCGGTCTCCTGAACGTCGTAACCCGCTTCGATGGATCCCGGCCCCCCGTAGCTCCGGCTCCACAGGGTATCTCCGGCCGCATTGGTGCGCAGCAGCCAGATATCTCCCAACCCGATCGAGGATGCGCTGCCCAGAAGGACAAAACCGCCGTCCGCGGTTGGGCAAACCGCCGCGTCGCCGTCCCATTGGCTGCCGCCGTACGTTTTACTCCAGATAATCTCCGGAGCCTGGGCCGCCAGATTTCCGGGCAAAATTAGAAGTGCGAAAAAGATCCCCAAGGCAATCTTTGTTTTCAAAGTATTCATAATAATGTCGTCCAATGATTAGGGTAACAGAATCACTTATTTGGGCGAAAAAGCAACGCATAGAGGCCCAAAAAGGCTCAAAATTCACTCAATTTTCGAATTATCAACATGCCCTAGCGGATCAGGAGCATTTTGCGGGTTTGAGCCCGGGTCTTGCCATCGTGTCGGGAGGTTACCGATAGCCGGCAGAGATATACTCCCGCGGCTACCTGCCGGCCGATATCGTCGTATCCCTCCCAGGTTTGCTCATAGGTCCCGGGCGAGAGATCGTCCTTCGCCAGGGTTCTTACGGCCTGCCCCAGGACATTGTAGATAACCAGCGAGGTTCGGCCGCCCGCGGGCAGGGTGTAGCGGATGTGGGTGGCGGGATTGAAGGGATTGGGATAATTTTGCGCGAGGCTAAAATGTTCGGCTATCGGCACGGGAGCCTCTGAGATGGCGGTGGGCAAACTCACCCAACAAGAGACATTATGGCTTACCTGGCCCCCGGCAATTGAAAAGGTTCCGCCGACAAAAAGGCTGTCCCCCAGCATACGAATAGCCCGGGTTTCCCCGTTAAAACCCGCTCCGTATTTTTCCCAGGATGTTCCGTTCCACCGCCCGATAAAATGGGAATTGGTATCCCCGGCAACGTTTTGAAAGAAACCCACCGCAATCAGCCCGCCGCTGTCGTCAAAAATGAATTCCTCTACCTCGCGGTCCAATCCCTCCCCCAACCCTTCCCAACCGATGCCGTTCCATTTGGCAATGTGGTCCGCCCGGGGATCGCCACCCGCATCGGTAAACAGTCCGGCGATATACAACTCGCCAGCGGGAGAGATTCCGATATGTTGAACCCAATGATTCAGCCCGTTCCCGAAGGGTTCCCAGTCGCTACCATTCCAGCGGGCCAGGAAATCGGCAAGGGTATCGCCACCCGCATTAACAAAACTTCCGCCCACCAGCAGCTCTCCCTGATAGCGATTGATGGCGAATACGGTGTTGTTGAGGCCGTTTGCGAAGGGGATCCAGGCAGAATCATTCCACATGGTGAAGTGGTCGTTCCGGCCATTTCCGGCCGCATTGCGAAAATTGCCGCCTACGTAAAGGTTGTTTCCTTCGGCATAGAGCGAATAGACCTTGTTGTTGATGCCGGGCGCCACTCCGCTCCAGGTTTGGCCGTCCCACTTTGCCAGGAAGTCAAGATCGGGATCTCCGCCGGCGTCGTGGAAGGAACCGCCGACATACAAATAACCATTGTGGGATAGCAGGGAGGTTATCCACGGCTCGGAGCCGTTGCTAAGCCGCAACCCCGGTCCCAGCGCTTCCCAGCCGCTCCCGGTCCAGCGCACCACCCCGTCGCAATCGGGATTGCCGCCGGCATCAACGAACAGCCCGCCGACATACAAATGACCGTTGTGAACCTCCATAATGTCAACTGCCTGTTCCACCCCGGCGACAGGCATCCAATACCCGCTGTCTACCGGGGAGACCTGAGGAGGCGCCTGGCCTCGCAAATTGCCCGTCGAGCACAACACCAACATCACCATGAGGGGCCGAAAGCACCGGAAACGTGCGGCCGGCCGTTTATTCAAAATTGCCATTTCGGACTCCCGTCAGTTAAATATGGGAATAGCATTTCGCCGCGGACGATGTTGATGCCGCGATTTAAAAACAGATGCTGAGGGGAACCTACTCATTGCGATGGGGGTCTGGCTAACACCCCCACGACAAAGATTGTCCTCTGGGCGACAGATGGGGAAAAATTGCTAAAAAGGCAGGGAAATCAGGATTGGCGAACCACTTCCGAGGGTGAAACGCCGAAGCGCTCCCGGAAACATTTGGAGAAGTAGGAGAGATTGTTGAAGCCGACTTCGAAGGCAATTTCGGACACGTTTCCGGTATTTTGGGCAAGCAACATCCGGGCGCGCTCCAGGCGGGCGGCGCGAATAATATCGGTCGGGCTCTCGCCGGTGAGCCCTTTGATCTTACGCTGAACCTGCCGCTCGCTCATGCCCAGTTCGCTGCTGAGCAGAGACAAGCCGAAATCCTCGCGGGTCAGGTGTTTTTCCAGGATGATTTGCAGCTTGTTCAGGAAGGCCTCCTCTCGGGAAGGCACCTCCGGGCGGCTTCCCGCCTGGAGCCAGGTTTTGCGAAGCTGCTGCTGAAGTTTGCGGCGGTTTTCGATAAGGTTGGCCACCCGCAGCCGCAATTCCCGGGCGTTAAAGGGCTTCACCAGATAGTCGTCCGCACCGGTTTGCAGACCGGTGAGCTTTTCTTCCTCGCCGGCCATGGCGGTGAGCAGAATGATGGGAATGTGGCTGGTTCGCTCATCGTCCTTGAGCATCCGGCTCATCTCGAAACCGGTCATCTCCGGCATCGCCACATCGCTGACCACCACATCGGGTATTTGCTCCCGCGCCCCGGCCAGTCCTTCCACCCCACTGGAAGCCTGAAGGACCTCACAATCATCCTGCAAAATGCTGGTGAGGTAAGCCCGGACGTCCGGGTCGTCATCCACCACCAGAACGAGGGGCAGGCTTTTGGGGGAAGCGGCTTTCGCCGCCGTTTCTGCCGGGGCCAGGCTGGCCATGGCCGCGATCGGGATACCCGGCTGGGCCTCGCCCTGGGGATGGTGTCCGGCCAGTTCCCGCGGCGCAAAACCGGACCGCTCTACCGGCAATTCCAGGCGAAAAACGCAACCCTCACCCGGATTACTGGAAACCGTTACCCTCCCGTGATGGGCCTCGCAAAGTTCCCGGACCAGCGCCAGGCCAATGCCCGTGCCTCCGGCAATCCGGCGGTTTTGGGGCCCTGACTGGTAAAAACGATCAAATATATGGGGCAGGTCCGCCGCCGGAATGCCCGGCCCGGTATCGCTGACGGTGATAGCCGCGATGGCAGGCTGCTCGGAGGTCAGGCTCAGCATCACGCTTACCCGCCCACCGGCCGGGGTAAATTTGAGGGCGTTGGCGATCAGGTTTACCACCATCTTTTCCACCTTGTCCGGATCAAAAAAGGCCTGCCCGGGAAGCAACCGACGACCCAGACCATGGTCGTTAACGGTCAGATCAATGCCTTTTTGGCGGGCCAGAGAAGCGAAGGACATGGTAATACCCCGGACAAAACCAACCAGATCGCCGCCGACCACCTGCAGCACCATCCGCCCGGATTCCAGGCGGGAAAGATCCAGCAACTGGTTAATCAGCATCAGGAGACGTCCGGCATTGCGCCGGATCAGGTTAAGCTCCCGGGACATTTTGGGATCCCTGACCCGCGGCAACAAATCCGTCAGGGGTCCCAGGATCAGGGTGAGGGGGGTGCGGAATTCGTGCGAGATATTGGCAAAAAATCGCGATTTGAGGTGATCGACCTCCTGAAGTTTGCGCGCCTCAAAATCCCGCATCCGCAGTTCGGCATGCAACTTTTCCCGCTGAATAATCATACGGCGCGCCAGAAATAGCAGCAACGCCAGCGCGGCGAGATACCCCACATAGGCCGTGGCGGTATTCCACCAGGGCGGCAAAATGGTGATGTTCAGGGCGGCCGGCTGCGCGCTCCACACCCCATCCCGGTTGCGGCCCCTCACCAGAAAACGGTATTCTCCGGGGGGGATGTTGGTAAAGGTGGCGGTGTTCTGGGTTTCGCTCATCACCCAACTGTCCTGAAAACCGATTAGCTTGTAGGCGTACTCATTGCCCCGCGCTTCGGTAAAATTGAGGGCCGCAAATTGAAAGGACAGGGTATTTTCCCCAGGCTTCAGGGTCAGGGATTCCAGGAGATGGGGGGCCCGGATGCCGGCCTGTTCGGGGGCCACCCGCTCCCGGGTTAACTGCAGGGGCTGATAAAAAAGATTGATCCCGGTGATGACAATCGCCGGCGGGGCGTGGTCCTCCACCAGACTATCCGGATGAAAGAGGGTCACCCCCTCGGAGCCGCCGAAGGCAAAAAAACCGGAGGATAATTTCAGGGCCGAATTGCGCCATTCGTTTTCGTAGATGCCGCGCTGGATCCACCCATCGCTATGGTTAAATACCCGGATTTTCTCGTCTTCCGGGTGGAAGCGGGCAATAGCGTCGGCCATCTGCAGCCAGAGGTGCCCACCGCCGTCCTCCAGAATGCTGAAGACCCGGGGATCGCGCAGGTTTTTCCGTTCATAGGAAACGGCGCGGAAATTCTGCAAACTATCCCCGCGAAGGTCCGCCCGCCAGAGCCCATCATCGCTTCCCAGCCACAAACGACTTTGACTGTCCTGAACAATAGCGTTCACCCGGAATGGGGAGGAAGGCGGCCACCGGGCGCTATCCGGCCGGAAGCTGGCAAAGGATTCGTTTTGCGGGTCCCAGAGATTCACCCCGTCCCCGGTGCCCACCCACATCCTTCCGGCGAGATCTTCCGCGATGGTCAGAACGGCGTTATGGCTCAGGGCTCCGGGGCGGTCCTGCTGATGCTGATAGCGTGCGAAGTTGTCGCCTTCCGGATTATAGCGGTTCAGTCCCCGGGTGGGGGTGCCGATCCAGATTTGCCGGTTATGATCCTCAAACAAAACGTTGATCACATTGCCGCTCAGGCTGGCAGGGTCCTCGGGGGTATTGCGATAGTTGGTTACCGCTTCTCCCGAAGGGTCCATCACCTGCAAACCATGGCGGGCATTGCCGGCAATCCACAGGGAACCGTCGGAGGCGGCCAGCACATCCAGCACCCAGGGCGTGGCGACCGGACTGTTGTCTGGGGTAAAGCGGCGGGTTTCCCCGGTAGCAGGGTCGTAGCGGCAGAATCCCTGATTTAGGGTGGAGATCCACAGGTTGCCGTGTTGGTCCTCCGTTAAACCGGTGACCTCGGCATTACCCAGGCTGTTGGGGTCCTCACTGTCGTGGCGAATCTGAACAAAACCCTTGCCCCAGCGGGCCCATTTGGCGATGCCTTTGTTGGTGGCCACCCACATATTGCCGTCGCGATCCTCAAACATCGCCAGGACCATGTTGCCGGGCAAACTGCCGGGATTCCCGCTTTCCTCGCGATAGTTTTCCACCGCGCCACTGCGGGGATTTAACAGATAGAGCCCTTCGGCGGGGGAGCCCATCCACAGGCGGCCGAGGGCATCATCCTGAAAGACGGAGACAAAATCTCCGGGGGAGGCCTCCGGCAAAGGCAGATAGGTAAAACCGTCTTCCGAGGGAATCATTCTCCGGATCGGCGTCGCCATACCCGCACTCCAGAAGCGTCCGTGACGGTCCTGGAAAAACTGCATATACTCCTGGCGAAAAGGCGAAGGAAATTCGCGCTGGGTTCCGCTTTGCGGATCGATGGCGAAAAAACGCTGCCCGCCGCTGGAGGCCCAAATCGTGCCAACTTTATCACAGAACAAGGAAAAAATAGTGTTGCCGCCGAAGGCTTTACCGGCATAGTCGTAAAGTTTTATGGGGGTGAGGGTTCGGGAACGGGGATCTAAGCGCACCAGCTGTTGTTCCATTATCCCCAGCCACAGGGCGCCGCTGCTATCCTCACAGATGCTGCTGAGCATCCCCAGCATGGCGGCTTGCGGACCGTATTCCCGCGGGGTGATGCGAATAAAACGGTCCCCTTCTTCATCGTAAAAATGAAGACCTCCGGCGGCCACCCATAACCGGCCCCGGGAGTCCGGAAAGATAAACTGAATTTCGTTGGCAAGGAGAGTGGTGCTGTCTTCGGGGAGGTGAAAATAGGTCCGCATTTCCCGACCGTCGTAGCGGCATAACCCGTTGCGGGTTCCGAACCACATGAATCCGCGCTTATCCTGAGCAATGGTATTCACATAGTTGGTGGGCAGTCCCTGATCGATGGTGATGCGTTCGAACACCAGGGCATGGCTGCGACGGGCCAGGTCCGCCGGCGGGGTTGCCTGCGCGACAAGATGAGAAATCAGCAGTCCCCAGATGATCAGGGAAAATAATTTCAGCAGTCCGATACCTCTCATAAATAAATCCGGAATTGCGTTTCATCGGCATATCCGTCGCCGGGTTTCCACCTGCCCCCAGAATAAGCAATTCCCCTTACCGGCGCTCTTGACCCCACTCACTTTCGAGACCCTTTTTTGACGGTCATCAAACCTGCGGAAAAAATTTCAGGCCCTAAAAAAAATATTAACAAGTAATTACAAAAAACGAGAAGCGATGGGGATTTGGGCCAAAAAAACGCCGGCGGTGTGATAACCTGCAATCGATTTCGGGAGGAAAGGGGTTATACTAACTACAGATCAGGGCAACAATGCTTCTCAACTCCAAATAAGGCCATACCTCTAGTAGTTCGCTTGCTTCATCTCGCTAGCCCCCTTTATCCGGACGATAAAGGGGGTTTTTTTATGGGGAGAATCAGGTGCCGGAGCCAATGATCTGGGTAATCCAGGCATCGCCGAAGCGCTGGTTACGCACCTGGCGCAGGAAGGTTTCTGCGGCTATCTTATCCGGGAATTGTCCCACCAGAACTTTCCAGACGCTGTTCTGCTGCTGGATCTCCACCGGCTGGTCAATTTCGTTGGCAAAACTGGCCCGCACCTGCTCGGCCCGGGATTTGTCTCCCGTGGCAAAAACCTGAACGGAATAATAGAGGTTTTCCACCGGTCTGGCCCGTTCCACCCGCGCTTCCTGAATGGCCTGGCGCTCTTGGACCGGCTTGGGCACATGAATTTCGCTCTTCACCACCCAGGCGGTTTTAAACCCCAGTTTGCGGACCCGGTCCAGCATAACATCGGCCTGGCCGCGCTGATCGTAATTGCCGACCTGCACCTTAAAAAGTTGATCGTTATCCTCAAAAACGTAAACCGAATCGACATCCACCGCCATCAGTTCCCGGGCAATTTTTTCCGCACCGGCGCGATTGGATCCGGCAAAAGCCTGAATGCGAAACCCTTCTCCCAGATTATAGTCGCGATCCGCAATGGCCTGGGCCCGGAATCCCGTGGTGGTAATGGAGATATGGTCTTCCTTTTCCCGGTCCATCAATTCCAGAAAATTCTGGTCCATCAGCAGGTCTTCCAATTGCTCAACTTCCTGAGCAAACAACGAACCGGCTGCCAGTAGGATTGCCAGAATGGGCGCCAAACCGAAAAACCTTTTTTTGCCGTTTTTTTCCATCTTGCCAATTCCCTTATCGGGTTACATCTGTCAATAAGATACTTTTTTGAGTTCCATATCGGGATAATAAAAGGCCAGGATATCCTGGAAGCTGTATCCGCGCTGGGAGAGGCTTACCGCTCCCCATTGGGACATACCCCGTCCGTGTCCGGCCCCGGCCCCGATAATAAAAAAGCGGTCGGGGTAATTGGGGGAAACCTTCAGAAAAAACAGGTTGCTGGGCAGCGGTTTGCCGTTGGCATCTCCCAGGACTTTGCGGATCCGCATCCCTTCCAGGAGGAACTCGCGGTCTTCGATCTGGAGATTGACCGCTTCCACCCGTCCGGCGGCGGTTCGCCGGGCAATATCCATGTTGATGGTAAAGCCGCTGTCCAGCCATTTGCGGGCGGTCAGGGAATCGATGGCGAAATAACGACGCAAATTGGCCAGGATCGTCTCGGCATCGCGGCGCTCCACCCAGCGATAATACGGCGAAATCCGGTCGTTGGGCAGATTATCCTTTTCGTCGTAAACCACCCTGCCGCGATTGCCGGGGTGGGTAAGCACCTGATCCTCCGGGACATTAAGTACTCCCCCGGAGGAGGCGTGATACTGGGTAAGGGCAGGGCGTTCGTTCTGGGTTAGCAGCATGCCGCGGGTTTCGGCAACCGCTGCCTGGGCAAGGGGGGTTTGGCGGGCCAGTCCCCCGTAATACTGATCCCGGGTGCTGGCATAAAGGTCAAAATTGGTATCGGCGGAATTGGCCAGGCGGAAAAAGGCGTAGGAGCGGGCGGCAATGGCCTGGGCGTAAACGGCGGCCCGTCCGTCCTCGCTGGTCGAGGGAATTTCGAAAGGCACTACCCCGTTGAGGTAGGTTTCGATGGGGAGCTGGTTAACCACCTGGAGGAATTTTTCCTCGGTGAGGCGCACCGAAAAATCTCCGGCATAGGCGGTATCGTTCCACACAAAACGGGATTGGCTGTCCAGCGCTTCAAAGGCCAGTTCCTGGCCGGGGGGAACCTCAAAATAACGCCTTTCGCTGGAAAGCACCAGATGCCCGCCGCGGGAAAAGACCTGAAACGACCCGCTCTGGCGATCGATCTGGTAGCGGGCTTCTTCCAGGGTAAGGAGATAGCGGCCATCAAAGCTCAGACTGCCCGTCTCGGCGGAGGTGGTCAGGCAAACCCGAATTTCCGGAACATTGCTGGCTGCGGGACGCACACTGGAACTGGAAGCGGCCCCGCTTTCCGGTGGAGACGGGGCGGTTTCCCCCTGGCGAACCGTTCCCTGAGGGGCGCATCCCCATAAAAGGGCCAATAACAAAAGCGCCAGGTTGAAAAACGTGGCGCGTTGGGTTCGGGAGAAAAGGCTGTGGGTCATAATAGGATTCATGAAAGAGTCCGTCGTGAAGCGATTAACATCCTGGGAAAGAGACCGCCGGACAGTGCTGTTCCGGTCCGGCAGCCGGGGAAACCCGTCTAAAAAACGCTGAAAATATTCAGACCGACCAGGTTCACGCCTACCTGAAACCCAAACCCCGAGACGTCAATAACCTGAGCGGTCGGCAGTCCCTGTTCGTTGCGTTCCTTGTTGCGCGAGGCGGTGGCGTTGTTGTAGATACCGTCAATAAACAGGAGTCCGGTACGGCTGATTTTCAAACCCAACCCGCCGGAGAGTTTGTATCCGAAGCCCCAGAAAAAGCGGGACCGTTCGATATCTTCGAGATAGTTGTTCTCATCGTTCCAGATAAACTCAAATCCCAGACCGCCCGAGGCGCGAAAAAAGAGCGGGGTTTGCTCGGAAAGCCGCAACTCGTAGTCCAGCTTACCCATCACGAAAAAGATGCGGGTGTTGAATTCCAGCTCGGTCTGAACCTCGCGGAAGCGGATGGTGCCGAGGGTGTCGACGTAATCCGCAACCGTGGATTGCTTGCGATAGCTCGACTTAAAGTAATTGAATTCTCCCGCCATGTAGAGGCGGTCGTCGAGTTTACGGCCGAAGGAAATACCGAGAATATTGCCGAAATCGGCATCTTGCGGGGTAAATCCACCAAACTTGAATTCGTAATAAGGAACACTGCGGTTCTGGGCAAATACCGAGGTCCCAACGGCTAACAGCAGAATTGAGACCCAGATCAGTCGATTCATCAAGAATGACCTCCGTCGCATGTAAACATGTCCATAAATATAGAAAATCCAATCATCAATGTCAATTTACAAAACGCAGGAGAGAGGGCCGGGTTTCCCCGGTCACCATTTAAAACCCGGCTTTTTTGAAAGGCCTAACGGTTAGGAAGATCAGCCGAGGATGCGACGGTACCATTCCAGCACGGCCTCTCCCCCTCCGGAGATCTCCAATTCACCGCTTTCCACCACCAAACAACGCCCGAAAACGGCGGTTTTTCCCGCGGCAGGTTGGTGGGAAACGCTCAGGCGGATCCCGCTCAGGCGGGCAAACTCCGGCAGGGCGCTCTCCAGCTGATCCAGCAAGAGGGGATCCGGCGAACTCAGCACCGCCTCTTTTTTGAGGGAGCGCAGGTGCGCCACCAAATCAGACAGCCACGCCTGCTCCTGGTAGCCGCTTGTGGCACTGGCAATCCGGGCTGTCTCCGCCTTGAGATGTTGAAAGATAAAGGGACAAATTGGCGAAAAAGCCTCTTCCGTAATGGCCATAACCCTGCCAATGGTCACCCGAAGGGCGCCCGAGGCGGATTTTTTACGGCGCGCCGCCACGTTGATGTATTGTTTGATGTGCTCGATGGTATCCACCAGAAGTTCGGCCACTTCGCCATAGGCGCAGTTTTGATAAAGTTCGCGGGCACGGTCCCGCACCTGGCGGCAATGGCTGACGATCCACTCGTCAAAAAGATTGATGCTGATCCCGTTGTCGTTGCGGCGGGCGATATTCAAGACACCGCCGATTTTGGTGGAAAGCACTTTAAGGGCCCGGCGGGCTTTGCGCAGTTGGGATTCCGAAAGGGTCAGGGAACGTTTATCGCCATTGTCGGCACACAGCAGGTAACCCAGGCGAAGGGCATCCGCCCCGAAGCGGTCCATCAGAGCGCGGGGTTGGATCTGATTACCGGTATCCGTGCGCATGGGTTTGCGGATGCTGCGCATAACGAAACGCTGCTCGTCGGGAATCCCGCCATCGGGAATCCCGGTTTCCTGAAGCTGGCGCTCCACCAAACTGAGGCTGCCGAAAACCTGGATACGGTTAAATACCGGACGTCCGGTAATCGCCAGGGCAATCAACTGGGCGGGGATCACCCAGCGCTCCAGAAACACCGGCGAGCAAAAGACTTCTTCTACAGGGGCGGGATGGTGGCTGTCCGGCCAACCGGCCCCGCGCAGCGCCATAGCCGCCATGGAAAACCAGGTGGAGAGAACATCCTGATTGGGGGCTACCGGCACGTCGTTGCCCCACCAATGCTGGCGGGAAATACACCAATGGTCGTGGCGTTCCAGGAAATCCAGGGCATGCCGCTGCCAGCCGGCCTGGTTAAAAGCGACCTCTCCGGATTCGATCGCCTGGCGCAAGTGGGCCTTCATGGGCTGCAGATTCACAAAAAGCTGCTGGGAAACCCCTTCGATAACCAGACTCTCCGTGCGGGCGCAACGCGGCACGTTCCAACTGCCGATTTCCTGGTGAACCGCCTTGCCCAGCCGCCGGATCACCAGATCGCGAATATCCCGGGCGTCGCCTTCCATGCCGTGGCGGGGATTGATCCGCCCCAGCTCGTCGTAAACGGTCAGGCGCTCCGAAATCCCCAGTTGCGCGGCCATTTCCGCATCCTGCTGGCTGTGCGCAGGCACCAGAAATTTGGCGGGCACCTCCAGATCGTCGACCCCCACTACCGCCAGCCGCCGTTCGTTTACGGGATGAATGGCGAATTTTCCGACCAGGGAGGCGAATTTCCCGCGGGTATTTACCGCGATAGCCACTGCTCCCAGCACCAATTCCGGGAGAAAGGCGCCCGTTTCGATCACCGTTTTGCTGCCATCCACGGCAAAATTGATGGTAAAGCGGATGCTGGTGGGCGGCTCCATCACCACATCCTGATTGACCAGAATGGTACCGCGGGTGGGATTCTGATAGGCAAAATAGTCGCGCCGCTCGATCAATCCTGAGCGGTTAAGGGCCTCAAAAACCGCGCTGACCGTCTCCTGACCGCTGCGATTCATGGGATTAAGCCAGCCTTTCGAATCGTATCCCACTCCCAGCAAATGCAGCTGCTGGCGAATGGCGGCATCGTTGCGGCTGTGAAAATCCAGGCACATTTCCTGAAAATTTTCCCGGCCCAGGGCTTCGCGACTCTGCGGGATAGTGCGCTCCACGGCGTTTTGCAGGCTGAGCCCCCCGTGATCGGTGCCTAACACCCGCCGGGGTTTTTGCCCGGAGAAACGCTGCAGGGCCCGCACCCGCACATCCATCAGCAGGGGAATAAAAAATCCGGCCAGATTAGGGGCGCCGGCGGTAGAAACCGGCTCTCCGGCAATCGCGGGGCTGTTGCCCCGGAAAACTTTGGCATGGTCCCAGTCATGACGGATGGGGGCCTCGTGCATGGCCGGTTCGAAGGCATCCGCCGCCGGTTTGCCGGCAGTGGCGGCCGGCAGGCTGCGCCCGTCCCACTCCGCCCATCCGGAATGCATCAGGTTGTCGATGATGCGCCGCCCGCGATGTCCCATAATGGGATGGAGCTCGGCAGCGGCAATGTCCGCCAAAAGATCGGCGGCTTTAGCGGTGTTGATCACCAGATTCCGGGCGTGTTTAAACACCCGCAGGGTATCGGGATAAACCTGCTCAGCGGCCACCTGCACATCGTCCTTCAGGTAACCCATCCATTCGTCGGCGCAGTTGACGATCCCCATCCGGTTGCACAGAAAATCGGGAACGTATCCGATCCCGTTTTCCCGCAGGCGATCGGCATCCTGGGGCTCCTTGAGAATATTGTTGGCGGCTCCGCACACCAGCTTTACCCCCTGCCGTTTCAGGCGGGGGATGGTGTCGATATTAACCACCGCGCCACGGGCACAGGGGGCAAAAATATCCACCCGCTGGTCGAACACCTT
>JAGRBF010000011.1:0-10835 GCA_020434205.1 Calditrichota bacterium | reverse complement strand
CCGGCCTGCATGGCCCGGAAAACGCCGCGGGCGGTAAAAGGGGAAGGATTCCCACTGCCGCCGGTAACGGCGGGGATGCAGGTGGTAAAACGATTCTGGCTAAGCAGCGCTTCCATGTCCGGGGTAAAGGTGCCCACGTCCTCGGCGGTGTAATAGACCCCGCCCAGACTGGCCACAAAACGCCCGTAGGCTTCGAAATAGCGGCGGCGTTCCTCGCGCAGCTCCGGGGTATTGATGCCGAATTCGTTGGGATGTTGGAAACGCGATGGCAGGGTGATAATGCCTTTTCCACCGCCCCACCACAGGTTGGCCAGGGCGTTTTTGCGGGTCATACCCTGGGCAAGGCGCAGCCCGTCCACCAGAACCTCGGACATCGTCTCGTAGCGCCAGAAACGCAACCCTCCCTGGGCCAAACCGCGCCGGGTGTCGTGCACAAAGGCAAAAAACAGGCTGTCGCAGTTATCTTCCCGCCCAATAAAAACCCCTTCGTGTCCCCCGAAATCCTGAGATAATTCGAAAAAGGCCTGGACCGGCTCCAGCAGATCGGGATGAGCCAGGTTAAAAACCCCGTTTTCGAAGGTGAGGTAGGTTCGGTAGATGCCCAGCTCTTCCATGCGCCAGCGAAAGTCGTCCACTGTCCACCGGCGAACCCGGGAGGCCAGTTCGCTGCGCTGCTGATCCAGTCGCTGCTGACGAGGCCCACCCCCGTCCGCAGAAAATTTGCGGGTTCCGCTCATGTACTTCCTCCGTGGCTGTTGAGAAGGACGGATGGACTAATGGACTGATGGACCAATGGACTAATGGACCTGGAGAAGATCCTAAGATCCTGAGACGATTAGGCATCGTGTCTCCAGGCCTCTTAGGATCATAGGATCATAGGATCGCTTTTATGTCCTGCAGTCCTTCAGTCCAATGGTCCATCAGTCCCTCAGTCCTCAAGATTCCTCAGGTTCTCTTCGAGAAGGGTTTGCTGACCTTCCAGGTCCTCCAGTTGCTCCCGGGTCCTATCTACAATATCGGCAGGAGCTTTTTCAACAAAACTGGGGTTGGCGAGTTTGGCGGCCATTCCGGCGATGCGTTTGGCAAGGTTTTCGATCTGTTGGTGAATGCGCTGGCGTTCTTTTTCCACATCCATCACCCCGTCCACGTACACTTCCATATCCCCAATTACCTGGCTGGCGGCGTGTTTGGGACGTTGGGCATTTTCCGAAACCGAAAAGGCCGACAAACCGGCCATCTCGCGAATGTGAAAAGCCGTCTCCGTCAGCAATTCTTTATCCGCACCGGCGGCTTTAACGGAAACATCCACCTTGTTGCCGGGGGGAACGGTGTAGTTGTTGCGAACCTCGCGGATGCTGCGCACCACTTCCCGCATCAGGGCAAAGGCGCTTTCCAGTTCGGCGCTCTCCCATTCGGGGCGGGCGGCCGGCCAGGTGGCCAGCGCAGCCAAAGCGGCGCCCGGCAATTCGCTGTCGATACCGCGCCGGGGGGCCCGTTCGTTGAGCAGCTCCCAGATCGCGTCCGTGATGTAGGGAATAAAGGGGTGGAACAGGCGCAGCACATAATCCATTACCCCGGCCAGAACCTGCCGGGCCACCGGACCGCTCTGGGCATCCTTCATCCGCGGTTTGATCAACTCCAGATACCAGTCGCAGAACTCGCTCCAGAAAAAATCCCGCGCGGCATTGATGGCCGCGGAAGGATTGTAGTTCTCCAACTGGCGCTGCACTTCGGCCACGGTGCGGGTGAGGCGGGAAAGAATCCAGCGGTCTTCCAGGGCCAGATCTCCTTCTCCCAGGGGGCGGAAATCTTCGCCTTCCAGGCGCATCATGGCAAAGCGGGCGGCATTCCACAGTTTATTGCAGAAGAACTTGCCGATTTCAAAACGATCGCTGATCACCCTGGCGGCGGGAATATCCTTCATGGTTCCCAGAACGTCGAATTCCTTGCCGCTTTCCGGGTCGATGTAGGTGAAAATGGTGCGGCCGTGTTTGGCCGTAGCCAGATCCACCTTGTTGCCGGTATAAGGGGAAATGGCCTGAACCGGCAGGCGAATGTCCTGGGTGCCGGTCTGCATGTCGCAGATAACGTAGCGCAGGGCGTCCGCGCCGTATTGTTCGATGATATCGTTGGGATCGATGCCGTTGCCCTTGGACTTGCTCATTCGCTCGCCCTTGCCGTCCAGAATGGTGGCGTGGATAAAAACATCGGTAAAAGGAACGTCGCCCAGATTGTATAAACCGGCGATCACCATGCGGGCCACCCACAGGGTAATGATATCCCGCCCGGTAACCAGGCAGGAGCCCGGATAGTAGTAAGAAAGAGTATCGGGATTGTCGCCGTTGGCCGCAGTGGCGGACTGCCCCGCTTCGACCCGGGCGCTTTGGGGGTCCGGCCAGCCCAGGGTGCTGTGCGGCCACAGGGCGCTGCTAAACCAGGTATCCAGCACGTCCGGGTCCTGCGCGAAACCGAGTTTTTCCAGCTTTTCCGGAAGATCGCCCTCCAGTTCTTCCCCGCGCAGGCAAACCTGAAACTCGTAGCGGCCATCGGGCGGCAGGGTTTCGGCGTCCTTCAGGGAATGGCGTTCGTCTTTTTCATCGGAAATCCAGGTCCAGGCGATCCCGGTATCCCAGCCGGACAGTTGCTCGGCCAGCGCCTTCGCCCCGGCCGCGTCGGTTTCCTTCATCCAAATGGGAATGCGGTGTCCCCACCACAGCTGGCGGCTGATGCACCAGTCGCGTTTTTCGGAGAGCCAGTTGACGTAGGTGTTGCGGTAGCGCACCGGATCGGGATGAAAGGTCACCTGGCGTCCGGTGCGGGTTTTCCAGGTCCCGCCGGCGGCGTTGATAGCCGCCTGGGCCAGGCCGTCGGCTTCGAATTGGTTGGCGGTTCCCCGCCCCATGGTGATCCCGCCCGGCACGTCGCCCATGCGCACAAACCACTGCTTGGAGAGATACGGCTCGATGGGGGACTTGGAGCGATCGGAATGCCCAACTTCGACCTCGCGGTCCTCTACCCGCACCAGCAATCCCAGATCGTCCAGATCCTGCACCAGCTTTTTGCGGACGTCGTAACGATCCAGCCCGGCATAGGCCCCGGCGTTTGGGTTGAAGGTCCCGTCCGGATTGAGAATATTGACGGAGGCGATCTCCGTTTCGTGGCGCTTCCACACCTCGTAGTCGTTGGGATCGTGGGCGGGGGTAATTTTTACGCAGCCGGAACCCAGCTCCGGTTTGGCCCATTCGTCGCAGATCAGGGGAATCTCCCGGTTCTGGAGAGGCAGGAGCACCTTGCGCCCGGCTTTGGCCATTTCGGAAAGTTTTTTCAGGGTGGGGAGATGGCTTTCCAGGCGACCTTCCAGGCGTTCCAGTTCCGCGGCGATGGCCTCGCGGTCTTTGGGGGAAGCCTCGGCCAGACGCTCCTGGGTCTGGGCAATTTTTTCCCGAAGCACTTTTTCCGGCTCCGGGTGAACGGCAACCGCGGTATCTCCCAGCATGGTTTCGGGGCGGGTGGTGGCCACCACAACGGCATCTGGCTCACCGGGCTGCGGATTCACAATGGGGTAGCGCAGGTGCCAGAAGTGCCCGTTTACCGTTTCGTAGTAAAGTTCATCATCCGAAACGGAGGTCTGCAGCTTTACATCCCAGTTGATCAGGCGATAGCCGCGGAAAATGAGGTTGTCGCGGAAGAGGCGAAAAAAGGTTTCCCGAACCGCACGGGCGCAAATGGCGTCCATGGTAAAACGCTGGCGATCCCAGTCGCAGGAGCAGCCCATTTTTTGCTGCTGGGCCACAATGCGGGCCTGATATTCGTTTTTCCATTCCCAGATTTTTTCCACCAGCTTTTCCCGACCCACGTCGTGGCGGGTTTTGCCTTCCAGCTCCAGCAGGCGTTTTTCCACCACCGCCTGGGTGGCGATCCCGGCGTGATCGGTGCCGGGCATCCACAGAGTGTTGTGCTGCATCATGCGGTGCCAGCGGGTCAGCAGGTCCTGCATCACATTGTCCATGGCGTGTCCCATGTGCAGGGCCCCGGTAACGTTGGGCAGGGGCATCATGATGACGTAGCGCTCCTCGCGCTGATCCGGATAGGCGGCGTAGACCTTCTGGTCCATCCACTTCCGAAAGATGTCCTGTTCTATTGTGGCCGGTTCGTAAGTTTTGGGAATTTCTTTCAAACCCGGTTTCTCCCTGAATTCAGTTCTTCGGATTGATGCCGCGAATGGGGTGGATGCCGGCAATTTCATACTGGAAGGCTGAATTTAACGGCAGATGCGGCGTTTACGAAACGGAAAAATTATTAGGCCGTCTGCCGTAGGCCGTTCGCTGTTCGCTGTTCGCTGTTCGCTGTTCGCTGTTCGCTGTTCGCTGTTCGCTGTTCGCTGTTCGCTGTTCGCTGTTCGCTCCTCGCCGTTCGCTCCTCGCTGTTCGCTGTTCGCTGTTCGCTGTTCGCTGTTCGCTGTTCGCTGTTCGCTGTTCGCTCCTCGCTGTTCGCTCCTCGCTTATCGCTATCTTTACTGGCGTCCCGACGGTTTGGCGTTTATTTTGTAACCTTTAGCCCAAACGCCCGGTACATTTGTCCATGAAAATCCCCCTGTTTTTTTCCGATGACGCACCCCACCCCCGCTTTCGCGGTCCCCTGCGCGGCGATTTGATCGTCATTCTATCCCTGGGTTTGCTGAAACTGCTGATCCATTTGTTCACCAATCAGAATTACGGCTTTCACCGGGACGAATTCCTTTATATGGCCATGGGAGATCATCTGGCGTGGGGCTATTTTGAAGTCCCTCCGGCCATTGCCGCCTGGAGCGCCTTTATCCGGGCCACCCTGGGAGAAAGCCTGTGGGCGCTGCGACTCCCTCCGGCTCTGTACGGTACCGGGGTGGTCATCCTCACCGGATTGCTGGTGCGGGAAATGGGAGGACGCCGCTTTGCCCAGGGGTTGGCCATGCTGCTGGCGATCATCGCCCCGGTTTTTTTGCGCAGCGCCACCTTATTTCAGCCGGTGGTGTTCGATCAGTTCTACTGGCTGCTGGGCTGTTACCTGCTGGCCCGCTGGATCGACGATCGCAGCAAAAATTATCTCTGGCTGATAATCGGGGTTGTGGCCGGATTGGGGATTCTCAACAAATACACCCTGTTTTTCTGGGGCGCCGGGGTTTTGGTGGGGCTGATCCTGACCATAAATCGCCGGGCTTTGCTGACCCCCTGGCCCTGGCTGGGAGGATTGGTGGCTCTGCTGGTCGCCTCGCCCAACCTGATCTGGCAGCACCAGCACGACTGGCCGGTTTTCGCCCACGCCGCCGAACTCATCAGCACCCAACTGAACCACGGCTCACCGTTCAATTTTATTATCGAACAGTTTCTGATGCCTCTGCCCACCTCGGCGCCCTTTCTGTTGGGGGGACTGTGGTTTTTCTTCGTTCGCGAAGGGGGCAAACCCTTTCGCCTGTTCGGGTGGATGTATTTCACCATTCTGGCCATGATGCTCTACCTCAACGCCAAAGCTTATTACCTGGCCCCGATGTTTCCGGTGCTTTTTGCCGGCGGTGCGGTGTTCACCGAACGCCTTATCCGCCAGCACCTGCTCTTCTGGCTAAAACCGGTGCTGATTGCCACAATTCTGGTGCCCGCGGTTATTCTCCTCCCCTACGGGTTGCCGGTGCTTCCGGTTAACCTGCTCACCGACTACTGCCAGGTGATGGCCCGCTACCCCGGGCTGGATGGTCCGCTTAGGGACAATCAGGGCGAACTCGGATTGATTCCCATGGACTACGCCGACATGCTGGGCTGGGAAGAGCGGGTGGACAGTGTGCGGGCGGTGGTGGACTCCCTCCCCCCCGAGGTGCGTGTCCAAACCACCATTTTCACCGATAACTACGGCCAGGCCGGAGCCATCCGGGTGTTTGGCGGCAAAGATTTCCCGCCCGCCTATACCTTCGGCAGCAGCTACCGCTACTGGCCTCCTGCCCCCGATAGCGCCAAAGCCATTATCACCGTTGGGTTTCATCTGGACGACCTGCGCCCCTATTTCGGCAAAATCCGCCTCAAGGGATTCCTCGATAACCCCCTGTGGGTGCGGGAAGAGCAGAAAGTGGCGATCTACCTCTGCACCAAACCGAACCATACCCCTCTGGAGTTGTGGAAAACGGCCACCGGCAACTAAACGAAAAGCGTTTGGGGTTTTGACGGTATTTCCGTAAATTTCCAAAAAACGACTCTCTGGAGCAGTAATGGATAGCAAATCCCTGATAGGGGGGACCTTCTTCATTTTGTTGGGGGTCCTTTTTCTCGGTGATAATTTCGGGTGGATCGAGTTTTCCATGGCCACTTTCTGGCCCTGGCTGGTGGTTCTGGTAGGCGTTTTCTTTTTGCTGGGCTGGTTTCGCAACCGCAGCGAAACCGGTTTGCTGATGGCCGGAACCATCTTTTCCGTCTACGGGCTGCTTTTTCTCTACTGTTCCAATTACGGCTGGTGGCAAATGGGGGCCTATAATCTGTGGGCCTTTTTCATTATCGGCCCCGGGCTGGGCTTTCTGATGCTTTACCTCTTTGGCGAACAGGAGGGCAGCCTGCTCTACACCGCGGTCTTCCTGATCGGTTTGGGCACGCTTTTTTTGATGAGCTTCCTCAATTTCGGTTATTTCCTTCCCCTCCTGATGATCGCCATCGGCCTGTGGATGATCATCAAAAACCGCCGTGCCGCCGACAATGCCTCCCAAACGCCAACCACCGATGCCGGCCGGGAATCCTGAAGCAACGGTGATGAACTATCTTTATCTGCACGGTTTTTGTTCGGGTCCCGGATCTTTTAAAGGACAATACCTGAAGGAAAAATTCGCCCGGAAGAACCTGGTTCTGCAGACCCCGGATCTCAACGGCGCGGATTTCACCTATCTGACCCTCACCGCACAGCTGGCGATTGTCGAAAAAATATGCCGGGAAAATCCCGGACCCTGGACCCTGCTGGGCTCCAGTATGGGCGCCTATCTGGCTGCCCTTTTCGCCGAGGACCACCCGGAAGTGCAGAAAGTGGTGATGATCGCCCCGGCCTTTCAGTTCGCCCAAAGGCGGCTGCTGGAGATGCCGGGGAACATGCTGGCTGCATGGCGGAAAAGCGGTTTTATTCAGGTTTTTCACCACGCCTATCAGGAGGAACGTCCCCTGCATATCGGCATCATTGAGGATGCCGGGCAATACGACCGGCGTCCCCTTGCCCGGCAATTGCCGGCTCTGCTGATCCACGGCCTGGAAGACGAGACGGTCGACTACCGCCTCAGCATCGGATATGTGGCGCAGCACTCCCAGGCCCGATTGATCCTGCTGAAAGGCGATCATCAGTTAACCGGGGAAAGTCACCTGGAAACCATCTGGCAACAGATTCAACTTTTCCTGAACCTTGGGGTGGATTGAAAATCAGAAAATTAGCAACACGCCCTAAACCTATCGATTAACGGATGAGGCATTTTATGAAAACGATGCAGCGCTCTTTTTTCCAGGCCTTCCTGATGCTGGTTCTCGCCACCGGCGCCGTGCTGGCTCAGCTGGAAAATCCCATCACCATTGCGGAAGCTACCAGCTTTGCGGGCTTTCGCACCGGCCTGACGGGTTTTTCCTGGCTTCCGGACGGTAAGGCTTACACCTACACCACCTTCGACCCGCAAACCCGCGAGATGCGCCTGATGAAGCAGGTCGTCGGAGGGGCTGAAGCGACGGTTGTGGCCGAGGGGGCGGATCTAACCCCATCTACCGGAGAACGCCCCCTATCCACCCGCGGCTCCCAGTGGCTGCCAGACGGCAAAACCCTGCTCCTGGAGTCCGGGGGAGATATCTGGCTGTTCGAAAGCGAGGGCAAAAAACTACGGCAGATCACCACAACCCCGGAGCGGGAAGAGGAAGTCAACTTTTCGCCGGACGGGCAAAAACTGGCCTACGTGCGCAGCGGCAATCTCTATGTCATGAACCTCGCTACCGGTGTGGAAACCCGCCTGACCAGCGACGGCAACGACATCATTCTCAACGGCAAACTGGACTGGGTTTATCAGGAAGAGCTGGTGGGCCGCGGCCAGTTCCGCGCCTATGCCTGGTCCCCCAACAGTGATCGCCTGGCTTATCTGCGCTTCGACCAGAGCGAGGTTCCCACCTACCCGATCGTCAACTGGGATCCCCTGCATCCCGAGGTGGAGAACATGCGCTACCCCAAAGCCGGGGACACCAATTCCCACGTCCGTTTGGGGGTGGTGAGCATCAACGGCGGGGAAACGGTATGGCTGGCGGACAATGCCGATAGCGACGATTACTATCCCCGGATTTACTGGACCCCGGACGGATCCCAGGTCGCTTTTGTCCGGCTTAACCGGGTCCAGCAAAATCTGGCCTTCGTTTTTGCTGATCCGGCCAGGGGCTCGCAAAAGGTGGTTATCGAGGAAAGCGACCCTTTCTGGGTTAATCTGGGCGATAACGTGTATTTTCTGAAGGACAAAAAGGAGTTTCTGTGGGGCTCCGAGGAAAGCGGCTACAATCACCTTTACCGCTATAATTACAGCGGTAAACGCCTGGGCAAAATTACCGGGGGCGAGTGGTACGTGGACAATTTTCTGGGGGTGGATGCCGCCGAGAAGAACCTGTATTTTACCGCCACCCGGGAAGATCTGCGGGAACGCCACCTCTACCGGGTCGGCCTCAACGGCAAGGGGTTAAAGCGCCTCACTAATGGTTCCGGCACCCACAGCATCAGCCTTTCCCCGGACGGCTCGGCCTACACCGATCGTTTCAGCAGCATGTCGGTGCGCTCCCGCACCACCCTGCACCGCAGCAGCGGGGAGGAACTGGCGGTGCTGGCGGAGAACGATGCCGGGCAGCAAAAACGCTATACTGCCAGCCTTCCGGAGATGATCACCTTCGAGGGGGACAACGGGCTCACCTATTACGGGCAGATCATCAAACCCTTCAATTTTGATTCCAAAAAGCAATATCCGGTAATCGTGTCGGTTTACGGCGGTCCCCATGCCCAAACGGTGGTCAACCGCAGCGGAGGATTGTGGGACCAGTATCTGGCCCAGGAAGGCTATATCGTGTTTCGCATGGACAATCGCGGAGCGGCCGGCCGGGGGCACGAGTGGGAAACCCCGATCTATCAGCAGATGGGAAAAATCGAGCTGGAGGATCAACTGCGCGGGGTGGCTTATCTGAAATCCCTGCCCTATGTGGATGGGGAGCGCATCGGCATTTGGGGCTGGAGTTACGGGGGATACATGACCCTGTATGCCCTCACCCATTCCCGGGTTTTCCGGGCGGGTGTTTCCGTGGCGCCGGTAACCGACTGGCGGTTCTACGACTCCGCCTACACCGAACGGTATATGGGACTGCCGAAGGATAACCCCGAGGGTTACGCCGCCAGTTCCCCGGTGAATGCCGCGGACAGTCTGCACGGGGCCTTGCTGATGATCCACGGCACCGCGGACGACAATGTGCACTTTCAGAATGCCATTCACATGGCGGATCGCCTTACCGATGCCGGCAAACAGTTCGACATCATGTATTACCACAACCAGACCCACGGCATCGCCGCGGACCGGCTGCATCTGTTCACCAAAATGGCCGCTTTCTGGGAAAAAAATCTGAAGGGGAACGGGACAACCGGACCATCCCAGGCTTCCGCCGGGGGTACCGAAAGCAAGGCGGTTCAAGCCCACCCCGCCGTTCACTAATTTAACACCGCAATCCAGCACTGCCGGAAGGTTGTAGATGCGAGGCATACCGCGCCTCTACAACCTTCGGGTTTTACTCCTCGATAATCTGGCGCACCTTCATCAGAAAATCCTGCAGGGTGTACGGTTTGGCAATAAAACCTGCCGCACCGGCGGCCAGGGTTTCCTGTACCTGGCGGGGATCGGTATGGCCGGTGGAGATCAGCACCCGCACCGCCGGATTCAGTTCTTTTAAGGCCACCAGCGTTTCCTGGCCGCTCATTCCGGGCATCACCATATCGAGAATTACCAGATCCACCCCGTCTCCGCCGCTGCGGTAAAATTCCAGGGCGCTTTTGCCGTCCTCACTGGTAAAAACCTGATATCCGAACTGGGTCAGGACATCCTTCAGGAAGCTGCGCACCGATTCTTCATCGTCCACCACCAGCACGTTTTCCGTGCCCCCGGGCAGGCGAACGGGCACCTCGATACCGTCATTTTCCTCGGGTTCGGGCAGATCCACTTCCCGGAGAGTGATAATTAACGTAGTGCCCTGCCCAATCTCACTTTCCACATCGATGATGCCCCCCAGGCCGCGCACCACTCCGTAGGCCATGGAAAGTCCCAGTCCCGCCCCGGCGCTGGCCGGCTTGGTGGAGAAGAACGGCTCGAAAATGCGCTGCAGGTTTTCCCGCACAATGCCCTTTCCGGTATCACTGATGCGCAATTGAACGTAAGAGCCGGGAGGAAGGGGATCTCCGTTCAGGCTAACCGCACTTTCCAATTCCACGATCCGGGTTTCGATGCGCAGGGTACCGCCGGCCGGCATCGCTTCCCGGGCGTTATCGCAGAGGTAAACCAGCACCCGCTGCAATTGGGGGGAATCCGCACTAACCACGGGATGGGTTTTGTCCAGATCCACTTCCAGATGAATATTGGGGGGCAGTTGCGGCTCGATAACCCGCAGGACATCCTCGATTACCTGATCCACCGCGATGTCGCGAATTTCGTAGCCCCCTTTGCGGGCGAAGCCCAGCAGCTTGGAGGTTAAGTCCGAGGCCCGTTGGGCGCTGTTTTCGATACTGTGCAGAAAGCTGTAGAATTCGTGATTGGTGGCGATGGTGGAGCGCATAAAAGCGGCGTAGCC
>JAGRBF010000010.1:9546-19571 GCA_020434205.1 Calditrichota bacterium | reverse complement strand
GGCGATGCAGCGTATCGGTCGAAAAAAGCAACGCATAGAGGCCCAAAAAGGCTCAAAATTCGCAAATTTAGATGATTGTCAACACGCCTTAAGGAAGCGAAGGGAAGGCGTCGAAAGTCTGTATTGGCGATCAAAAGTGAAGCGACGCCAAATATTCCGGATCCAGACCAGCGCTTTCCGGTATAATGCAAGGCGAAACAAATGGAATTCGCCTAACCTCATTCAGGAGAATAATGAATGTCTCAGGACAACACTGGCAGTACCGTAACCGTCTATGCCCAAACCAACCTTCCCACGCTTTTCGGTGAATTCCGGGTGACCGTCTTTCACAATGCTGTTGATGAAAAGGAACACCTGGCTATTTCCGCCGGGGATCTTTCCGCGATGAAGGAAGTGCCGGTGCGCATCCACTCCGAATGTCTGACCTCCGAAGTGCTGGGTTCGCTGAAATGCGACTGCCGGGAGCAGCTCCATGCCGCTCTGGAAAAAATCGCCCGGGAGGGCGGGGTGCTGCTCTACATGCGCCAGGAGGGGCGCGGCATTGGCCTGGGCAATAAAATTCGCGCCTATGCCCTGCAGGAAGAAGGCTACGATACCGTGGAAGCCAACCACATCCTCGGCTTTCCGGACGACCTGCGCCGCTACGATCTCGCTGCGGCAATGCTCCGGGAAATGGGCATCACCACCATTCGTCTGATGACCAACAATCCCAAGAAAATCAAAGGTCTGGAAGAGATGGGGATTTCGGTTGTGGCGCGCATTCCCCTGGAAATAACCCCCAATGAGGTCAACCGGGAATACCTGAAAACCAAAGCCCGCAAGTCCGGACACCTTCTGCAACTTCCGGACACCCTCAAAAAAATGACCCTGGTGGGCTGAGGAACCCGGAAAAATTACCCCGGTTCCGCAGTCCTTGAGGTCTGCATTTGTTCATTTCTACCTTCTTGTTATTTATCACCGATCACATTATTTTGTCGGGCGGCGCGATATACTTTTGACGAATGCTGTCCTCACCCCAATTCGGGTGCCCGGCCAGGGCCACACCGGCGGTTAAAACGGATTTTCCCGCCCACCTGGTGTTTTGCCGGAGCAAACAAGCAACCGCGGGCAGCTGCTATTTGAAATCGGTGCTTTCGGGCAAGGATGCCGGCAGCAGGCCGTTTCCGTTATGTTGAAGGAGCCCCCATGAAGATCTTTCTCAGCGCGGTGGACCCCGCTCTGGCTGATATCCGGCAAAACATTGCCCAAACCTTTGGCAGCTGGGATCACGAGGTCATCACCGCCGAGGATCTCCCCCAAACCCTGCAGACCGACCGCCAGGAGCGCGATGCCCGGGTGTGCAGCGCCGATGTTTTTGTCGCTATTTATGCCCAGCGCTACGGGGAGGTCCCCCAGGGCGAACACCTTTCCCTGCAGGAAGTAGATTACCGCAAGGCACTGGAAGCCGGTAAAGAGGTTTTCTGCTTCACCCTCTCCCCGGAGGTGAACTGGCCGGAATCCGAGATTGAGGATGACTTTGTCAAGAAGCAGCGTCTCGACGATCTGATCGCCGATATGCGCAAACGGCCGGAAAACCATCAATACCAGACCGCCGCGGACATCCGCTCCTATCTCAAACCGCGCATCAAAAAACTAACCCTCGTCTACGACCGGGTGAAGCTGCTGCAGCAGTGGGCGGCCGAGCAGTCGACCGACAGCAAATACCAGCACCTGACCCAACTGGCGGATCGCCTGGGCGCCGAAAAGCTCTCCGAGCCGGATTTCGCCCGCGCCGCATCCCTGATCCTGCGCAATTTCGATACCCGCGATGTAAAACCGGCCAATCCCCTTTTTGATGATGTGGAGCGTTTCCTCAAAAACGATCTGAGCGCCGACGGCCTGGTGGACAAATGCCGGACCGTTACCCGGCACAGTTGGAAGGAAGTTTTCGCCAATTACCTGCCCTGGTCCCTGGTGGCGTCCGTTGTGCTATTCCTGGGATTAGGGCTGTGGGCCGGCAGTTGGTTCGGGGGATTTACCGCTCGCAGCAATGACGCCGCTCTGGCGCGAATCCTGGAGAAGGAAGTGCCCCCCGCGCCCGCTCTGGCGGACCTGGCCGGGGAGTCCGGCCGCCCGATCCGCGAAGCGCTGGCTTTTGTGGCCGGGCAAAATCCCGATCATCCCGCTCTTGGCGCCATTATGGCTCAATTATCCGATTCCCTGCAGGTGGCCATGGGCTCCGCCGCGGATTCCACCGGCCTGGTGGCCCTCTATTCCCAGTTGAATGACTGGTGCGGAGAAGGCGCTCTCCCGCTTTTTTGTGAAAAGGCCTCCCTGCTCAAAACCCGCCTGGCCGCTCATCAGCAGGAAGCGGCCGCCCGGGAGGTTCTGGCGGAAATTCGCTCCGGCGGCAGCAGCGGGGAAGCCCGGGCCGCCCGGTATCGGGCTTTCCTGAAAAACTATCCCGATTTCCCGGAGGCCGCCACGGTGCGCCGGGAGCTTGCGGAAGTGGAGCAGGCGGTTGCCGCTGAGGTAAGCAAGGCCCGTCAGGATTCTCTGGATCGCCTTAAATCCCTGGCCGAAGCGGGGGAAAAAGCGCGGCAGGATTCCCTGGCCAACCTGGCCAGGGCTGCCCAAAAGGCCCGGGAAGATTCGCTGAAAGCCCTGGCTGCCGCCCGAGAAACGGCCCGGCGCGACTCCCTGGCCCGGCTGACCGCCGCCCGCGAAGCCCGGGAAACGGCCCGGCGCGACTCCCTGAGCCGCATTGCCGCTCAAAATACTGCTACCCCGGCCCCAACGACAGCCCAAACCCCGTCGGTAACCACCCCGGCAGCGACGTCGCCGCAAAATACCACCCCGATCGCCCAGGCCCCGGCCCAGCCCCCCGCGCAGCCGGAAAGCAGCGGGGATGCGGATAGCAGCGAGAGCATCGCTCCGCCGGTTAATCAGGTTGCGGTTAGCGATCCGGCCCTGCAATCCGTGGTCGATCAACTGAACGAGCCGACCGTTACCCTCGAAGAGAAACTCTCCCGCTGGCGGGCCATCGCCCAGAGCTCTCCGGCCGGCAGCAACAGCAACGACTACGCCATGGCGGAACTGGAGCGCCTCGAGTTCATCAAAAAGAACACCGCCACCCTGGACGACCCCCTCAACTTTGTGACCGCCGCGGACGTCAACCGCGATACCTACATGCCGGAAGGGGAAAGCGATACCTTTCAACCCGGCAAGGTATGGATGTGGGCCCGCATGAACGCCCCGCGGGTAGAGCGGATTTACGCCCGCTGGTACAGCAATGGTCGGGTTACCTATACCAGTCAGGCCCGGATCAGCCGGCCGAGCGGTGCCTATCGTATTTATTTCACAAGAACTTATAGTGAAAACAACATCGGTCCGGCCGAGGTGCGTTTGTATAATGAGGATGATATCCTGATCGGACGAAAAACCTTCGAGATCACCCCGCCTTCGGTAACCCAGGATCAGGGTATGCCCGCCGACAGCCAGTAGCCCTGTTTTGGGGCCGAAAAACCGGCGCGGCAGGATCGGGATTGCGTTCCTGCGCGCCACCGCTTAACTTCCCCACGCATTTTCTCAGAACCTGCCAATCTTCAGCCTGCTGGGAGACCTATGTCCGACAAGTCCGAATCCAAACGTTCCTTCGCTTCCCTGGGAAACGTATTTCGCGAAATCATCTGGCCCCGCCGCGGCTTGCTGCTGGTGGGCCTGGTGCTGATTATCATCAACCGGGTGGCCGGACTGGTGTTGCCCGGCTCCAGCAAATACCTCATCGACGAGGTGATCGCCAAGGACAACCTGGCCCTGTTCAAAATCCTGTTGCTGGTGGTGGGTCTGGCCATTCTGGTCCAGTCGCTGACCTCCTTTTTTCTGACCCGTCTGCTCAGCGTGGAGGCTCAGAACCTGATCGCCCAGTTGCGCTCCCGGGTGCAGCAGCAGATCATCGCCCTGCCGGTGCGCTTTTTCGACAACAGCAAGGCCGGGGAACTGGTTTCCCGCATTATGAGCGATGTCGAGGGGGTGCGCAACCTGGTGGGAACCGGTCTGGTGCAGATGTTCGGCGGGGTGCTTACCTCTTTGGGATCCCTGGTGCTGCTGCTGAGAATCAACGTTCAGATGACCGTCTATGCCCTGCTGCCAATGATCATTTTCGGCTTTCTCTCCCTCAAGGCCTTCGGGTATATCCGCCCCATTTTTCGCAAGCGCGGGGAAATTAACGCCGAGGTTACCGGACGGCTCACCGAATCGCTGAACGGCATCCGGGTGATCAAGGGTTTTAATGCGGAAGCCTTCGAGATCCGGGTTTTTCACGACGGGGTGATGCGCCTGTTCGAGAATGTCAAAAAATCGCTGACCTCCACCAGCCTGGTCACCAGCGCTTCCACCTTTTTACTGGGGCTGGCCACGTTGATTATCATGGGAATCGGAGGCAACGAAATTATCCAGGGGCGGATGACGGTAGGCGATTTTTTTGCTTTCATCCTCTATCTGGGATTCCTGGTGGCCCCCATTGTGCAGATGGGCAACATCGGCAGCCAGCTCACCGAATCCTTCGCGGGACTGGACCGCATGGAAGAGGTGCTTAACCTCCCCCGCGAAAGTGAAAATCCCGCCCGGGTTAATGTCCTTTCCTCGGTAAAAGGGGACATGGTTTTCCGCGACGTTTCCTTTTCCTATGAAACCGAAAAGCCGGTGCTGAAGAACATCTCTTTCGAGGCTCCGGCGGGATCGGTGACCGCTCTGGTGGGCAGTTCCGGGTCGGGCAAAAGCACCATCGCCGGCCTGGCCGCCACCTTCCTGACCCCGGATGCCGGGCAGGTAACCCTGGACGGGGTGGATCTGGCCACCGTAACTCTGGACAGCTACCGGCGCCATCTCGGCGTTGTTTTGCAGGACGATTTTTTGTTCGACGGGACCATTCGCGAGAACGTGTTGTTTGCCCGGCCGGATGCCGGTGAGGAAGCTCTGCAGCAGGCGGTGGCGGCGGCTTACGTCAACGAATTTACCGATCGTTTTGAAAAGGGCCTGGAAACGGTTATCGGGGAGCGCGGGGTGAAGCTCTCCGGCGGGCAGCGCCAGCGTATAACCATTGCCCGGGCCTTGCTGGTGGATCCGCGCATCCTGATTCTCGATGAAGCCACCTCCAATCTGGATACCGAAAGCGAAACCTATATTCAGGAGACCCTGGGGCAGTTGATGGCCGGTCGCACCACTATCGTGATTGCCCACCGCCTCAGCACCATCCGCAAAGCCGATCAGATTCTGGTAATCGAAAACGGGGAGATCGTGGAACGCGGCACCCATCAGGATCTGATTGAGCGGGAAGGGCGCTACCATCGCCTCTACACCTACCAGGCGCGGATTTAATCAGGACTAAAGGACTTTAGGACAAAAGGCCTTTAGGACTGAAGGGGCGGAGGACAAAAGGTCTTTTCAGTCTAAAAGTCTAACAGTCTTCCAGTCCTTTAGTCCAGTTGTAGCCGCTCAATAGGCGGCAATGGCGAGGGCAAAATAGACGATACTCATCATGCCGAACCACAACAACCAGGTCAGCGGCACAAAATTGTGCTTCATGGCAAAGCTCCCTGTTGAATGTTGCGGCGGTTTGAATCTTCCGGATTTTCCGCGCCGTCAGAGAGGCTGTTGCAATCCCCGTACCGGGGAGAAAATGGCGTTGTTGGGTATGGGAGTGCTAACCTGGTTGGCAGGGGGCGTTGTTTTTGTCGAGCGAGGGTTTACAGATGTTCTCTCAGGAGGCGCAGCCCGTAGTGGATGCGGTTGTACACCTGGGTGGGGGTGAGTCCCAACTCTGCGGCGATATCGGGAATGGCCATCTCCTGGAAATAGCGCAGGATAATGACCTGCTGATATTGGTTGTCCAGTTTTAGCAGGGCGTGCCGCACCTGGCGCAGCACTTCGCCCTCTTCCAGCTTCTCGGTGGGATTGGGGGAAACCCCCGGTTCGTTCTGGAGGCTGGTGTGGAGGCGGTGCCGCCCCCGGTAGTATTCGCGTAATTTGTTGCGGGAGATACCGTAGAGAAAAGAGCCCAGCCGGGCGCGCTCCGGTTGATAGCGCCCTTCGCGAAGGCAGGCGATAAACTGCAGGGCGATATCCGCCGCCACGTCCTCGGCATCGATGCCCGCACCGGACAACTTGGCATAGCACATCCCCCGAATGCGATCCAGAATACGTCCCTGATGAAACAGATCCGCCTCCGCTTCCCGATCGCCGGACTGAATCCTTTCCAACAAACTTCCCAATACCACCCTGTTGTCGTCTAAAACCGCCACGCTCATGAAATCCCCACAGCTGATTTGGTGCGAAAAAAATGGTCTCCCGAAACTGTCCTCCGAAATATGCGCCAAATCCGCCAAAATAGACATCCCCCGAACGGGTTGAAATTGGGCATTCCGGCCCCCGGGAAAGGATCTGGAATCACCCGTTCAGGTCAGGCGATCCATCCGGCCGGGGGGAAGGGGCAGGGCCCGCGACAGGCGAACGCCCCGCTTGATGCCACGGATAGGGGAGCCGGGTGGGAATGGGAAAATCGGCGGGTTTTGTAAAGTCTGGTAGCAATGGCGGGGAAAGATCACTATTTTGGGCGCAAAATGGCCGGACGCCCAAATTTAGTAGAACGCCCCGACAGACTGCCGGTGGCACCTAAAACGAATCGATGGGGAAACCTGATGATAGGTTGGAAACAGGTCTTGTGGTTGTTGGGAATACTGATGGTGGGAATGCCGGTTTGGGGACAAACCGAACCCGAACTTATCAAAGAGGTCGGGGAAATGCTCAGCCGCGCCAAGGCGGAGAATGCCGATGTGCTGGCCCCCAAAAGTTATGAAGAAGCCCTGAAGTTATACCGGCAGTCGCAGGAGAAATACACCTCCGGACAGGGCAATCTCTCCGAAATTCGCAAGAACCTGAGCGCCGCCCGGCTGTACCTGGAAAAATCCTCCCGGGTCATCAAGGTGGCCGAGGTGGCCATCGGGGGACCCATTAAGGCTCGTTCCGATGCCATTGCCGCCGGCGCCCCGGACTTTAGCCCGGAACTTTGGCGGGAGGCCGAGGAAAAATTCAACGAAGCCACCCGGCGTCTGGAGGATGATAAAAACCTCAACGACGTTAAGAAGCGGGCGGAAGAGGCGGAGAAAAAATACCGCGACGCCGAGTTGGAGGCCATCAAGGCCAATTACCTGAACGAAACCCGCGATCTGCTGGAAAAAGCGCGCCGCGATGATGTCCGCGACCGGGCCCCCAAAACCTATCAGCGCGCTCAGGAACTGGCCGCTCAGGCGGAGAAGGAGCTGGAGGAAAACCGCTACGACAAGGACCTGGCCCGCAGCCTGGCGCGTCAGGCCAATTACGAGGTGAAGCACGCCATTTACCTGGCCGGACGCATCCGGGAAATGAAAAAGAACAAGGAAAGCGAAGAGGACCTGCTGCTGGCCGGGGAAGCGCCCCTGGCGGACATTGCCGGGACCATCGACGCCATCGCCCAATTTGACGCGGGCTACGATCCGGTCCGCGGGGAAATCCAGGATTACATTCGCACCAAGCAGGATCAGGTGGAAAAAATGAGCCAGGAACTGGCGGTTAAAGAAAGCCAGATCCGCGATTACCAGGCCCGCATCAGCGAGTTGGAAGAGCAGCTTGGCGGCATTGCCGCCCGCCAATCCGAGCTGCAGAAGCGCATTGAGGCGCAGGAAAAAATCCGTCGCCAGTTTGCCGAGGTTGAGGGTGTTTTCGATCGCGAGGAAGCGTTGGTTTCCCGGCAGGGAGATGCCATCACCATTCGCCTGGTGGGGCTGAATTTCGCCAGCGGCCGCGCCGAGATCCGGCCCGATTATTTCCCCCTGCTAACCAAGGTGCAAAAAGCCATTTCGGTATTTCCGGGTTCCCGGGTGCGCATTGAGGGGCATACCGATTCCTATGGGAGCGACCAGGGCAACCTGAATTTGTCCCAGGATCGCGCCGCCGCGGTTCGCCAGTACCTGTTAGCCAATATGAGCAGCCTGGAGGTCAGCCAGACCGAGGCGGTCGGCTACGGGGAAAGCAAGCCCATCGCCAACAACGAAACCCCCGAAGGCCGTACCAAAAACCGCCGTATTGATATCGTCATCGAACCGAATCTGCCGACCGCGCCGTAGGTTCACGGCGCGCATTAGTTCCACGGCGCGCCTTGGAACTAATGCGCCTCCAACCAATCCCCAAATTTAAAATCCGATTGATTGCCGGATATTTGTGGTTATATTTGTCGCAAAACCACCCAAGCTTATCAAAAAGAGAAGGTTAGGGCAAATAGAACACCGCGGCTAACGCGCTCCGGGTAGGATGCTCGCGTGGCCGGAAGTCAGGACGGGTTTTAAACCCGCCCCAACGTTAAAACAATCTATGAGGAAGCAAATGATGAAACAGTTACTGATTACCCTGCTGGTCCTGGCTATCGCCATGCCGGCTTTTTCTCAGGACGACGAGAAGAAAGAACCGGAATACGGCTGGAAAAACGCCGCCATCGGAAATTTGAATTTCACCCAATCCGCCTTCGACAACTGGACCGCCGGTGGCGAAGATAACTGGGTCTGGCAGTTGGACCTCAACGGCAAATTCATCAATGATCAGGCCAAAACCAACTGGGCCAACACCGGGAAAGTTTCCTACGGCCGCACCAAGATCGGCGATACCGAGCAGCGCAAAGCCGCCGACGAGATCAGCCTGGAAAGTGTTTTTACCTACAAAATGAGCCTGTATGTTAACCCGTACGTCGCCGTCAGCGGTTTGACCCAGCTGACCGAAGGTTTCAACTACGGTGTTGATCCCCTGGCAGAAAACCCCATTTCCAAATTCCTCAACCCGGGTTATTTCACCGAAAGTTTCGGTATCGGATACCAGCCGATGGAGGAATTCAAAACCCGTCTGGGGGTGGCCTTTAAACAAACCGTTACCTCGGATACCGCCTTTTCGGTTATCTACGGGGTTGTGGATGAGGACACCAACGAACCCAAAAAACTTCGCAACGAAGTGGGTATGGAATCGGTTTCCGACTACGAGCGCAATATTACCGAGACCGTCAAATACGTCTTCAAGTTGAAGGCCTTCACCGCTTTTGACGGGGCAGACAACATCGACGTGGACTGGGACAATATCTTTGCCGCTCAGATCGCCAAATACCTGGCGGTGAGCTTCAACTACAAAATTTTCTACGACAGCGACGTCAGCTACAAGCGCCAGGTTAAGTCCGTTCTGGCAGTTGGGCTGACCTACAACTTCCTGTAAGAAATTCTGCGGCGCCCCGGACCTGGTGCGGGGCGCCTTCTTTTTGGTTGCGTCTCTGCCTGAAACCCGCCAATCACCAAAAACAAAAATCTGTTGCAAAACCCCTTGCCTCCCATTATTTTTCGCTGCTCTGGTGTAAAGTCATGCGCGTATGGGGAAATCCCCGGGAAATAAGGAATGTTTGAAGACTTAAGCGCCAGGCTGGATTCGGTCTTTAAGAAAGTCCGCGGCCATGGCAAACTGACAGAAAAGAACATTACCGAATCTCTCAAAGAGATCCGGCGGGCCTTGCTGGAAGCGGACGTCAACTACCAGGTTGCCAAGAAGTTTATTGCCGACGTGACCGACAAGGCTATCGGTGCGGAGGTTCTGCGCAGCGTGGCTCCCGGTCAGCAGATCGTCAAGGTTGTTAATGACGAGCTGGTCAAGCTGATGGGGGAGAGTCAGGCGGAGATGAAGGTCGCCGGGATTCCCCCGACCATCATCATGATGTGCGGATTGCAGGGGGCGGGAAAGACCACCCACTGCGGGAAACTGGCCCATTATCTGCGTAAAAAGGGACGGCGTCCCATGCTGGTGGCGGCGGATGTTTATCGTCCCGCGGCTAAAAAGCAGCTGCAGATTGTCGGCGAGGGTCTCGGGGTTCCGGTGTATGCGGATGAGTCTACCGATGCGGTCCGAATCTGCAAGGAAGGTCTGAAAGCCGCCCGGGAAAAAAGCTGTGACGTGTTGATTCTCGATACCGCCGGCCGTTTGCA
>JAGRBF010000010.1:0-9435 GCA_020434205.1 Calditrichota bacterium | reverse complement strand
CTGGAGCGCCTGGATTTCGACGGGGTAATTCTCACCAAAATGGACGGGGATGCCCGCGGTGGCGCCGCCCTCTCCATTCGGGCCGTCACCGAC
Organism: Calditrichota bacterium; assembly: GCA_020434205.1. Lineage (GTDB taxonomy): Bacteria > Calditrichota > Calditrichia > RBG-13-44-9 > J075 > JAGRBF01. Next base: position 9,342 of record JAGRBF010000010.1, on the reverse strand, counting down.
CGCCCCATCAAGTTCCTGGGGGTCGGGGAAAAGATGGAAGCCCTGGAGGCTTTTCATCCGGACCGGATGGCCTCGCGGATCCTGGGGATGGGAGACGTGGTTTCCCTGGTGGAACGCGCCCAGGAAAACATCGATGTCGAGCAGGCCCAGAAGCTGGAAAAAAAGCTGCGTAAGAACCAGTTTAACCTGGAAGATTTTTACGCCCAGCTTCAGCAGATCAAAAAAATGGGCCCCCTGGAGCAGTTGTTGAAAATGATCCCGGGAATGGGCAAGCAGCTCAAGAACATTCAGGTGGACGACAGTGCTTTTGTGAAGGTCGAGGCCATCATCAACTCCATGACGGTGGTGGAGCGCCAGAAGCCCGAAATCATTAACGGCAGCCGCCGCAAGCGCATCGCCAGCGGCAGCGGCACCAAGGTTCAGGATGTCAACCAGTTGCTGCGCCAGTTCAACGAAATGAAAAAAATGATGAAGCGCCTCAAAAAGATGCGGCCCCGCCTCGGGGGAGGAATGGATCCCGGCGCTTTCCCGTTTTCGTGAAAAACAAACGTAAAAACAGTACTTTATTCTATAGCATAACGGAGGATTAGTCTTGGCAGTAAGGCTTAGATTACGTCGAATGGGCAGAAAAAAAGCGCCCTTTTACCGCATTGTGGCGGCAGACTCCCGCGCCCCGCGCGACGGTCGTTTTATTGAGGAAGTGGGTTATTACAATCCTCTCACCAACCCGATGACCATCGAAGTTAAAGAAGATCGCGCGCTGTATTGGCTGCACCAGGGCGCCAAACCGAGCGACACGGTGAAAAGCCTGCTCAGCCGTAAAGGCCTGATCATGCGCTTTGACCTGATGCGCCGCGGCCTGGACGAAGCCCAGATCGATGCTGAGATTCAACAGTGGCTGAGCAATCAGGAAAAAGGCATTCAGGAAGCCGCGGCCCGCAAAGCCAAAGCTGCCGCCGAAGCCAAAGCCGCAGCCGAGAAGGCCGAAGCCGAAGCTAAAGCTGCTGCCGAAAAGGCTGAAGCCGAAGCCAAAGCCGCTGCTGAGAAAGCCGAAGCCGATGCCAAGGCCGCTGAGGAAGCCGCCGCTGCCGAGGCCGAAGCTCCGGAAGCCGCCGAGGGAGAAACTGCCGAGCCTGCCGAAGGCGAAGCACCCGAGGAAAGCGCCGAAGAGAAGCCCGAATAAGGCCTCCCCGGTTTCGACCTCCGACGGGAAAATTGGTGCCCTCTTTAGGATTGCATTGACTTTTCCTGCTTTCATAGCTGATATTGATGGAGTTGCCTAACAGTGGTCAGATAGTCCGCGGGCTGGGCTGCCCGCTCTGATTCCAGACAAACGGAGGGTACAGCGATGAAGGATTTTGTTGCATTTATCGCCAAACATTTGGTCGATAAACCAGAGGAAGTTGTGGTCGAAGAAGTTGAAGGTGAACGGGTAACGGTTTATGAACTCCGGGTCGGAGATGGCGACCTTGGAAAGGTTATCGGAAAGCGGGGACAAACGGCCAAGGCGATTCGCACGCTGTTGAGCGCCGGCGCTGCCAAAATGGGCAAACGCGCCGTCCTGGAGATTCTCGAATAACCTGCCGACGCACTCCGCCCGCAAGCTGCGGCGGAAGATGTATATAGCGATCGGAAAATTGGCCCGTCCTCACGGAACCAAAGGGCACATAAAAGTTTTACCTTATTCCGGTATCCCGGAACGTTTCCTGGGGCTGAAAATGCTCTTTGTGGAAACGGAAACCGGACTGGAGCGCTTTCTGGTGGAAAGCGTTGAGGAACAGGGAGAGATTGCCCTGATCAAGTTTAAAGCGGTGGACAGCCGCGGGGACGCGGTTAAGCTGAGCGGATGCGAGGTGCTGCTGCCCGCCGATCAGAAAATCGACCTGCCCGATGATGTTTTTTTTATCCACGATGTGGTGGGTCTCAAGGTCTTTGATAAGGAAGGCAATCCCCTGGGGATGCTGGAAGCGGTGATGCAAAGCGCCGGTCCGGACGTCTATGTGGTTCGGGACGGGGAACGCGAGGCGCTGATTCCCGCGGTGTCCGAATTTGTGCAGGAAATTGATATTCCCGGCGGACGAATGGTGGTATCTCTGATCGAGGGCATGTTCAGCGATGAAGATTGATGTGATCACCGCTTTTCCCGCGATCCTGCGCGATCCCCTCAACGAGAGCATTCTCAAACAGGGGCAGCGCCGCACCGCCCTGGAAATCGCCCTGCACGATCTGCGGGAGTTCGCCACTGACAAACACCGCACCCTGGACGATACGCCCTACGGCGGTGGCCCGGGTATGGTGATGAAGGTCGAACCGCTTTTTGCGGCGCTGGAAGCCATCGCCGATACCCCCGGCAGAAGGGTGATTTTCCCCTCGCCACAGGGCCGCCTTTTTACCCAGGACGTCGCTGCCGAACTGGCCGAAGAAGAACACCTGATCTTCGTTTGCGGCCACTACAAGGCGGTTGATCAGCGGGTTATCGATACCTGGGTGGACGACGAAATTTCGGTTGGGGACTTCATCCTCTCCGGCGGAGAAATCCCCACCCTGATGATGGTGGATGGCATTGTCCGCCTGATCCCCGGCGTGATCAATCACCCCGGGTCGGCCGAAAGCGATTCCTTTCAGGACGGTCTGCTGGATTGTTCTTATTACACCCGCCCGGAGGTTTTCCGGGATATGCGGGTTCCCGATGTGCTGCTCTCCGGGAACCATCAAAAAATCGCCGAATGGCGCATGGCTGAAAAGCTGGCCAGGACCCGGGAAAGAAGACCGGATCTTTACGAAGAACACAAAAAGAAAAATCAAAAGACATAAACACCTTGATTTTATGAGGAGATAGTAACATGGATATCTTGAATGCCGTCACCGCCAACCAACTGGTGTCCGATATTCCCGATTTTAAAGCCGGCGACACCGTTTCGGTAGACGTTCGGGTTATCGAAGGTGACAAGGAGCGCATCCAGCGCTTTACCGGGGTGGTGATCAAACGCCGCGGTGGCGGGGTAAATGAAACCTTTACCGTCCGCAAAATTTCCAACGGGGTAGGGGTAGAACGCGTTTTTCCGCTGCACTCCCCCCGTATTGCCGGCATCACCGTCGATCGCATCGGACGGGTTCGCCGTGCCAAACTGTACTATCTCCGCAGTCTGCAGGGTAAAGCTGCCCGTATCCGGGAAAAGCGCACCCGCTAAATTTGACAATGCCCTTCGGGATTTCCCGAAGGGCATTTTTTGTTGATCGCTTCTCCTGAAGACCGAATGCCCCATCCGTTCCTGGTGCTCTGCCCTCAGTGCGGGGCCGAAGACAGCCTGACGACCGCCAAATGCGCCGTTTGCCGCACACCGGTAACCCTTACTCCCGGGGAGATTGCCGTCGGCAACCGCAGGTTCTCCTACCCCGACTATTACCGTTATCTCATTCAAAATCTGGCCGTTTTCCCCAAGCGCAACAACGCGTTGGATGCACCCCCCAATTTCAAACGCACCAGTGGTCCTGCTACCCTACATACCGGCGCCAAATCTTTTCGCTTTAAAGGCTATCGGGGATGGTTCCGGCGCCGGTTGTGGAAGGGAAACCGCCAATATCGCGGAAATCTGGTGATTCTGCCGGAATGCCTGCGGTTTGTATCCGGCAAAAAAATTCTGGCGGAACTGCCGGTGGAGCAACTGCGTCTGGTAACCACCAGCAGCCATGCCCTGCTGGTGCGGGGGAAAAGTAATCCGCCCTGGGAGGTGAGCTTTGCCCGGGAAAGTGCCCTGAAATACGAAATTTTGCTGCGCAACTGGGTGGATCGTTATTATAGTGCAACCGGACAGCAGGTGGTGGAATACCAGCCTTTTCTGCGGACCGCCCATCTGAATAGCCCGCAGCGGCGCTGGGAAACGTGGCCGGCTCAGACAACCCCCCATCGCCTCAACTGGCTCATTCGCCTGGTTATTCCCATCCTGAAGGGCGCCTGGCGCTGGCTGGGTCCGGTACAAGTAAGCGGGATGGAAAACTGGGATTCCCGGGAAAACGGGGTGGTGGTGGCCAATCACCTCAGCAAAATCGATCCCTTTGTGATCGGCCCGGCGGTTGATCCGCGCATTGCCTTTCTCACCAAAAGCCTGGCCTTTCGGAACAAGGGTGCCGCCTTTTTTCTGAAACGGGCCATGGGACTGCCGGTGCGCCGTTTTTCCGGAGACCCTTCGGCCATTTCCCTGATCCGGGATTTCCTGCAGAAAGGGGTAAAGGTGGGCATTTTTCCGGAAGGGGAGCGAAGCTGGGACGGCAGCCTGGGATCCTTCAAGGAAGGCACCGTAAAGCTGTTGATGGCCCTGGGAACCCCGGTTTTTCCCATCGCGGTGATCGGCACCTTCGAGGTGTGGCCGCGCTGGCGTAAAAAACCGCGCAGATATCCCATGGAAATCCGGGTTTGTGCACCGTTCTGCCTGCTTGGGGAAGGGGTGAGCGTTGCTGAACAAACCCGATTTCTGGAAGATTATTTCCGCCGCGAATTGAAGGCGCCGTCCGGGAGGGGGGAAGGACCCGGAAAGCCAGAGAGCCTGAGATCCTAAGATGCTTAGAACGGTTCTTGCTCAGGATCCTGGGATCAAATTGTCTAATTGTCTTTTCCTCTCCCGTCTACAGGTCCTTCTTGCCGGCCCACGTCTGAAAAGTTTGACTGTTTTGTGAGAAAACGACCATGCATAATAAAGCCATTTTACCCATCCTGTGCCTCTCCGGGCTCATCCTGATCAGCTGCGCCGTACAGCGCGCCCCTGCCGGTGGCCCCGAGGATAAAACACCGCCCGGGTTGATATCCACCTTTCCGGCCATCGATTCAACCAATGTTGCCGGGCTGGAATATGTGGAGTTTGTGTTCGAGGAAAATCTCAACCGGGCCTCGCTGATTAACCAGATCGGGTTCATTCCCGAAATCGAGGACGGTTATGAAGTGGACTGGAAAAATGACCGACGCCTGCGGCTCAAACTTAAAAGCCCCCTGGCGGAAAACCAGACCTACGTCGTGCAGATTGGCACCGGATTAAAAGATCGTCGCGGCAACGCCATTCCCGAACCGGTTATTCTGCCGTTTTCCACCGGGCCGACCATCGACAAGGGGCGCATCAGCGGACGGGTTTACGGGGCCGAAATAAAAGATGCCTACGTTTTGGCTTATCCGGATGCGGATTCGCTGAAGGACAAATTTCCCCTGGACCGGAAAAGCCCATATTACACCCAGGTCAACAAGGACGGGCATTTTAGCCTGGGCTACCTGCGCCCGGACACCTACTGGGTTTTTGCCCTTTTGGACAACGATCGGGATCGCCGCTATCGCCTGGGCGGGGATGAAGTCGGCTTTCCGGTTGGAGCGGTGGTGCTGGATTCGACCCACATGGACATCAGCGGCATCAATTTTCGGTTGACCCGGGAAGATACCCTGGCGCCGCGTCCCTTGCGCGCCCGCGCTCAAACCAAACGAATAATTACCCTTTCCGCTACCGAAGATGTGGCGCTGGGGCCGGATTTCCGAATCACCCTTCTCGACAGCGTTCAGAATAAGGATGTCCCGGTCCGGAGCGTTTGGGTGGACCCCACCGACCAGGCCCTGCTGTGGATGGCGGTGGACAGCCTGGCCAAAACCCGCTATCTGGGCACCCTGGACGGTTTGGTGGACCCGGCCGGAAACCGCCAAAAAGAAAGCGCATCGCTTTCCTTTCTGGGCAGCGAGAAATCCGATACCACCCGCTTCCGGCTTCAGGGTATGACCCCCAAACCGGGGGGCGGCTCTGCCCGCAGTATTGCCCCGCTTCAACTCCAATTTAGCCTGCCGGTGGACAGCGCTTCTTTTAAAGGGGCGGTGGCGGTTGTCGATACCCATGGGGTGGGGATCCCCGGGAAGTGGGGCTTCGGAAGCTTGCCGGTCCCGATATTTAATCCCGCCACTCCCTGGCCTTCCGGGGCTACCGTGGTGGTGAAGCTGGATTTTCCCAATTTGCGGGACGTTTGGGGCGAGGCCGCCGGGGATTCCGCGGAGGAGCGGCGCTTCAAAATTTGGGCGGAAGAAGAGCTGGGGGCCATCAGTGGTATTGTCAAAGGCGGTCAGCATCCGGATGCCACCGCGGTGGTTGTGGCTATCAGCGATCGCAGCAAGGAACAATACCGGGTGAGCGGCCCGATGGAGCACCCCTTTCAAATCCCGGGATTGCCGGAAGGGGCCTATCATCTGGAAGCCTTCCTGGACCTCAACGGCGACGGGGTGTTCAATCCCGGAAAAACCCTGCCATACCAACTGGCCGAGCCGTTTGTGGTGTTGCCGGATACGGTGCGGGTGCGCAAGCGCTGGACCACCGAAGGCAAGTTGATCGATTTCGGAGAGCGGCGATGACCTTTTTCAAAATTCACAGTTCGGGGAACGATTTTGTGGTGGTGGACAGCCGTCGGGAGGGGTGGGGGGAACTCAATCCGGCCCGGATTGCCGCGCTGTGCGATCGCCGCAAGGGTATCGGGGCGGACGGCCTCCTGGCGCTGGACGACCATCAGGCGGGCAACCTGAAGATTCGCTACTTCAATACCGATGGTTTTCCCGGGGAACTTTGCGGCAACGGGGCCATGTGCGCTGTCTGGATGGCCCGCTATCTGGGGATGAGCAATGAAAATCAGCTAAACCTGCAGGTTTGGGAGCGTTCCTACCGGGCTGGCTTCGGCGATAATCCCCGGGCCTGCTGGATCGAGCTGGGTGGGGAGGAATCCCTGCCGGAGGAAGTCCTCCGCGAATTGGCGGACAAGGGGTTTGGCCGGATGGCTTTTTTTGAGGTGGGCGTACCCCATCTGGTCGTTGAGATGACAGCGGAACTGAGCGGGCTGGATATTCAAAAATGGGGACCCTTTTTCCGCCGGTTCAAAGGATTTCCCAAAGGGGCCAACGTCAATTTTGTGCGGCGCGGGTCCGGCAATACCCTGCAGGTGCGCGTTTACGAGCGGGGCGTGGAAGCGGAAACCCAGGCCTGCGGCACCGGCGCGGTTTCCAGCGCCTTTTTCGGGCGGCGTTTCTACGGCCTGGAAGGCCGGGTGCAGGTTCAGTCCCCGGGAGGTATCCTCCAGGTGGATCTGGATCATAACCAGGCCCTTCGCGGCAGGCTGCACGGAGAGGTAACCCTGGTTTTCCGTGGGGAATTGATCTGAGGCGGCATCGGTCACCGGAAATCCCGGTTGTTCACCCTATATTTTAACTCGTTTTACGCAACCACACCCATTTTGCTACTTAACCGCGAAGCCGCGAAGAATTTATGGGTTTGGTTTTTGCCAGACACAGAACTTTGGTGCCCACACCCGCTCCGGGGAGCTGGCGTAAACCAGCTATCAATTTTGGTTCGCGGTTAACAGCACGACGAGCAGATTTTCCGGTGCAGGGTCAGGTCCGTGGAGCCACGGTTGAGAGACGGCTATAGCAGCTCCCCGGGAAAAGCAGTTTATCCTCAATTAGCCACAAACAGGAAGGAATTCGCAAATGAATATTTACGGTGTGTTGATGGCCGGTGGAACCGGAACCCGCTTTTGGCCGAGAAGCCGTCGGGCCATGCCCAAACAGGTGCTCAATATCTTCGGCGAAAACACCATGATTCAGGAAACCCATCAACGGCTGGCCGGTTTGGTAAAAGATGCGAATATCCTGATCGTTACCAACGGCGTTCAGCAGGAAATCATCTCCCGCCAGCTTACGGTGCTGGAGGAAAACAACTACATCATCGAACCTTTCGGCCGCAATACGGCACCCTGCATCGGGCTGGCCGCCCTGCACATTGCCCAGGACGATCCGGATGGAGTGATGGTGGTGCTGCCGGCCGACCACCTGATCACCGACGTGGAGACCTTTCAATCGGTCATTCGGGTGGCGGCGGATTTTGCCTACCGGGAAAATGCCCTGGTAACCCTGGGGATTACCCCGAACGAGCCGGCCACCGGATACGGCTACATTCAGGCCGGCCCCGGTGGGATTCAGGTGGGGGCGCACCGGGTCCACCGGGTCAAGACCTTCGCCGAAAAACCCAATCTGGATACCGCGACCCGCTTTTTGCAGAGCGGCGATTTCTACTGGAACAGCGGAATGTTTATCTGGAAGGCCTCCACCATCCTCCGGGAGATCGGGGAGCGCCTGCCCGAGCTTCACGAACAATTGATGAGCCTCAAAAAGCATATTGGAAAGCCCCAATACGGTGAAAAGCTGCAGGAGGTATACCGGGATATTGAGGGGGTTTCCATTGACGTCGGGGTTATGCAGCAGGCGGAAAACGTCCATGTGATTCCGGTGGATATGGGCTGGAACGACGTGGGAAGCTGGGAAACCGTCTATGACATTTCCGAGAAGGATCGCCACGGGCATGCCGGGCAAACCGGGTCCCTGGTCAACATCGGGTCCCGCAATTGTTACGTTTATTCCCCGGAAAAAGTGGTTGCCTTGGTTGGCGTGAAGGATTTAATTGTGGTGGACACCGGCGATGCATTGCTGATTTGCCGCCAATCCGAAGCCCAGTCGGTTAAGGACGCGGTGGATTATCTCACCAAAAAAGGCAACGACCGCCACCTGTAACGGCATTTTGAGAGGAAAGAGATGTCCAGGGTTAAACGCCGCAGAAAGGCCCCCCCGGCGGATCAGAAAGATGTGCAATTGCTCAAGGACCTTTGCGAGGCCCTGAGCGAGCATGATATTGAAACGCGCATCGAAAACGGGCGCTTCCGCGGCGGTGCCTGCATCGTGGAGGGCGAAAAGAGGCTCTTAATCCTCAACAAACGCCATCCGGTGGAGCGGCAGATCGCCATGTTGTTGTCCGAGTTCAAAAAGCTGCTCCCGGATCCCGAAAAGCTGCCCTTTACCGAAGACCTCAAAAACCGCCTTGCTTCCTTTGGTTAGGGGGAAGTCCAGATAATCCCTTGCATATATTTTTCGAAAAAGCTAACTTGTGCTTCGTGTAACAAAGTGCTTTGTTTTCATCTCTCGTTAAATTGATTGTTTCTGATATTGCGCAGAAGCGGTGGCATCGCAATGCCACCGGAAACACAGCGTTTTTCCCGCGAACCGCAATCGGATCCGAAATGGGTCGGTGGGAAGTTGTCTATGGTGAACGCGGTGTCCTTCGCAGCTTTGTGGTTGGCTTATAAAGTCACTCTGTAATTTGGGTGACAATCACAGCAGATCACTTTCACTTATCTTCTTGCATAGCATGATTGAACTAAATCCGCTCAATCTTCACTTTCTGATTTTGCCCCGGTCAGCGGGCGTTTATAACCTTTTTGCAGTGGTCGACAGTGCTTCAGCCATGGAAATTAAGGGCTTCCGATAGCAGGTTTTTCTATACGGGC
>JAGRBF010000009.1:2396-14924 GCA_020434205.1 Calditrichota bacterium | reverse complement strand
AAAAGCGCCTTTAGAGACCCCAAAACTCACTAAAATTCACTCAATTTTCTAATTATCAACACGCCCTAGGCCGGGGCGGGATGACGAACAGAACATATATTACGCTCGACCATTAAGCGTTTTGTTGGGTGGAAAGCCACCAGGTATTGCCGCAGGGATCCAAAACGCCGCCCCGCCGGTCGGGATCGCCCTCTTTTTGAACCGGCACCTGAACGGATTGAGCGCCGGCACCCAGGGCCTTTTGATAGGAGGCGTCGACATCCGGCACATAGAGGTGGAGCCACACCGGGAAGGCCGGATAGTCGCCCCCGGCTTCGGAAATCATGACCACCGAATCGTCCAGCCGAACTTCGGTATGCATAATGGTGCCGTCGGCATGTTCGTAGCGCCGGATCTCCCGGGCATCAAAGGCTTTCCGGAGAAAATCCACCAGCTTTTGGGCCCCTTGCGCCATGATGTAAACCGAGAGGCTGGGATAGTGATCGGGTTTATAGGACATGTTTTTGCTCCGGAAGGTAAGGCTTGTATCAGGCCCGGTAGAGGGTGTTGCTTTCCCGGACAATCATGCCGGACACCTGGAGGTAATGGGCCCAATAATGGCGCCAATTGCCATAGCTGCCGGAAATGCCGCTAATGTTGTCCCCATTTTCCTGCTGGTAAATGCTGTTGTAGTGGCGGACAAAACGCTGTCCGTTCAGCAAGGCCGGATCCCATCGACCCAACCCGCGCGTAATAAAAAAGGTGATTCCCTCCGGAGCAAACAGCCCCAATTCCCGGAGGGCCTTGCATAGCTCGGCTTCGGGGGCATGGGCCCAGAAATCGTCCTGTTGCCAGTGAAAATAGCGGCTCAACAGAAGCAGCTTTTCAAAAAGGTCCTGATTCCGGATGCGCAGCTTGAGCCTCTCCGGATGGGCGTTCAGAACCTGTTCCGGCTCGGGAAAAGCCTGATAGATGCTGCCGGCAAAGGGGAGTGGCGGTCCGCATAGTTCCCGGATCACCCGATGGCGCTTTTGGGCATCGCTCAGGGAGCCGTGCTGAATCCAAAGGGTCCAGACCGCCGCCGAAAAGGGCGAGAGAAAAGTGGTTTGGTGGTAGCCGTAAAGCTGCTCGACAAGGGGTGCAAAGCGGGAATCCTCCCGGGCCAGCAGGTAAAACTGGGAGATGTTGTCATACAAGCCCAGGAAACGCGCCAACAGGTCCAGGGCGGTCAGGCGGGTTATCTCCGGGAGAGGTTGCAGGGAGGTGAGGCGATACTCCAGCTTGGGTTCGCTGACCGACCCGACCGAACGCATTTGAGCCAGGACGCCGCTGCCGTTTACCGCCAGAGTGCAACTTAAAATACCATTGTCCGAAAAAAACGCTTCCTGACTGGCAGTGCTTCTTTCCAGAAAGTGCAGGCTCTGGGAGAAATCGAAGGGGGCGGTGGGATGCAGATATCCGCGTGTGGTGAATATGGCCATAGCTCCCTCCCGCCTATTCCAGTACCCGGATTACCTGGACCACTTTCCCGAGAATCGCAAAACCGGGGGTGGTGAAATCGACGATGGTGGTGCCCGCATCGGGATCGGCGGTTTCCAGGCGAATGCGCTGCAGCACCCGAAAGTAGCGGCGGATGGTGGTTTTCTCGCCCAAGCGAACCGCCACGATATCTCCGTCGTCATACTGGGCCTGGCGCTGGACCACCACATTGTCGCCTTTGCTGAGCCCGACCCGGCTCATGTGGTTGTCGCCGACCGCCATGCTAAAACGTTCGGTGCTTTGAATACGGTTGTTGACCACTCTGGCCCCCAGATCTCCCGGGTGCTCCGCCAACAAGTCCTCCATGCGCGGCAGCCGAAAAAACTCCTCCGCATCCGCAGCGGGAATACCGGGAAAGGGCATCTTCTTTTTCACGGGGGTTTCACTTTCTACCGGGCAAGGAATAACGCCGGTAAATTGCGTTTGATGGGCCAGCACCGAATAAAGAAGTCTCATCATCTGCAAACCTCCCATTCGGCAGGGTTCTCAGGAAAACCGGAGCCGCAGGGACTCCGGTTGTTTCGATTTAGTTGACGACGTCGCGGATCAAACCGACCACCTTACCCTGGATCGCCCAGTCGCTCTGGGGGTGGATATCCGGATAGGCCGGGTTTTCCGCCTTCAGATAATTCTGCCCCTTATCGCTGATCAGGCGCTTGACGGTTACCTCGTCTTCGATCTGAGCCACCACGATCTGACCGGCGTCGGCGACGTTGGTGGACATCACAATCACCAGATCCCCGTCCATAATGCCGGCGTTCATCATGGAATCCCCGCGAACCCGCAGGGTAAAATACTTGCCGTCCCGGCGAATCAGGCGGCGGGGAACCGCAATGTGCTCCTCGGCATTCTGCTCCGCCCAGATCGGGTAACCCGCGGAAACCCGACCGATCAACGGCAGGGAAACCACGTCGGATTCCGGCTGGTAACGGTGGTCCAAAATGCGGATACTGCGGGCGGAGGTGTCGGTTTTCTCAATAAACCCCTTGCGGATCAGGGCTTCCAGGTGGCGAACCACCCCGTGTTTGGAAGCAATGCCCAGTTCCGTGGCAATCTCCTGATAGGTCGGGGGATACCCGCGATCATTCAAATAGCGGGAAATGAATTCCAAAACTTCTTCCTGCCGGTTGGTCAGGCCTTTCATGAGTTCTCCTATTCATAGTTCCAGTAAACCTCGGCGTTGCCCACCAAAAGTGCACAAAAGTTCACTCTCTAATTAAACTAAAAAAATCACGATGTCAAGAAAAAAAAGGAAAAAAGATATAATTTTGTTCACTACCTGGGCCGGACTGCCCGGCGAGTCGGGTAAAATGGGTTTGTTATTGGTTCCCCGCGGGCGTACCTTTCCCGGCTGTAACCGGCACCTTCAAACCGTGGGAGGATGGCGCCCCAGCAGGGCGGGCTTACCATGATAAACGCAATTGTTCTGGGCAGCGGCACGTCCATGGGGGTTCCGATGGCCGGGTGCGACTGCCGGGTTTGCCGCTCCGGGGACCCGCGCGACAAACGGCTGCGACCCTCGGTTCTGCTCGAAATCAACGGCTTCCGGCTGCTGATCGACACCTCCGCCGACTACCGGCAGCAGATGCTGCGCGAAGGCATTTCCGATCTGGACGCGGTTTTATACACCCACCACCACGTCGACCATATCCTGGGACTGGATGATCTGCGCAGCTTCAGTATGCTCAATAAAAAAAGCTATCCGCTCTTCGGTATGCGGGAAACCCTGCAGAATATCCGGCGAGTGTTTCAGTACGTTTTCCCCGAGGATCCCCAGGCGAAGGTTTATCCCCGGGTAACCCTTCGGGAAATTGACGAAAACCCCTTTGAGGTGGGAGCGTTGCAGGTGGTGCCCATTCCCCTGCTGCACGGGCAGATGCCGGTGATGGGCTACCGGATCGGCAACTTTGCCTATTGCACCGACGTCTCTTTTATTCCGGAACGGGCTTTCCAAAGGCTGGAGGGACTGGAGGTGCTGATCCTGGACGCCCTGCGCTACAAACCCCATCCCACCCACTTTACGGTGGCGGAAGCGGTGGAAGCAGCCCGGCGCATCGGGGCCCGGCAGACCTATTTTACCCATATTTCGCACGGGATCCTGCACCGGGAAGCGGAACTGCCCCCCGGAATGGCCCTGGCGTATGACGGTTTAACTTTTTCCGTGGAATTCTGATTTTGGCTGAAAAACCGGCATCCAAAGGATTCTGGGCACCCATCCGGGGATTGGCCCGCCACTCCGCCATCTACGCGATCAGCACTGCCCTGCAGAAATTGCCCGGCCTGCTGCTGTTGCCCATTTACACCAGTTTCGACTATCTGCCCTCCTACGACGATTATGCCGATGTGGTTATGCTCTATACCTTCGGAGCCTTTATGGGCTACGTATTTACCTACGGTATGGACTCCGCCATGATGCGCTACTTCTTTCTGGGCAAGGCGGACCGCAAAACGGTGTTTTCCACAACGATGGTGTTTCTGCTGTTTTCCAGCGGGCTGACTGCCCTGCTGATGACCCTCGGGGCCCCGCAACTGGCCGAGTTACTGCTGGGCAGCAGCGCCAAAACCGAACTGATTTACCTGATCACCGCCATTTTGTTTTTTGATGCCCTGGGAAATCTGGCTTACCTGGTGCTGCGCGCCGAGGAAAAGGCCGGACTGTTCACGGTTTTCAAGGGCCTGAAGTTTTTTATGGAAATGGGCTTCAACGTGTGGTTCCTGGTTTTTTGGCACCTGCAAACACCGGGCATTTTTTACGCCGGACTGGCCGCTTCCGCCCTCAATCTGCTAATGCTGGTGCCCATCATCCTGAAATATTTTAAGCTGCGCCCGGACCTGCGGCTGTGGCGGGAAATGCTGCTGTTCGCCCTGCCCCTGCTGCCCAACGGGATCGCTTTTACCACCACGGAAATGATGGATCGTTTTCTGGTGAAATACCTGCTGAACGCAGACGCCCTGGCGGTTTACGGGGCCAGCTATAAATTCGGATCCGCCCTGCTGCTGCTGGTGATGGCCTTTCGCAACGCCTGGCAACCGTTTTTCCTGAAAACCGCCGACCGGCCGGACGCCCAACAGCTTTACGCCCGGGTGATGAGCTATTTCGTAACCGGGGCCGCCCTGATCGTGTTGATAGGAACCCTCTTCCTGGAAGATCTGCTGACCCTCACCCTTTTTGGTTACGGACCCCTGCTTAAACCGGCCTACTGGGCGGGAATCGGGATTATCCCGGTAATTCTGTTGTCCTATGTGTTCTACGGAATGTATGTTATCCTGACGCCCGGCTTCTACATTCGCAAAAAAAGCCAGTACATGATTTTATTTACCGGCTCCGCGGGCCTCAGCAATGTGATTGCCAATTTTATTCTGCTGCCCTGGCTGCAGAGCTTCTGGGGAGCGGCCTGGGCGACTCTGATCAGCTATGTGGCAATGGCCCTCAGCATCTACTGGGTGGGACAACGCCTTTACCCCATTCAACTGGAATGGGCCCGCCTCGCAAAAGTCTTCTCGCTTTTGGGCGCGGTTATGCTTATCTATTATTCGGCCGACCCGGATTTCGGGGTGCGGCTAACCATGGCGGTTATGATTCTGGTGACCATGGCGATATGGATTCTCACCCCTGCTGAGCGCAAAATGGTGCTGCGGCGGGTGGGACTGTGACCATCTTACCAGGCGGAACTTTGGCCGTAAAAAGCGTCCTCCGATATGAATGATCATCCGTTAAAAATTGCCTTTCTCTGGCATTTTCATCAGCCTTATTACCTGAATATCCGGGGCCATTTTCACATGCCCTGGGTGCGTTTCTTCAGCACCCATTATTACCTGGACTTTTTGCAGGTGATCAACAAATGGCCGGATTTGCACCTGACGATCAATCTGGTCCCTTCCCTGCTGATGCAGATCGAGCAATACGCCCATCACGATTGCCGGGATTCGGTGTGGCTGCTCAGCGAGATCCCCGCCGAAAACCTCAATTCCGATCAGAAACAGGCCATTCTCGACGTCTTTTTTTCCATCGACCATCAGCGTATGGTGGCCCCCTATCCGCGTTACGCGGAACTGGCCGATCGCTTCCGGGAAAACGGGGCCAACGGGGTCCAGCACGACCGCCTGGAAGAATTCAGCGAAGCGGAACTGCGCGACCTGCAGGTGTGGCATAACCTGGCCTGGATGGGACCCCATACCCGGGAGCAACGCCCGGCTATCAAAGCCCTTTTTGAAAAGGGACGGCTCTTTTCGGAAGCTGATAAAACCATCCTTTTCGCGGAAACCCGGCGTATTATGGGCGAGATTATCCCCGCCTACCGGGAGGCCTACCAGTCCGGGCGGATCGAATTATCCCTCAGCCCCAAATACCACCCCATTCTGCCTTTGCTGATCAACCCTCAGGTGGCCAACAGTCCCCTGAACCAGCAGCCGATGCCGGACCCCCTTTTCGAGCATCCCGAGGACGCGGAGCGCCAGATCGGCTCGGCCCTCAATTTCTTCCAGACCCGTTTCGGTCGGCGCCCCGCCGGATTCTGGCCCCCCGAAGCCGGAATTTGCCCGGCCACCCTGGAAATGATCAGCCGGATGGGGTTTGACTGGTGCGTCAGCGATTCCCAACTGCTGGGCAATGGTTTTTTGGCTGACAACGGCCATTTCGAGCATCGCCAGGGGTTTTCCTTCCGCCAGCGCAACCGGGACCTGGGCCTGTTTTTTAACGATCATACTCTCTCCGATGCCCTGACCTTTCTTTACGCCAATGAGCAGCCCAAATCCGCGGCCTCGGATTTTGTGGAGCGCCTGGTCAGCCTGCGTCGCCATATGGTTAATGAACTCGGCGCGGAAGCCCTGGAAAATTATCTGGTTACCGTGGCCCTCAACGCCGAAGACGTTCTGGAACGATATCCGGATGGCGGGTTCGAATTTTTTGAACGCCTGTTCGGGGCCATTTGCGAAGACCATCGCCTGAACACGGTCACCTTTAGCGAGCACCTGAGCGGCCAGACCGGGCTGGCGGAAATGCCGTCCTTCCATCCGGGAACCTGGATAAACGGCAATTTTAATATCTGGATCGGCAACGAAGAGGACAATCTGGCCTGGAAGCTGGTCAAGGAAACCCGGGATTTTCTGATTCAGATTGAAGAAAAAGGGGTTTTGCCCGCCGAATCCCTGGAAGCGGCCTGGGAACATATTTTTATCGCCCAGGGATCGGACTGGTGCTGGTGGTACGGCAACGAGCATGTGGCCGGCCACGACGTGGAATACGACCGCCTCTTTCGCGAACACCTGATGCACGTTTACAAAATCGCGGGACGGGAAATCCCCACCCCGCTCTACGAGGCCATCCGGCGCTCCCGCTTCGACCGTTACAGCGCCATCCGCCCCCTGGGGCTTATCCAGCCGGTGATGGACGGGCTGGAAACCAATCCCTACGAATGGACCGGGGCCGCCGAATACGCCCCCTCCAGCCAGACCTTCGTCAGTATTCCCCACAACCGCCGCATTATCAAAAAGCTCTACCTGGGCTTCGACCGGGAAAATTGCTACCTGCGTGTGGATTTTCTGGAAAAGCCCGATCCCATGTTCGAACTGGTGATCAGCATCCGCACCCCGGCCCCCCTCAAACTGGTGGTTTCCCCGTTGCGCAGCCTGGTCGAGAAGTATATTCCCCGCCAGGAAGGGGGCATGCAGAAAACGGTTTGCCAGCCGAACTTCAGCATGGGCCATATTTTCGAAGGGGCTTTTGCCCTCACCGACCTCAACGTTGCCGCCGGAGATTATATCGGATTCCAGGTGTCGGTGCACTTCTTCGGCAGTATTCTGGAGACCTTCCCGCCCACTCAGATTATCCAAACCGCCATTCCGGGGGAGGAAGGGTGAGGGAACAACACCCCGAACCTGCCCCGAACCCATTTCCAGACTGCGACTTACCCCTGAGCTGGTACCGCACCCGGCGGGATTCCGCCCAATGGGAAACGGTTCCCCTGCCCCTGTCCGGCCAGACCTGGCTGACCCTGGCTTCGCTGCCCCCCGGCGGGTGTTTGCAGGAAGTGCTGCCCGGCGCCCGGCCCCCGCGGGGCGGATGGGTGCTGCGCGGCTGTCGTCATAACACCGCTGTGGCTCTGGAACAGCAAGGGTGGAGCAAAGCCCTGATCGGCATGGAAGCGGTCCTTCCCCTGCAAGCCAGCTCCCCCCTGCGGCGTTCCCTGAAGGAATTGATCCGGCGCGGGCTGCGCCATGGCGCGGTAGCAGAGCTGAGCCGCAGCGCGGAGAACCTGGAACATTTTGCCGCCTTTCGGGACCGCTCCCGGCATGGGCGGGAGCCGCAACTGCGCCACCTGTTTCAGAATAGCTGGATGCCGGAATTTCGCATTTTTGGTTTTGAAAGCCATGCCGGGGGATGGTTGGGGCTGTTGATGCTCAGCCCGCACGGCGAGCGGGACTGGCATGTGGAGCTGATGCTGAGGCATCCGGGTGCTCCGGTAGGGATCATGGAAGCGCTGGCGGATCACGTACACCGCAGCCTGGCCGGGGAAGGATTCGAGCGCTGGAGCCTGGGGGAAATCCCCTTTCACTACCCTTTGGCGCCGGATAACCGCTTTTCCCGAACCGCCCGGCAGGTCGGAAAGCTGGGGAATTTCATCTATAATGCCCGGGGATTGCGGCGCTTTAAAGGCAAGTTCGATCCCCATTGGGAACCGCTTTACGTTTGCGCCAGCCAGGGGTTGAGCTGGCGGCTGTTTGCGGATCTGATGGTCCAAAGCGGGTATCTGACCTTACTGCGCCACCGCCTGCTTCATTTCGGGTTGACGCGGCCACAGCGACGGGTTGCCACCGCTAAATAAACCGTGGAGAGGTGTGGGGAATCGCTTATCGGTACCGGAAGGTAATCGAGCTGCTTTCCCGGATGGTCACCTGGGTCGGATCGCTAAGTGTTTCCGTTCCGGCATGAGAGGCGCCCTCCTCTTCCATGGCCCTTGGACGCGGCACATTGACGGTGGTGCGGATTTCTTTCTCCGAGGCCTCCCGGTAAATGAGCAGGGTGCCCGGGTCCAGAAGGCGGTGCCCGCTGCCGCTCAGGTGAAAGGTGGGCACCGGCAGATCGGTCAGGCCCGCCAGTAATTCGGGCTGGTCGGGAAAACGTATCGCCAGAGAGTCCGGGTTGGCCTGATAATAAAAGTCCAGGCGCAGACGGTTGTGGCCGTCCAGAACCTCCATGCCGGACACTTCAACGACGGTATAGTGGTAGCTATTGGTGCCGTTGGGCAGCTGGAAAGGCTCCCGGAACATCCAGCGGGTTCCCACCGTGGCATTGCGCCCCAGAAAATTGCCGTAGCGCCGCTGCCATTCCGCCCGCTCTTCCTCAGCCATGGTCTCCTCGGTGTAGGAATACAGCACCTGCTCCACCAACTGCGGATTAACCCGGGCCTTCAGCCCCTCGATAAATTGCTGATACCCTTCTACGGAGGCCAGCTCTCCACCGTTGTTGATCCGGTAGGTAAAGTTGGTTTCCTGAAGCACATCCACCATGGGGTTGGAAACGATCTGGCCGTTTTGGCGAATCTCCAGACTCAGAGGGTGCACCAGAACCGTAAATCCATCATCCTCCCGCACCATTTTGACCCGGGTGCTGGAACTCATCTCCTCAACCTGAGCTTCCGATCCGGCAACCTGGGTAACCGTGCGGGTTTTTTCGTCCTGAACAAAGGCCGTTCCGGAAGGGGGATTGAAGGTGAATGCGTAGACAGGGCTCTCCTGAGCCCGCGCTGTTACGGTCAGAAATAGCAACAGGAAAATCCGATTTAGGTGAGCCATGAGGGGAATCCGCTGGTTTAATCCGCTGGTTTTGGTCCTGCCCGGAGGACGCCCGGCAATGGACCGGTATCCTTTGGCTGGAATTGCCGCAAGGCGGGCATTTTTTCAAAATTTATGTGCTTTCGCTTTAAAAAACCATCCGGCGATTTTGTTCCGGTTATTCCGGAAATACCTGTCCTTCTCTTTTGACCATTTCCGCGGCGATTTCCCGGCCGTTTTCGCCCTGCTGTTCCAGTTTCCCAATGATGTTGCGGTAGCTTTGCCGATCCCGGTCCTGACTCAGTTTGAAAACGCTGTCCAGTTTGGTTACCGCGATCTCGAAGGCCGCGATGGCCGGCATCACCCTTCGCAGGAAGTCCGGCGGGAGGTTGTCGTAAATGGTAGAGGACTGTCGGTTGCCGTCCTCAAAATGGAGGGTGGTTTTACGAAGCATCTCCACCAGGGCTTCGTTATCCAAAAAGCGAATGCGGCCTTGGGCGTGGACGCTCATGTAATTCCAGGTCGAGGCGGTGAAGGGATTGCTGTACCAGGTTGCGCTGACGTAGGCGTGGGGACCGCTGAAAACCGCCAGCACCCGATCGTTGGCCAGAAAAGCCTTGTGGTGGTCGGTGTTGCGCATCAGGTGACCGCTCAAAAAACCTTGTCCGTTGCGGGTTTCGTAAAAAACCGGCACCTGGGTGGCCACGGGATTGCCGCCCGCGTCACACCCGCTTAAAAAGGCAAAGGGATAGCGGCTGATAAATTGCGCCAGAATTTGGGGATCGTTTTCCTTGTGATACGGCAGGTCGTACATGGTCGGTCTTCCTTCGGTTAGAGACGGTTTATATCCACTGTTGTTTCTGAACCGTCATCTCGCTGTTAACCTTCCCCGTGTGTCGGGTGGATGCCGGTTCGAATAATAAATGGTACACCAGTTCGCCGTTGGTGCGCGGCCGGTGTTCTGTGCCTTTGGGGACTATGAGAATTTCGCCTTCGCGGACCGCTACCGTGCGGCCGTCCCGGAAATCCATCAGCAGGGTTCCCTTCAAAACCATAAACAGCTCATCCTCATTGTCGTGACTGTGCCAGACAAAATCGCCTTTGATCTTGCAGATTTTGAGGTAATGGCCATTTAACTCACCGACAATATGGGGCGTCCAGAGTTGCCCGAACATGGCGAATTTTTCCATGAGATTGATGGGCTCGATAATTTGCATTAACAGTTTTTCCCTGATTAACGGTTGCCTGGGCGAAGTCCGCGATTTGTTGATAGTGAAGGATCGCATTACCCGTCGCGATTTTGTGGCGAGTGCCCATCCCGGCGTTTGAGTGGCCACGGCCGGCATCAACCACACGCCCCAAGCTAGAGAACTATTCCCGGGAATAAATTGCCATAGGGCAATTAAAATTCACTTAATCTCCCGCCGGATTCTGCTCAGAGAGGTGGGGGTAATTCCTATGTAGGAGGCCAGGTATTTCTGGGGGATGCGCTGCAGG
The DNA here is from genome assembly GCA_020434205.1 of Calditrichota bacterium. Classification (GTDB taxonomy): domain Bacteria; phylum Calditrichota; class Calditrichia; order RBG-13-44-9; family J075; genus JAGRBF01. The sequence goes on along the minus strand of JAGRBF010000009.1, from coordinate 4,136 downwards.
TAAAACGGTTGTTTCATCAGGTCCAGGTAGCGTTTGGCGGCGGAGTCTTTTTGAAGGGCGGTAAAGCGCCTGAGCAAATTGAGGATAACGTCCTCCCAAAATATCCGCATTATCCGCTGCAGCCCCGGAAGTTGCTGGTACAGATCCTCCAGGGCGCTTTTGGACAGCCAGAAAAGGTCGCTGTCTTCGATTGCTTCCAGAAAATATGCGGAGGGTTCGCCGCTCAGAAAGCTGGAAAGTTCGATGGCCGAATTGTTCTCGAAGGAAAACCAGACCGTTATTTCCACCCCGTCGGCGATGTAATAGAGCCGCAGGCAGCCACTATCGACAAAATAAAGCCGGTCGCAAATCTGGCCGTGCATTAGCAATAACTCGCCTTTGGTCGCCTTTTTGGGCTTGAAGGACCCTGCCAGCGACGCCATTTCTGTTTCGGAAAGGTCGCCGTATTGCTCAAAAAATCGTTTTAGCTCTGCATTCATGGGCTGCTCAGGGATGTTTTAAGACTGCCGGAATGGTGGTCGGGGTGGGAGCAGGTGAACCTCCTTCTTCAAGGGCTTCAAAGTCCTGCGAGCGGGGTCAGGGAATGATCTCCTGCAGGCGCTCCAGGCCTTTCAGGGCGATCCGGGCGTTTTCGGCCGGGTCCGGGCTGTCGCAGGGCATCTCGACGACAATCTCGGACTCGCGCCGCCCCAGGCCATAACGGTAGGCGGGATCGTAATAGTGCTCCAGCAACAGGGTGATGCAGCTTTCCAGGTCCCCGCTTACCAGGGCCTCGGCCACCTCTTTGTGGCGCTGTCCGCCCAGGCGTTTTTTGAGGGTGTTGATGGCTTCCAGAAGGTCGGTGGTGGCAAAATGACCGTAGTCTTCCACCAGGCGGTCCCGCCGGTGCTCGCGGCTCAGGTCCAGGCAGATCACCGGGGCGGCGCGCATTTGCAGCCAGAACGGCTGCGGGATATTGCGGCGACCGATGCGCCGGCTTTCGTCTTCCAGCCACAGCCGCTGGGCGGTAGGGATGCCCGCCAGGCTTTTCCCCAGCAGATTCTCGAAGTGCTCCTGGGTGGGTTCGGGTTCTTCTCCGAGGGCCCCGAAGGCGGAGCCTTTGTGGTGAGCAAGGGCTTCCAGGTCGATGACGGATTCTCCCAGGTGGCCCAGTTCCTGCAGGATATCGGTCTTCCCGGTTCCGGTGGCCCCGCTGAGAATCAGGAGGGTACGCGGCTCTTCCAGGCGGGCCAGGACCCAGTGGCGGAAAGACTTGTAGCCGCCGTCGATCAGAAAAACCTCATACCGCAATTGCTGCAACAGCCAGCCCACGCTGGCGCTGCGCATGCCGCCCCGCCAGCAGTGCAAAACGATCCGTCGCTGCGGTGCGATTTGTCCGGCCCGGTTTCCCAGCTCGGCCAGCCGGGGTCCCACCAGTTGCAAACCCAGCAACACTGCCGCCTCCCGACCTTCCTGCTTATAGGTTAAACCGACCTGATGCCGCTCTTCATTGCTGAACAGGGGCAGGTTGATAGCCCCGGGAATGTGGCCTTTTTCAAATTCGGCCGGGGTGCGAACGTCCACCAGCGGAACGCCGTGGCGCATCAGATCCAGGGTTTCGGGAATATCTGTTTTGAGAGGATTTTGCATGTCACCGGTTTGTTTGGCGCCAGGGATAAAGGGACGCATCAATGTAGTGACAAAATGGGGCAAAAAAAATTTTCTAATTGCCGGCACGCCCTAGTAGACTGTCAATTGTAA
>JAGRBF010000009.1:0-2331 GCA_020434205.1 Calditrichota bacterium | reverse complement strand
CATACCGGGGTGACGGTCCAGAGGCGAAAACCAGACTAAGCACACTTGACAGACTACTAGCGCTTCAGGATATAGAGCTCGTTGTCGTTTTTGGCGATGAATTTCAGGAAGCTCAGATACTCGCCATAGTGTTCCACCGGGACAAGCCGTTTTTTGAGGGTCATTTTCCGGATATGGGTAAAGGTCTGTCCTTCCAGATGGAAAAAGGTGCTGTAGGTGGCGAAATCATTGTCCACCCGCACCGAATCCGGGGCGCGCTCCAGAGAATAACCGGGCGGAAGGGTCAGGACCACCGTATCGGCATCGGCATACGCGTAGGGGTATTCATAATCGAAACGGCGTTCCTGCGGATCCTCATCCGGGAAACCGTCCCGGGAATGGCGCTGCAGAATATTGGGGTTGAAGAATATCCGGCTGCCGGAAGTTTTGGCGTAGTGTTTGCCCTGGCCGGTATAATCGAGAATCAGCGGCTCGGTTAGATTGGTGTTCAGATTGCGAATCGCTACCGTGTCGATGCTAAAGGCCGGCAACTCCCCGCCGGTAAGGCTGCGCAGGTAGTCCTTCCTTTTTTCCCGGCGCAGGTTGTCCAGTTTGGAGCGAATGTCCAGAGCCTGTTCCCCGGAAAAGCTGATCCGTCCGCTCAGGGCGATGTCCCCGGTGCGCTGCAATTCTCCCATCAGTCTGCTTTGCCAGAGGTTGGCGCCGGGGGAACTTTCGGGGGTCCGGATAATGCGGCCGCCATCCCCGGTTATCAACAAGGCATTGATCCCCTCGATGCTGTTGGGCGGATCGTTGTAGGGGGTAAGATCCGCGGTGCACTCCAGCCACAGGGTATCCGCCTCCAGAGGAACCATGGCAATGCAGTGGTTAAACTGGTTGCTCGGGAAATCCGGATTGGTCAGGCCGCGATCCCGGGTTAAGGCCAGAGCGAGGTGGCTTGGCACGCCAGCCAGATTAAGCATGGTCACCATATAATTGGAGAGGTCTTTGCAATCGCCGAATTTTTTGGCGAAAACATCTTCGGCAGGATGGGCCTGCCAGCCCCCAATGCCCAGAAGAACAAAGACGTAGCGGGTGTCTCGCTGCAGAAATTCGTAGAGTTTGCGGACCTTTTGGCGAGGACTGTCCGTTTCCGATACCTGAGCGAGGATATGCGCCTGCGCCGCTTCGGACAGGACGCTCCGCCCGCTCATCAGCCGGTTGTACCAAGTCCCGAACTCCTGCCAACTGGTCATTTTCCCGCGGGAATTGCCAAGGGTGAAGTTGTCCGGCCGGAATCTGATCCCGAATTGAAAGCGATCCTGACGGGGCATGCGGGATTCCCATCGCATCTCCTCAATATTGCGGGCTTCCCAGGTATACACCTGCCTGCCGCCCGCGGTTGTTTGAACCGGGTCCGGGACCTCTCCGGTTTGGAAACGGTCAAAGGAAAAACCTTCCGGCACCTCCAGAATATAGGTGCTCTTGAGAACCCGGATATCCCCTCTCTGGGGGTCCCAGGCCGGCCAGAAAAACAGGGAGCGGGTGTTGAAAGCGTAGCGGATGTTCACCCGGTAAGGATACAGATCCGGGCGGTGCAGCAATTCGTGATTCTGATAATCCGGCGCGATGATCATGCCATCGGAAGTTGAGGTCGAGGTCATTTCCCCTTTTTTGTGCTTCTTAACCTCCTTGCCCGCGCTGTTGTAAACGACAATCTGCAGATCGTCCAGGCGCCGAAAGGAATTGGAAAAATCCGAAAAATTGCCGTAAGGCTGACCGTCCTTGTTGAAAATAAATACGTTAAGGTCGACCTCGTGGCGACCGTTTAAGTTTTCGTCTATGGTGTAACGGATGGTTTCCGATGCGATGAGGGCGTCTGCATCCGTTGTTAAAAGTGGCAGATCCTGGGCCCCCAAAAGGGTGCAGATCAGCATGCTCAATCCGCCAAGCAGTATATTCTTTGTGTTTAAAGTGAGCCGTGCCAGCATGGTAATACCCGTATTTTCTCAGCCGGAAAAATCAGTCCGGGCCGGATATGCCCGAACTGTATGGATTGGAGATCTCAGATGAGGGAAGCCCCCCGCTTAATTTCCGGGGGTGCTGCCTTCTGCGGGGGAATTCCCCGCGCCGGAAGTGCCCCTGGCGATAACCATCTGTCCCTGATCCGCGTCGACGATGCGATCGAGGAAACCGCGCAGGTCCTTGTATTGCTTGACCTCAAAAACCGTTTGGCGGCGAATAAACTGGCGGTTGATGGTCACCTTTCCTGCATTTTCCTTCCACTCGTACTGGTAGGCCAGCCCCTCATCCCGTCCCAGCACCGGAGCGGGCAGTTCCTCGATCCGGTAG
>JAGRBF010000008.1:2499-2681 GCA_020434205.1 Calditrichota bacterium | reverse complement strand
CGGGAATCGTCCAGCCAAAAAACTTTCCCCAGATCCATGCGGTCCTCCAGCAAAACCCCACCCGAGGCAACCTCGCAGACCACAAAGTGCAGGGGCTCCTGCGGGAAAGCCGGGGCTTTTCCCTTTTTGCCGGCGCTCAGGCACAGCACGTGCGTTTGCGCGGCATTAAAATGATATTCAAT
>JAGRBF010000008.1:2178-2382 GCA_020434205.1 Calditrichota bacterium | reverse complement strand
AGTGCATCAGATTCCCGGTCGGGTTGGGTTGTGGAGCGTCTGGCTCCGAATGGTGTCTTCTCCATATCATACCGCCGCTTTCCGGCCGGCCCTATCATTTTTGGGTGGGAATCAAAAAAATGTAAATGAAATGTAAACACCCGGCCCCTCTCTTTTGGGCTTATGTTGTTATCAGCCACTGCTAGGGCGTGTTGATAATCATCT
>JAGRBF010000008.1:0-2081 GCA_020434205.1 Calditrichota bacterium | reverse complement strand
AAAGCGCCTTTAGAGACCCAAAAATTCACTAAAATTCACTCAATTTTCTAATTATCAACACGCCCTAACCCCGCAGAAAATATCCGGAAGGCCCTTAATCCGCCCAACGGTGAGCGGGGGGCAACCTTCAAAACCAAAGCCTCAGGAGGGTCCGTTTTGGTCCGATTCAAAAAAGCCCTGGCCCTTGCGCTGCTGTTGTGCCTTTCCGGCACGATCCCGGCAGAGCGCCTTCCCCAACAAACCACCGTGGTCGATCCCGCGCTCAGGACGCAAATGAGCCAGGCAGAACCCGGTGCGACCATTGACGCCTATGCGGTTCTCGCAGATCGCCTGACCCTGGAGATCCTCACCCTGGAAAAGGGTCGTCTGCCGCGCAAATCCCGTCAGCAAGCGGTGGTAAACCGCCTGAAAACGCATGCCCAACTGACCCAATCCTCCCTTTTGGCTTTTTTACATCAGGCCGAGGCAACCGGGGCGGTGGAAAATATCCGGGTGATCTGGCTGCTCAACAGCGTGGCGTTTCGGGCCCGCGCCGACATCCTGGAGATCCTGGCCCATCAATTCCCGGAAATCGAAGGGCTGTTCTACGATAGCGCTTATCCCGCGGAATCTCCGGCCAATCCGGACGATTCGTCCCCACAGGCCCCGCTGGGAGTTTTGGACCTGCAGCCCGGTCTTCTGCGCATCAACGCCCCGCAGGTTTGGGCCGCCGGGGACAGTGGTCAGGGAGTGCTGGTGGCCAATATAGACCGGGGGACGGACTGGAAACATCCCGATCTCATCAAAAACATCTGGCACAATCCGGGAGAGGATGCCGACGGGGACGGGGTTACCCTGGAGTGGAACGGCTCGGCCTGGGTTTTTGACAGCGGGGACCTCAACGGCAGCGACGACGACGGCAACGGATACGTCGACGACCTGATCGGCTGGGATTTTGTAGCCAACAACAACAATCCGGACAATCCGGGGGACAGCCACGGCACCCAGACCGCCGGGATCGTGGCGGGAGACGGCACCAACGGCACCCAAACCGGGGTGGCGCCGCGGGCCAGGCTGATGAACCTGCGGGTCGACCAGCCCACCCAAACCACCTACTGGGAAGCCTCCCAATACGCCATCGCCAACGGGGCGGACCTGATCACCAGTTCGGTGAGCTACAAATGGTATTTTTCCCCCCAGCCCAATTATCCCCTCTTCCGGGAAATGACCGACATGGAACTGGCGGCGGGGATTCTGCGCACCAATTCCACCAGCAACGACGGGGGCAATCTCACCAATGCTCCGGTGCCCTTCAACATCGCGGCGCCCGGTAATTCCCCCTCCCCCTGGCTGCATCCGGAGCAGGACCCGGTGGGCGGGGTCAGCTCGGTTCTGGGGGTCGGCAATGTGGACGCCAGCACCGACGTTATCAACAATGCCTCCCCATACGGTCCGGCCGCCTGGGAGGACGTTCGCGCCAACCACCCCGCTTTTCCGTACGACATGCCCCAGCGCTACCGCGATTATCCCTACGAAACCCGGGCGGGCTCCCGGGGATTGCTTAAACCGGACCTCAGCGCGCCCGGGGAAAACACCCGCTCGCTGATCAACGGTTCCGGCTACGGCGGTTTTAGCGGCACCTCCAGCGCCACCGCCCACACCGGCGGAACGGCGGCATTAATTCTCAGCGCTAATCCCAATCTGGAACCGGCCGACATCGCCCGTATCCTGCAAACTACAGCGGTGGACAAGGGCCCGGCCGGGCGGGACAGCCGCTACGGAGCCGGGCGAATCGACGCTTATGCCGCTTACCTGCAGGCGGTGGCCGAGCTCACCGATCCCCATCAGCCGCGCCCCAATCCCCCGATTTCCCTGGAGATTTACAGCGATTACACCTCTCCCACCCAAATGCAGCTTTTGATCGGCTCGCCCACCCATTACGCCAACGGGGATACCCTGACCGGCGGGGAATTCCGGCTGTTCATCCTGCGGGATTCGGTGCTCATCGACTCCGTGGCCGGCGGCGGGATCGTTAATTACCTCGACAACGGGTTAAACGACGGTCAACTTTACCACTACCGCGTTTACGCCAAAATCCTGGC
>JAGRBF010000603.1 GCA_020434205.1 Calditrichota bacterium | reverse complement strand
GCTTTTTTGCTCTGGTCGGTGGAGACCCGCAAAATGCTGGAACAATTGCGGCAACGCCAGCTGCTTGCCATGTTTTCGGTACCGCATTTGGCACATTTGGTGGTAGCCATGAGGGTCCTCTGTTACGTCTTGGGCATTAAAAAGATCTGTACAGGATCGGCTTAGACGCTTGCAATTAAAGGTTTTTTTTTCGGGATTCTGTGCCAAAACTCAAACCCACCCAAAATCATTTTTTTAACTTTTTAGCAATCACCTGCATTTCAAACGTTTCCGGGAGTTGTATGATCATTAAGAAACCTTCCCGCGTTACCCACACCGGTATTCAGCGATGGCCGGTCCGCAAGGAAACCGCCTTTCCGCTCCTTTGCCCGGTTAGGGAAGAGGAGTGGGTTCCGGAATGGAATCCCCTTACCGTGCTTACCAACAGCGGTTTTGCCGAAAAAGAATGTGTTTTTTTCATGAATGAAAGTGGGGGAGAGGCGATCTGGGTGGTCACCAATTACCAGCCGGAAAAATGCCGTATTCAATTTCACAAGCTGATTCCCGGCTACATGAGCACCCTGATCGATATTCACCTGAGCGACGACAATTCACCCGAAAAAACCGTTGCGGAAATCCGTTACAGTTACACCGCCTTTTCGGAAAACGCCAAAAATGATCTCGAAAAAATGGATGAGGTTTACTATAAAAACTTCATGACCGTCTGGGAAAAATCCCTCAATTATTACCTGAAGCACAAAACCCTCATTCCGCCCCACGAATTGGACAACCCCGCCTGAAAGCCCCCGGAGGCGACTGATTTGGGAAAGCCGTTGCCAGAGCATCCTTTCGATATTAAATTTCGCGGCTAAACGGGCGTGTTGACAACCGGAAAAATTGCCGCGTTCTCTAACTGTCAATACGCCCTAAACAGAGGATGCCAAGATGGACAAAGTTTTGTATGAAGGTCTGACCTTTGACGATGTGCTGTTGTTGCCGGCCCGTTCCTCCCTTTTGCCGGCCGAAGCGGATCTCAGCACCCGGTTAACCGCCAATATCCGCCTCAATGCCCCGATTCTATCCGCTGCCATGGACACCGTAACCGAATGGGAAATGGCTGTTGCCCTGGCCAGGTCCGGCGGTCTGGGGATTATCCATAAAAACCTCACCCTGGAAGAACAAGCCGATCAGATCGACCGGGTCAAACGCAGCGAAAGCGGGATGATCATCGATCCCATTACCCTGTCTGCGGAACATTCCCTGCGCGACGCTCTCAACATTATGGAGCGCTACCATATTTCGGGCATCCCGGTGGTTAGCGGAACCCGCCTGGAAGGGATCATCACCAACCGGGACCTGCGTTTCGAGGAAAATCTCGATCAGCCGATTGGCAAATTGATGACCCATGAAAAGCTGATCACCGTGCCGGAAGGCACCACCCTGGACGATGCCAAAGCCATTTTGCAGAAACACCGCATTGAAAAACTGCTGGTGGTGGATGCCCGCGGCAACCTCAAAGGCCTTATTACCGTCAAAGATATTCAGAAGAAAGAAACCTATCCCAATGCCTGCAAGGACCAGTTCGGCCGCCTGCGGGTGGGCGCCGCGGTTGGGGTTGGGGAAGCGGGGCTCAAACGCGCCGAAGCGCTGATCAAAGCCGGGGTGGATGTTGTTGTGGTGGATACCGCCCACGGACATTCCGAGAAGGTCCTGGAAACGGTGCGCCTGCTGAAACAATCCTGCCAAACCGAAATCATCGCCGGGAATATCGCCACCGGGCGCGCAGCCGAAGACCTGATCGCCGCCGGCGCCGCTGCTGTGAAGGTCGGTATCGGGCCGGGTTCCATTTGCACCACCCGCATTGTGGCCGGGATCGGGGTTCCCCAGATTACCGCCATCATGGAGGTGCACAAGGTTTGTAAGGAAGCGGGAATCCCCATTATTGCCGACGGGGGCATCAAACACACCGGCGATGTGGCCAAGGCCATTGCCGCCGGGGCCGATTCGGTGATGGTGGGCAGCCTGTTCGCCGGAGCCGAAGAAAGTCCGGGAGAAACTATTCTGCTGGATGGGCGCCGTTACAAGCAAGTGCGCGGTATGGGCTCCATCGGGGCCATGAAAAGGGGCAGCAAGGACCGCTATTTTCAATCCGAAGTGAACGAAGCGCAAAAGCTGGTTCCCGAAGGCATCGAAGGGCGGGTGCCTTACAGCGGACCGGTGGGCGACACCATTTATCAGATTATGGGGGGCCTGCGCGCCGCCATGGGTTATACCGGCTGTCCTACCGTGGCCAAGCTGAAAAGCGACGGCCAGTTTGTCAAGATCACCGGGGCCGGGATGCGGGAAAGCCATCCCCATGATGTGGAAATCACCCAGGAAAGTCCCAATTATAAATTGCGCTAGTAGACTGTCAATTATGGTGAGTCCTGTTCGTCATCCCGGCAATCTTTAGGCCGGGA
>JAGRBF010000602.1 GCA_020434205.1 Calditrichota bacterium | reverse complement strand
GCCGTCCGGGCGGGGAATGCGTTCGCGGAATTTTTTTTCATGGCCGTCGTGTAGCACGATCTCTTCCTCGGCCAGCAGCGGCAGGGCGGAATCGCCGAATAGCTGGGGGGCATTCCTGCCCAGAATTTCCCTTCGGGTTAAGCGGTGCGTTTCGGCAAAGGCCTGGTTGCAATCCCGGAAAATCCCGTGGCGATCTTTAAAATAAAGGGGATCGGGGATGGCGTCCCATAAGCCCACCAGCAGCGGGGTGGCGGTGGGTTTACCGAGGGGAAGTTTCTGCTCGAGCAGGTTGAGAAAAAAGGCAATAGCGCTGCGGTGTTTGTGGGGAGATTTTGCCCCGATTGCGCATAAAAGCGCTACCAGTTGATTGGCGGAGGTGTAAAGTTGCCAGCGCCGGGCGTTTTCCGGCAGCAAATTCGCCAGGAACCGGCGATCCTTCGACAAAGCGGACGGGTACCCGGAACGGTCGATAGCAGCGCTAAGGGTTTCCAGGGTTGGGGCGTCCGGCGGGGAGAGCTCACCCAGTGCCATGGCGCTGAAGGGAGCCCCGGTTGCGGTGCGGTACAGCAGCAATGCCGCGGGGACATTCAGCACTTCCGGAAGGTTTTGCAGGTGCCATTGAAACTCTTCGGGGGAGGCGTTGAAGGCCGGCAGGCTGCTCAGCAGGCCTAACAACCGTTCCGGCGCGGAAGACCGGGGTGTTGTTTTTGAGCAGCTTTGAGAAGACATGATTCCGTCCGCATGAAAATCCTTTTTCGTCGCTGCCCGGCAGACCCGTCCGGAGTGTGTCCCGGGATGGCGAATCCCGGAAAAGGCAGCCTTCTTGCCTCTGTATTATCGGTTAAGATTCCGGCGAAGTTAAATGTTTAATTGGGTGTAAAAGGCGCGGCGGTTATATTTATCCGGCACAACTGTTATAAAACAGATCCAATTGGTTTCCGTTTTTCCCTTTTACCGGAGGAAGTATGTCTTTCGAATTCTATGATTTTTTCCATGTGTTGGGACTGATGAGCCTGTTCAGTGCGTTTGGCGCGGCCATTCTGCGCGGGGTCCTCAAAAGCGACGGCGGCGATCTGAAGAAGTATATCGCCATTGCCCACGGGGTGGGACTGCTGCTGTTATTTATTTCCGGCTTCGGCATGTTGGCCCGCCTGGGGGTGGGTTTCCCCGTCTGGGTCATCATTAAAATGGTGATCTGGGTTATCGCCGCCCTCAGTTTGGTCCGCATGCGCAAATATCCCGGCAGCGGACCGCTCAATTGGGCCATTGTGTTGGTCCTGGGAGGCCTGGCCGCCTGGCTGGCCATTTTCAAGCCTTTCTAGGGCGTGGGTCAATTATGATCTGTTCGTCATCCCGCCCCGGCCTAAGACATACCGGGGTGACTGGCCGGGATCCATCGGGACGTTGGGCATGGACCCCGGCCAAAAGCATACCGGGGTGACGGGCAAGAGGTCCCAACCAGACCAAGCATAATTGACGGTCCATCAGAGCCCTTTTATTGGTGATTGTTTGGCCGGGGACAGGATTTTGCCTCTGTCCCCGGTTGTTTTATGCCCCTCAAACCAGGAATTCTGCTCCCGCTTCCCCGGAAAAGGAACTGCCGCAATCCCTCCATCGTTTGAAGAATATATTGTCGCAGGAGCAAGATCGCTCTTTGTCCTCGTTTCGAATCCCTTACCCGGGGGATTCCGCCTTTAGCCCGCCAGACCTCCCTTCGAGCGCTTATCCCCCTGGAAATTTTAGCCCAACAGGAGAGTGGATATGCAGGTCCCCTTGAATGCTTTCGTGAGCGCGTTGAAAAATTTGTTAAAGGCTTATCAAGCCCTTTTGAAATCGTCCCCGGACAAAGAGCAGGCCCGGCAGGCCGTGGATGAACAGTTGGAAAGGGTAACCGGCATTTTGCAGGACCCGGTGTTTGCCCCCTGGCTGGATCGCCAGCTGGAGCAGATCGCCGGGGAAAAGCCGGGAGGACCTTCCTTTCCCCCGGGTTTTGTTCGCCAGGAAAAAACCCTGCTCAATCGCGCCGGGTTCGACAGCAACCTGATGGACCGCTTGGTAATGCTGGCGGATTTGCCCGAAGGGCGAAAGATTGCCAGTTGCGCGGACCTCCGGGAAGCCCTCGAGAATACTCACGCCAAATTTATCCGCGCCTTCGACAACAGCCTGAACCTACCCCGCAAACCCAAGAAACACCTGCGCAAAAATATCCGCCGCGGCATTGCCTCGGGAATCAGCGGCATCGCCCTGATCGGCCTGAATGTGCTGCTTCCGGAGCTGGCGGTTTATTCGATCAATTCCGGGATCGGGGCTATTTTGCTGGCCCTGCGGGACCTCGCCGGTGATTAACGGGCTTAAGGGTTGAAGGCTACTTCGTCATCCCGCCCCGGCCTAAGACTTACCGGGGTGACGGTCCGGAGGTCTCAAACAGACTCAACACGCTCGACAGTCTGCTGAGAAATAGCATTAACATCAGAAAATAAGCTAAATTGTTTTCA
>JAGRBF010000601.1 GCA_020434205.1 Calditrichota bacterium | reverse complement strand
AACCGGCATCCGCATAATGGCTGTGAATAATGTCCGGAAGGCGATTTTGGGATTTGAGATAGTCGAGGGCGTTATCGGCAAAATTATCAAGGAAATCCCACAGCTCCTCCTTGCGGATATAGGCATCCTCTCCGCATTTGATGCGAACGATTTGCCCTTTGGCGGCAATTTTTTCGAGGGGACGGGCATAATCGGCGCTGAGTTGGGGATCGGCCACCACCCGGGTCATCAGGTCAACCTGTTCCACCCCCGGATGTTCGGCCAGGGTCTGGGCCAGTTCCAGCACGTATTTGGTTTGCCCGCCGGTATCCGGATCCCGTCCCAATTCCAGATTATGGCCCCGAATTAATCCGTGAATGCTGATCAGAAGGATGTATTTGGGCGATTGGGGCATATTCAGGTATATCTCCGGTTAAGATTTAGGACAACAACAAGAAAGGAAAAAACCGGGCAAAATTCAGGTTTTATTTGAGTTTTACGGTTCAAATGGGCCTTGTTTCCCCACTATCTGAAAAAAGGGCACACGCGATGGGCAACCTCCGGGGTCACTCAATCTACAATGTCTTGTAAAAATGGCCCGGCCCCTTTAAGTTTGGGCCAATGAAACTCTCACTACTGGTAGATTCGCCGGCTTTTTGGCACCAGTGCCAACGGGATATCGAAAACGCCCGGCAGTCGGTCTACGTGCAAACCCTCTCCTTTGAAGGCGATTCCGCCGGCAGGGGATTGAGCGACCTGCTGATTCGCAAACAATTGCCGGATACCCGGATTCTGGTGGATTCCTTCACCCGCTACATCATCAACGATCGGTTTTTGCCGGCCCCGGCTAACCGGCGGGACCCCGATTTGCAGGCGGAAGTGCGGGCCACCCACGAGATGATCCGCGAGCTACGCAAAAACAATGTCCAGGTTCAGTTTACCAACCCGGCCGGCCTGCTGATGTCCCGTTTTTTATCCCGCAATCACAAAAAGCTGGTGCTGGTGGATGGGCACATCGCCTACATCGGGGGCATCAATTTCAGCGATCACAATTTTGACTGGCACGATCTGATGCTGCGCATCGAAGATGAAGCGGTGGGACAGTTTCTGGAGGACGATTTCCTGAATACCTGGATCGGCAAAAATATCGGGGCCTCGCGGCGCTTTCCCGAGCTGACCCTTCACTGCTTTGACGGCAGCACCAATCGCGCCCGCTTCGGGGCCATTCTGGAAATGATCGACAATGCCCGGGAAAGCATCTTCATCGAAAGCCCTTACCTGTCCTTTCCCTTTTACGGCCGTCTCGGCAAAGCGCGGCGGCGCGGGGTAAAGGTGACCATCGTTTCCCCGCAGAACAACAACAAGGAAAGCCTCGGCAAATACACCCGCTGGGAATGCGCCCGGGCCGGCCTCGATCTTCATCTCTATCAGAAGGGCATGACCCACCTCAAGGCCATGCTGGTGGACGGGAAGCAGTTGGTATTGGGCTCTTCCAACTTCGATTACCTCAGCTACACCTCCCATCAGGAAACGGCGGTGGTGGTTAAAAACCGGGAGATTATCGAGGCCTTTACCGAACAGGTGATGAAGCCCGATCTGGCCGCATCGCTCCCCGACCAGAGCCCGGTCCGCCCCGCCAGCGGCTATCTGCGCCACTTCGCCATGCGCACTTTGGGACCGGTGGCGGTATTGCTGGCCAAGCGGCCTTAGTCCTGTAGGCGTATCCATCAGACCAACCGCAATTCAACAGCTTATCCGAGGTGCTTCTTAAAAAAGTCCAGGGTGCGCTGCCAGGCCAGCTCCGCTTTTTCCTCATCGTAGCGCCCGGTGGAGTCGTTGTGAAACCCGTGGTTGGCGCCGGCATACATGTGCATGGTGTAGTCGACCTTGTTGGCCTTCAGATCTTCTTCGTACTCCGGCCAACTGGCGTTGACCCGGGTGTCCAGCTCCGCCAGCTGGATCATCAAGGGGGCCTTGATGTTCTTGCGGATTTCTTTGGCGGCCGGCGTTCCGTAAAAAGGCACCCCGGCGTTCAGGGTGTCCGGAATGGCCGCCGCCAGCATATTGACCACATAGCCGCCGAAGCAGAACCCCACTGCCCCCAGCTTGCCGTTGCTCAGCTCATGGGATTTCAGGAATCCGGCCGCGGCGATAAAATCCTGCTCGATTTTGGCGCGATCCATGGAGCGCTGCAGAGAACGGCCCTCGTCATCATTTCCCGGATAACCGCCCAGCGGATGCAAAGCATCCGGCGCAAAGGCCACGAACCCCGCCTTGGCGAGGCGCCGCGCCACGTCCTTGATATACGGATTAAGGCCGCGGTTTTCGTGGATCACCAGCACCACCGGCCCTTTTTCGCTAAGTGCGGTGGGCTTTACGAAATAACCCCGGCCTTCGCCGTGTCCGTTGGGCGAGGGGAAGGTCAGGTAATTGGCTTTGATGTCCGGATCGTTGAAGGAGACCTGCTCCGCCAGGGCGTAATCCGGCAACAGGGCGGGCAACAACATCGCCATGGTGAGGGTGGCGGTGGTAATGGTGGACAGGCGGGCCAGGAAGGTTCGCCGGTCGATCAGCCCGTGGGCATACTCATCGTACCAATCAAATGCTTCCTGGGGAATGGGTACTTCAACCTTCCCGGGCAAATTCGGACCTTCGCTCATACGCGCTCCTCGTTTTAATGTCATAATAATGGTTGGATGGTTTCCGCCTTCGGCGAAGGATAATGATCAGAAGATCCTTCGATCCTAAGAATTTCCCGGCACAGAATATTTGCTAATCGCTAATCGCGGTTAACAGATCGCTAACCTCGACACCTCGACACCCCGACACCCCGACACGCGCCGCAGGCGCTACGCCGCAGGCGCTACCCCGCAGGCGCCTCTAACATTCCGTAACACTCACCGCCAGCCCGCCCAGAGAGGTTTCCTTGTATTTGTGAGACATCTCCAGGCCGGTTTCCTTCATGGCGGCGATGCAATTATCAAGCGGCATGATCTTGCTGCCGCTGCCTTTTTTGGCCAGAAGGGCAGCGGTATAGGCTTTTACCGCCCCGAAACCGTTGCGCTCGATACAGGGCACCTGCACCAGTCCGCGCACCGGATCGCAGGTCATCCCCATGTGATGCTCCAGGGCCATTTCCGCGGCGTCCTCGATCTGGCGGGTGCTGCCGCCGTGGATGGCGCACAATCCCGCGGCAGCCATGGCCGCAGCCGAGCCGACCTCACCCTGGCAGCCCACTTCGGCGCCGGAAATGGAGCTGCGATGTTTGATCAGTCCCCCGATGGCGCCGGCGGTCAGCAGGAAATCGTGGATCTGTTTGCGGCTGGAGTGCTCGTGCTGAACCATGTAATACAGCACCGCGGGAATAACCCCGGCCGCTCCGTTGGTCGGTGCGGTAACCACCATGTGCCCGGCGGCGTTTTCTTCATTAACCGCCATGGCGTAAGTGCACAGCCAGTCGATCTGGTCCGCCATGGCCGGGTCGTTGCGCAACTGAGTATAGAGGTGTTTGGCCCGGCGCTGCACGTTCAGGCCTCCCGGCAGAATGCCTTCCGCCTGCAGCCCGTTGTTGATGCAGGCCACCATCGCCTCCCAGATAGCGTCCAGACCGCGGTTCAATTCATCTTCGCTGAGGTGAATATACTCGTTCTGCCGCTTCATATCGGCAATGGACAGCCCACTTTCGTGGGACATATCCAGCATGGCTTTGGCGGAGGCAAAGGGGTAGGGATAGCGGCTCCCCGGTTCCATTTGCAACGGGGCGCGCAGGTTTTCGATTTCATCTTTGGTATTGATGAATCCGCCCCCGATGGAGAAGTAGGTTTCCTTCAGCACCACGGATTTTTCCGCATCGAAAAGCTCGAAGATCATCCCGTTGGGATGTTCCGGGAGGGGATCGCCGAAATCGAAAACAATATCCGTCTCCGGATTAAAGCGCAGGGATTGGTGTTCGTTCAGGACAATACGATGGCGGGTAAAAAGCTCCGCCACCAGCTCCCCGACCCGCTCTTTGGCCAGCCCGTCGGGGGTATAGCCGTGCAACCCGAGGGCCACCGCCTTGTCCGTGGCATGGCCTTTTCCGGTAAAAGCCAGGGAGCCCTTGAGGGTGCATTGAATGTGATCGACCGGGGTTGCTGCGGTGCCGGCAAATTCGCCGACCCGCTTCAGGAAATCCACCGCCGCCACCATCGGGCCCATGGTATGGGAGCTGGAAGGACCGATGCCGATTTTAAACAGGCTGAGCGCGCTGATGAACATGCTAGCTGGCCGCCTTCACCTTAAAGGCCATCAGCACTTCTCCGTGGCGAATGTACAGAACCCCGTTTTTGATAACCGGATGGGCCCAGTGGGGACCCTCACCCTGCTCAATCTGCATACTGCTGACCACCTCGAATTTTTCGGGGTTGGGTCGCACCAGGGCCAGATTGCCGCGTTTTTCTTCGTAGCAATAGATCATGCCGTCCGCGGCGACAATTGAGCCTTTGTTGTGCCAGGGTTCTTCGTATTGCAGGGCCCCGGTTTCCCAATCCAGGCAAACCCAGTTGCCCTTGCGGTTGTTGATCCAGTTGGAGCCGTAGAGGTAGCCGTCCACCAGCACCACCCCGCCGATATGGGTATCCAGCACCGGGGCGCTCCAGGCCAGATCCACCCCCATGCCATCCTCGTGCAGCTTCACCTGCAATCCGGTGTGGTCGTAGCCGCTGGTTACGAAAATGCGGCCGTCGTGGTAGACGGGGCTGTTGCAGTTGATTTGGGAGGCGTCGGCCGGTCCGTTGAGACCTTCCTGGGCGGCGTAATCGAATTTCCAGAGCAATTTGCCGTCGGCGGCATTAACCGCCAGAAGGTAACGCGCGGTAACGGTGACGATCATATCTTTGCCGGCATATCGCACCAGAATGGGGGAAACGTAAGCGGAAACATCGTTGAGGGTGGGGCTGGTCCAGACCGTTTCCCCGCTGTTTTTATCCAGGGCCACCACGGTGGTTTGGTCTCCGGCCGGGGTGTAAATCACCTTATTGTCGATCACCAGAGGTGTTTCTGCGGTTTCCCAGGTGCCTTTTTGGCCATTGAAGCGGGTAAAGGCATCCACCGTCCAGAGCACCTTCTGCCGGGCGGGATCCACACAAACCACCTCGCCGTTGCCGCTGATCAGGTAAAGCCGGCCGCCGTCATAAGTGGGGGTGGTGCGGGCAGCCGGGAAACCGTTATTGGCGGCGGCTTTGCCGTAGGGGAGTTCCCAGAGGATCTTGCCAGCCATATCCATGGCGGTCAGCACTTCCATGCTTTCTTTTTTGCCGGTGGTGTAAACCATGTCCCCGACCACGGTTGCCGAGGAATACCCCATGCCCAGGTTTTCCACCGACCACAATTTCTGCAGTCCCCCTTCTGGCCATTCCTTGAGCAGTTTTTTTTCCGGAAAGTGACCGTCCCGTTTTTCTCCCCGCCATTGGGAAAAATCCTGGGCAATCAGGGATGAAATCATCAGGGCTGCCGAAATCAGAAACAATCTGGCCGCTTGCATAAGGTCCTCCTGGATAACGGTGATAAGGGTTGGCTATCCGTAACAATACGAAAATTAGCGCCGGGAAGATCCTCTTTTTTGCCGGGACGAAAAAAAACGCAAGGATCGGGTGGGTCTGCCAGCGGGTCAATTGTTAAAATAGGCTGAACGAATACTGAAAGATAAGGAGCGTGCCCCGTGCATCAAAAATTATTACCCAAAATTTTGTATTTGGGAACTCCGGTGGTGCTGATCAGCACCCTTAACGAAGACGGCAGCCCCAATCTGGCCCCCATTTCCTCAGCCTGGTGGCTGGGGCATGCCTGCATGTTCGGCATGGGCACCAGATCCAAAACCGTGGAAAACCTGAAACGCGAGGGCCAATGCGTGCTCAACATTCCCTCCGCGGACATGGTTGCCGCGGTAGACCGCCTGGCGCTGACCACCGGAAAAAATCCCCTGCCGGATTACAAGATCAAGATGGGTTTCGAGCACGTGCCGGATAAGTTTTCCCGGGCCGGATTAACCCCGCTTGCCTCCGAGACGGTTCGGCCGCCCCGGGTTCTGGAATGCCCTATTCAGCTGGAAGCGAACGTCCGCCATATTCACTATCTCGGAGAGGAGGGTCACGGCGCGGCGGCAGTGGAAGCCACGGTGGTGGCGGGATATTTCGAGGAGAACATTCTCAATCCGGAGCGGCGTCATCATGTCGACCCGGAGCGCTGGCGCCCCCTGATCATGAGTTTCTGCGAGTTTTACGATCTGGGGCAAAAAGCCCATCATTCCCGCCTGGCGGAAGTTTTCTGAGTTGATCCTTTGATCCTTTGATCCTTTGATCCTTTGATCCTTTGATCCTTTGATCCTTTGATCCTTTGATCCTTAGATCCTTTGATCCTTTGATCCTTTGATCCTTTGATCCTTTGATCCTTTGATCCTTTGATCCTTTGATCCTTTGATCAGGCTGCAAAAGACTGGAGAGTATTACAACATAAAACAAATAAAATTAGCAACTTAGGATTTTT
>JAGRBF010000072.1 GCA_020434205.1 Calditrichota bacterium | reverse complement strand
TTGTTAAGTTGCAGTAGGTTAAACTTCTTACAGCGTTTTGTCCGACGATGGGAGGGGAAACTTGCTGCGCATTCTACGTTTTATTCTGACGGTCCTCTTTTTCGGGTTGCTCTTTTCCTCCTGCGCCCTGCATCCCCCGACCAGCGAAGAGGTGGTCTTCGGAACGGCCCCCTTTCCCCAAACCGGCCCCCCAAAACTCAGCAGCGCAAACATGGCAATCGCCCGAAACCTATACTCGCGCGAGCTGGCGGGCCGCTATTCGACGCCCACCGGCGGGGGTTACCGGGAACTGGAAAGCGCCTGGATGGGGCATTATTCCATTTTGGGGATGACCTTCCGGCGCGGGCCCCATACCGGGATCGGCCTCTCCCTGGGCGCCCTGGGGGTCGGGGCCGGACTGGACTTTACCACTCGCCTGGGCTCATCCTTTTTCCTGACGACTGCCGTCAATGCCTCCCTGAACATGGAAATTATCCTTCAACGTAAAATATGGGGCTCCAACGGAGAGGGCATCACCCTGGGTGGCTTTTACCGGCGGGATCATCTGGCGGTGTACGGCAGCGGAGAGGCCCTTTTTTCCCTGGGAGAGCCCTTTGGGATCAATGTTCTCGGGCTTCGCAGCGGGGTGCAAATGCAAGGCACCACCTTCCGCCTGCGCGGCTTTATGGGCTTTGGGCTGGAGAGCGTCCGAAATACCCCGGTCCTGCTCACCGGAATAACCATCGGCTGGGCGCGTAAATTGCGCCAAAAACCGCCCCGGGATCCGAATAAAAACAAGCCCCGCCGCATATAAGGCGGTGCTATTCAATTCTTGACAACCCGGGCGGGCAGGCATAGATTCTAACTGACGCCAGGCGCTGAAAGCAGCATCCGGGCAAGTAACCGCCAAAGCGCACAATCACGAAAGTGAAATTGTAGTTAACGGGATGACGAACAGGACATCCCGGGATTCAAAAAAACAATCGGAGCCATCCGCGTGAATTTTGGCCTTTTTGCCAACTTTACCAAGGAACGTTTCTGGGAAGCCCTCCCGGGGATTCTGAGCTGGTTCGAGGTTACCGGGCAGAAACTCAACGTTCCCGAAGCGTTCGTCGAACACTCCTGGGCCAATACCGGCCACCCGGCCATCAATGTGATGCCGGAAGCGGAGATGCTGGACGCCAGCGAAATGCTGCTGGTTTTCGGCGGGGACGGCACCATCCTGCGCACCGTACAATCCATCAACGAACGGGAAATGCCCATTTTGGGGATCAACGTCGGCGGGTTGGGTTTTCTGACCCAGATTCCCCTGGAGCATTGCACCCAGGAGCTGGATAAGATCATTAACGGGAAATACGAGGTCGAGTCCCGCCGGATGCTGCGCTGCACCGGCGACATTGACGGTCCGCCGCTTTGCGCCCTCAACGAAATTCTGATCGACAAGGGCGGGTTTGTCCGGGTCATCGAAATCGAAACCAGCATCAACGGCGAGTTCCTCAACTCCTTTGTGGCCGACGGTTTGCTGATCTCCACCCCCACCGGCTCCACCGGTTATTCCCTGAGTTCGGGCGGGCCGATCGTTTCCCCGGATGCGGACGTTTTTATCCTCAACCCCATTTGCCCGCATTCTCTCACCAACCGCCCGATCATCATTCCCGCGGAGGCCCGTCTGGACATTACGGTGCGCACCGAACACGACTATTTTTTGCTGGCCGCAGACGGTCAGGATATTCGCAAGGGTCAGTCCCGCAACACCATTCACATCGAAAAAGCCCCTTTCTGCGCCAAACTGGTTAAGCCGGAAGGCAGCCACTTTTTTCAGGTTTTGCACAGCAAGCTCAACTGGGGCGCCGATTTCCGCGACAAAAGACGCTGGAGCTACAAGGCCCGATGATGTTGCTGCTGATGGCGGCTGGCGCCCTGTACGGCTATTGGCTGTGGTGGCTCTTTGCCGGATTGAGACGCCTGGATGCGCAAAGGCCGGCAAACACGATCCAACATCCTTACAGCGTCATCATCGCCGCCCACAATGAGGAACCCAACCTCGCCCGGGTGCTGGGGAGTCTGGTGGCCCAAAACTATCCTCCGACCCTGATGGAAATTATCGTGGTGGCGGACCGCTGTGAGGACGATACCGCAGCAGTGGCGCGCACCTTTCAGCGGGAGAAGGTGAGTTTGCACCTTGTGGAAATTGAGACGGTGGCCCCGGGGATTCCCCCTAAAAAAAACGCCTTGCAGGCCGGGCTGGCCCGGGCCTCTTTTCACCGTTTCCTGATGCTGGATGCGGACATCACCCTCTCTCATAATTTTCTGGCCACCGTCAACAAGCAGTTCGAGGCGGGGGTTTGCGCCAGCGTAGGGTTGGCGGTGCCCCATCCGCGGGACAGTTTTTGGCAGCGGTTTCTCGGCTTCGAAAAGATGATCAGCTGGTGCGTGGCCGGGAGCGCCATCGGCTGGGGTTCGCCCATTCTGGCTTACGGCTCTAACTGGGGCTACACCCGGGAAGCCCTGGAAGCGGTGGGCGGCTTTCGGGACATCATGCAGTCCCTGAGCGGGGACGACGACTTGCTGGTGCAAAAGTTCGGGCAACTTCCGGGGCAGCGGGTCACGATGTGCCTTAACCCGGACGGCTGGGTGTATACCGACATGCCCGGCAATCTGAGCAGCTTTATCCGCCAGCGGCGGCGCCATTTTTCCGCCGGAAAGTATTACCCACCGGCAGTCCAGTTGGGCTACGGGTTGTACCACGCCGCCAATCTGCTGCTGTGGATTCTGTGGATTTTCTATCCCCCGGCCATCTGGGGATTGCTGCTGAAGCTGGCCGGCGATTTTGTTCTGATTCGCCGCGCCGGCGTTTTGTTTTATCAGCGTTGCTCTCTGCCGGATTTCTTTTTTTTCAATGGGCTGTTTGTGCTGTATAATTCCCTGGTGGGACCGCTGGGCCATATCGGGAAAATCCGGTGGTGATGGAGCGAATAGCGAATAGCGAAAAAGTATGGGGGTTTCGAAGTGTGGGGGTATCGGCGTAACACGCCTGAATGGGAAATTCTGAGACCTCGATACATCAAAACCCGAAACGCCGACACGCGCCGGAGGCGCAGTATCCATGAAACGTCTTCATCGTCTTACCGCCATTCTGACCACCCTGCAATCGAAGCGGGTGGTTACCGGGGCCGAGCTGGCCGAGCAGTTCAACACCAGCGTGCGCACCATCTACCGGGATATCCGGGCCCTGGAGGAGGCGGGGGTGCCGATCGGCTCGGAGGCGGGAATCGGATATTACCTGGTGGAGGGTTATTCCCTGCC
>JAGRBF010000071.1 GCA_020434205.1 Calditrichota bacterium | reverse complement strand
TATTTCATAAAAAGCCTCCTGTGGTAAAAAATGCGGTTCTAAATTTTTCTCCTGCTCTCCGAACCTTCGGCCTTCTGGCTCCGGAGGTGCGAGGCATACCCCGCACTTGCCCTTCCCCTGGGCCCGAAGTTCAACTTTGGGCCCAGGGGAAAGCCCGCAAAATAAAATTCGGATGCTCACCCGAAGGTGAGCATCCTTGGCAGGTTGGCTTCAAAAAAGCCTAGTGAGTATGACTTGCTTCCTTGGCACCGCGCGGAATACGGATATCCTCAATCAGTTCCTGAATGTGCTGCGGGGGAGCCGGGGTAAACCGGGAAACCGCAATGGAGACGATCAGGTTGAGGATCATACCGATGGTTCCGATACCTTCCGGCGAAATGCCCCACAGCCAGTGGTCGGCATTGTTGGCACCCGGATTGATGAACTTGAAGTAAATGATGTAGGCGGCGGTGAAAACGATGCCCACGATCATTCCGCTCAGAGCGCCTTCTTTGTTCATCTTCTTGGAGAAAATCCCCATGATAATGGCCGGGAAGAAGGAAGCGGCCGCCAAACCGAAGGCGAAAGCCACCACCTGGGCCACAAATCCGGGCGGATAGATCCCCAGATAACCGGCCAGAATAACCGCGAAACCGGCGGCAACGCGGGCATACATCAGCTCGCTTTTTTCCGAGGTATCCGGTTTGATCACATTCTTGACCAGGTCGTGCGCGATGGAGGTCGAAATAACCAGCAACAGACCGGCCGCCGTGGACAGCGCCGCGGCCAGACCCCCGGCAGCTACCAGGGCAACCACCCAGTTGGGCAGATTGGCAATTTCCGGATTGGCCAATACCATGATGTCGCGGTCCACCTTCAGCTCGTTTTCCGCATTGTTGCGATATTGGATAATGCCGTCGTTGTTTTTGTCTTCCCAACCGATCAGCCCGGTTTTTTCCCAGTTGGTAAACCAGCTCGGCGCCGAGGCGATGGGTTTGTCGTTGAGGGTCTGGATCATATTGGTGCGGGCAAAAGCAGCCACAGCCGGGGCGGTGGTGTACAGCAGGGCGATAAACAGCAGAGCCCAACCGGCGGAAATGCGCGCGTCGCGTACTTTGGGAACGGTGAAGAAGCGGATGATCACGTGCGGCAAACCGGCGGTACCGACCATCAGGGCCACGGTAATCATAAACACGTCTATCATGCTCTTGGCGCCGCGACCGGTGTAGGCTGCAAACCCCAGTTCCTGATGCAGGCCGTCCAGTTTATCCAGCAGGTATCCGCCGCCGTCGGCCAGTTGGGAACCGAAGCCCAATTGGGGAATGGGATTACCGGTTACCAGAATGGAAATAAAAATAGCCGGCAGCAAATAAGCGACAATCAGAACGCAGTATTGGGCTACCTGGGTGTAGGTAATGCCCTTCATACCGCCCATTACCGCATAGAAAAACACGATGGCCATCCCGATGATAACCCCCAGGGTGATGTCCACTTCCAGGAAGCGGGCGAACACGATACCCACCCCGCGCATCTGGCCGGCGACGTAGGTAAAGGAGATAAAGATGGCGCAGATAACCGCGATAACGCGGGCAACCTTGGAGTAGTAGCGCTCGGCTACGAAATCCGGAACGGTGTATTTTCCGAACTTGCGCAGGTAGGGCGCCAGCAACATGGCCAACAACACGTAACCGCCGGTCCAGCCCATCAGATACATGGCGCCGTCGCGACCCATAAAGGAAATGATACCGGCCATCGAAATAAAAGAGGCGGCCGACATCCAGTCTGCGGCGGTGGCCATCCCGTTGGCCACGGGATGCACGCTTTTGGCGGCAACGTAGAAATCACCCGTCGAGCGGGCCCGGGACCAAACCGCGATCCCGATATAGAGGGCGAACGTCAGCCCCACAATAATCCAGGTCCACACTAGAATACTCATGAAATCATTCCTCCGTTAATCATCATTTTAATTGAAAACCGTTTGATGTACTAATCTTCATGAACGTCGTATTCAGCGTCCAGCTTGTTCATGAGCCAAACGTAAACGAAGATCAAGACCACGAAGATGACTTCCGATCCTTGCTGTGCGAACCAGAATCCCAGTTTAAAACCAAAAAACTTCACCGAATCCAACTGATCGGCCAACAGAATACCGAAACCGTAAGAAACCACAAACCAGATAACCAGAAGAATACCCACATAACTGAGGTTTTTCTTCCAGTATTCCGCAAGATTTTTAGACGACATCAGGCGTCCTCCAATAGTTTAAGATGAATGTGAAATCCGTTTCACCGGCTTAGAAGAAAAGGTAGAAGGAAAGCAGTCCGCGAATATTGCTGACCGACAGGTCGCTGTTATTGGGCTTGCCTTTTTCGTCAAAAGCATCTGTGGCGGTGATATCAACGTAACCGGCTTTGGTGAATTCAACTTCGGCGCCGATGCGCATTTTGCCGGAGTTCCAGGCTACCCGGGGGGAAACCCGAAGCAGGTCTTTGATGTTGTAACCGCGAACCGTGGAAGTGGAGGCGCCGGCAGCGATTTCATCCTTGGCGCCCATGTTTTGGGAATAACCGAAGAAAAGGCCGGGCTGAACGGCTTTTCCGCCGCTCACTTCGCCCCACAGGGCCATAACTTTAAGCGGGGTATATTCCGTCTGGGTCTGCAGGACTTTTACTTCTGCGGTTCCGGATCCCTTTTCAGTATATCCACCGAGCATCAACTGGTCGAACAGGTTTTCACCAAAGGTGCCTTCAACCTTAACGGTTGCCTGGCCAACGTTGGCCTTGGCGTATCCGATAAAGGACAAACCGGTAACCTTTTCGGTGGTTTCCATGCCGTTATCTTCCAGAAGGGGACGCAGTTGTTTGAAGTCCACCCCGGCGCCCACAACCACATCGCTGCTGGGGGTTGCCTGAACCTGGGCATGCAGGTTGGGAACCACTGCGTTGCGCAATTCGATGGAACCGCGGGGGCTGGTAAAGTCGCGCTGGGACAGGGCGGCCAGGATCAGGGTTGCCTTGTCGCCCAGTTTCTGGTGCAGACGCAGCTGGGGATTGCGGGAGAAGGGCTGGAAGGGCACACCGGTGTTGAAGGAAATGGTGCCCGGGAATACCGCGGTCACGAACATGGGATGCCAGTATTGCCCGGCAATCAGGGTCGTTTTCTGCCATTGCATTTGCACAAAGGCGTGGCGCAGGCGCATGCCGTTGACGTCGGCATTGCTGTGGCCGAAGAAAGCGCCTTCGACAACCCCGCTCACTTTGGCGCCAAAGGCGTCCGGTGCGGAAATCGCCGCTTTGAGGCGGGTTTGAATCGCCAACTGGTTAAAGCTGGGGGCGGCATTGACGTCTTTCTCATCGTTATCCAGGTCTTCGCCGGCGGGATAAAGCAGGAAGTGTCCCTCACGGGCGGTGACCGTCTGGCGGGTATCCAGGAAATGATCGGCTTTTACGAAACCGGAAAATTTAACCCCGTAATCGCCATCCTGGGCAAAGGTAAATCCTGCAAACATCAGGGAAAGCACAAGCGCTGTAAGCAAATAACGAAGCATATTTTTCTCCTTGTGAACTGTCGTTAAGGCCCGCTTAGCAAGGGCCGAATCAGGAATGATGGTGTAATAAACCTACCCACTTACACCCGCTCACTAGGAATCGTCAAAGTGTTGCATCATCGGCCTCCTCGTTTGGTTAGACATGCCTTCGCGGCGACGTATCCTCGTTGGTCGCCGGGGGCCCTCCCATCAGGTGTTGCTGTATCGCTATACAGGGGAATTGTCCCCGGGCCACATCACCCGGGGAAAGGAAGTTTGCCCACTGTATGTTTTTTCGCCTGCCAAAATCCGGGCCGGCCGGATTCGCCGGTCCCGGGAACCGCATCAAAAGTCTACCGCAGCCGCTTGTAAGCCAGCAGGGTCAGGAATTCCGGAAATTTTTCGCTGAGGACCAATTCGTTGAGAATTTCTACCGCCTCGGGAAAACGGCCCGCGGCAAAATAATCCTCGCCAACCAGGCCCCGGATGGTTTTCAGCTCCTCGGGCAGGAATTCCCGGTAGAGCGCCTCGTTAACGGGACGCCCGTCGTCCAGTTTCACCTCGGGGGTATGAACCCATTGCCAGAGTTGGGCCCGGGAAATTTCTGCCGTTGCGGCATCTTCCATCAGATTGTAGAGGGCCGCTGCGCCGGTGCCCCGCAGCCAGGATTCCAGATAAAGCAGGGCGACATTGATATTCTGGCGCACCCCACCCTCGGTAACTTTGCCGCCGCGGATGGTAAAATTCCGGAGATCCGCCGCGCCCACCTGCACATCCTCGCGCATGCGCTCTTTTTGGTGGGGACGATCGCCAAGGACTTTGACAAATTCCCGGGAAGCGGTTTCCACCAGATCGGGATGCGCAATCCAGGTGCCGTCGAAGCCGTCTTCGGATTCCCGCTTTTTGTCCTCGGCCACTTTGGCCAGGGCCACCCGATTGACCTCCTCGTCGCGCCGGCTGGGAATAAAGGCGGCCATCCCGCCAATGGCATGGGCGCCCCGCTTATGGCAGGTCCGGACCAGCAATTCGGTGTAGGCCCGCATAAAGGGAACGGTCATGGTAATCTGGCCGCGGTCCGGCAGTAAAAAGCCGGGCAGTTTGCGGAAACGCTTGATGGTGCTGAAGATATAGTCCCAGCGCCCGGCGTTCATCCCCACAATATGGTCGCGCAGCTCGTAGAGAATCTCTTCCATCTGGTAGGCGGCCAGAATGGTTTCCACCAACACCGTTACTTTAATGGTGCCGCGGGGGATGGCAAGGTGATCCTGAGCCAGGTTGAAAACGTCATTCCACAGGCGGGCTTCCAGATAACTTTCCAGCTTGGGGAGGTAGAAGTAGGGACCGGTGCCTTTTTTGAGGAGGTTGCGGGCATTGTGGTAAAAATACAGGGTGAAGTCCACCAGGCCGCCGGAGACTTTCTCGCCGTCAATTTCGATATGTTTTTCCGGAAGGTGCCAGCCGCGGGGACGCACCAACAAAACCGCCACCTTCTCCTTCAGGGCGTATTTTTTGCCGTCCGGACTGGCAAAACTGATGGTGCCGTTGACCGCATCTTTGAGGTTGATCTGCCCTTCGATAATATTGTCCCAGGTCGGCGAATTGGCATCTTCGCAGTCCGCCATAAACACCTGGGCTCCCGAGTTCAGGGCATTGATCATCATTTTGCGTTCTACAGGACCGGTAATTTCCACCCGTCGGAACTGGAGGTCGTCCGGAATATTGCCCACCTGCCAATCGCCTTCCCGAACCTCGCGGGTTTCCGGCAAAAAGTCCGGCAAATCCCCTCTGTCGATAGCTTGCTGACGCTCCAGGCGTTTTTGCAGCAAACTCAGCCGGGTATGGTCGAATTTGCGATGCAAAATGGCCAGCAGCTCCAGCGCGTCGTATGTCAGCACATGCTCGAAACCCGGCCGCATCTCACCGACAATTTGAACGCCTTTGGGCAGTTGATATTGTTTGGTCATAGGACTTTCCTCTCCTTTTTGATATGCCAATGGAATGCCAACACAGCTAACGCGGCGGGCGGAATATCCCTAACCGCTTGTTTTATAAGGTTTAATTTGACGTAGATCACATTCAACTCCAGCCGGGATTTGATGAGGTAGCGCGACATCTCCGTCGCACCCCATTCGTATCCAGCGCTGCCTTCATCCCCTGACCCGTTTATCAAGGGGACTTTCCTTCCCGCAGAAAGTGGCGCGGGTGGCCCGGAAAGGCAATTCCGGCATGGTGCGACACAGTCGCCGCATCAAATTGCGACCTTAATGTCGCAAAAAGGATCTTTTTAGACAGAAAAAAGCTGAATTTTCGGCGTGTGGGGAAAAAAAGGTGGTGGCAGGGCTTCTCAAAGGGTCCCCCATTGGGAAAAAAATCACTTACGAAACTAATCCCAAAGTCGGAAAAGATCAATACCCAAAAAGAGAAAGTGAGGGGAGGAAAACGATTAGCCGACCCGGTCTGAGTCGCGGACCCGCAATGGAGCGCTTTTGAAGACATCACTGCTGAGGCGATGTTTGGCCATCAGCCGCTGGAAGGTCCGGCGGGGAACCCCGGCGGCATCGGCAGCCCGGGAGACGTTCCCACCGCTCTCCTCAAGATAGCGGCAGATTGCCTCGTATTCAAAGCGGTCGATCATCCGGGCCTTCAAGGCCATCAGGCCTTCGGCAAGATCATTGGCTTCCAGGGCCGGGCTACAGTCCTGAAAGGGTCTGGGAAGATGGTCCAGCTCAATTTGGTGGGTATTGGTGAGCACGGTGGCCCGCTCGATGGCGTTTTTCAGCTCCCGGATATTCCCGGGCCAATCGTGAGTCTGAAAAGCCCGCAGGGCGGCCGGGCTGATGTGGGTTACCGGCTTTTTGACCTTTTCGGAGACCAGTTTCAGGAAAAAATAGGCCAACTCCGGCAGATCTCCCCGGCGGTCGCGCAACGGCGGGGTGTAAATGGTGAAGGCGTTAAGGCGATAGAAGAGATCGCTGCGGAAGGTTCCCTTCCGGATGGCTTCCTCCAGGTTGCGGTTGGTGGCCGCCAGCACCCGAACCCGCACCTTGCGGGTCTGGAACCCGCCCACCGGCCGGATTTCCCCGGATTGCAGGAAGCGCAGCAGCTTGGCCTGCATTTCAATGGGCATATCCCCCACCTCATCCAGGAAAATGGTGCCCTCGTCGGCCAGTTCCAGCAGACCGGTGCGGTCGGCATTCGCTCCGGTAAAAGCACCCTTTTTATAGCCAAACAATTCGCTTTCGATCAAAGAAGCGCTAAAAGCGGTGCAATTGACGGTAACCAGCGGTTTGTTGCGCACCTGAGAATGGGTGTGGATCAGCCGGGCCACCATCTCCTTGCCGGTTCCGCTTTCCCCGCGAATAAGCACGGTGGTCGGGGTGGCGGCCACCTGCTGGATCATGGTCATCACCTCCCCCATGGCCTCACCCTTGCCGACGATAAAACCCCCGTCTCCGCGCAGGGGATTGTTTTTCTGCTTCTGAAAAAGTTCGCCGATAAAATCCCGGCGTTCGTGGGGTTCCAGGGTGGTCCAGACCAGCCGGGCGGTTTCCCGGCCAATCAACAAGGTTCCCGGCAATTTTTCCACTCCCAGAGCATGCTGCAGTTCGGGGTCCCCGGTCAGATTGAGAATCATGTCCAGCTTTTCGTCCCGCAGCAGGGTCTGATAATCGCTTTGGACGGCCAAGCCCATGGAGCGGGCCATTTTGGCCGCGGGGGGATCGCTTTGGGTGTCCACAATGGCGGAGATCGCCACCATGGGATCGCCGCTCAGGCGCGGCAAAAGGCGGATACAGGCGTGTCCGGCGCCGATCAGGAGAACATTAAGAGGTTGTTGTTCGGAAAAGGGTTGCGAATCGCTATTTGCCATGACCTGGTTTTACCCGATTATAAACCGCCGGTGGGCCCGGAAGCTCTAATGAATATAGGTCATCACGAGAAAAATGCCAAATATTCGCATCCATTGCGGCCACCAAAAAAAATGGGTCGGGGTATAGGGGATTTATTGTGATTGTGGTATAATAGATGGTATTCAAAACTAACGTTTATCAGAGGCGCTCACCTCCCGGGCCAGGGATCGGGTCCCCATTTTTGTTGTTTCGGTCTGATGGTTTTGGGCAACAGACCTGTTTTCCCCCTCCCAGGGCATTTTGAAAGTTTTTGCTTTTTTCAGGGTCTATTCTAATTCATGTTCCTTGCCTAACGGTGCCGGAACCTGAACTCACTGCTGTTAAAAGAACAGTGTTAAGTAAATTATGCGGTTTCATCTGCGTCGCGTCACCGGCGGTAGACAACTGCCCCGCTAAAATGAACGGCGTTCTAAAAATCAGGAATAATTTCAGGCCAACAGTTAGTATCAGTTTTGTTTTTCCCGATATGTGCTTGCAAAATAGTTCACAAGGCATATATTGGGGCCGGAGGAAATAAAGGGAGATCCATGCGTAACTGAAATGGGGAATACTATGAAAGGGTTAACGCGTGTGGATCACGATGGAAAGAGGATGTATGGTTGGTTGGTAAGAGCTTATGGCGGCGGAAAAACTTTCTCCAAGTATTTCAGCGATAAAAAATACGGGGGAAAGGAAAAGGCCAGAGAAATCGCAGTGGCCTATCTCGAAAAAATGACCGCCGAAGTTCAAGCCCAATTTGCGGATTTTAAACCGCGCCAAAACATGCCTGGCTACCGAACCGTTCCCGGAACCAGTAATGATTCCGGACTGGTCGGTATCCATCGCTGTGAAACAGTATCTCGCGGAAAAAGTGTTAAGTACTGGGCGGCAACCTGGAAGGAAGACGGACGTCCCAAAGACAAGACGTTCTACTTTCACGACGGTTTTCGCACCGAAGAAGAGGCCCGCAAAATGGCCATCGCCTGGCGGGCCCAAAAGGTCCGGGAGCTGGAAGAAGCCTCGGATAAAAAATCGCCGAAGGCGGATGAGGATTTTCACAAACCCCGAACGCGCCTGATTAGCTGGGTAAGTGGATTGACCATCGAAGACTGGAGCCCCTACCTGCGACGGGTGAATACCGATACCACCAAAACCGTCAAGAAACGGGAGCCGTTTACCCCCAAACGCCTGAAGGAGCTGGTTCAGTTTCTCGGGGTAACCGCCGCCCATTTTGATTGGGATGAGGTCGATTTCGAATTCGGACGCGGCATCTTTGCCGGGGACATCCGCAGCCGCTGCTTCTGGAATAAGGACGGCCTGCGAACCGACGTGCTCCTGGATTCTCAGGGCCGCCTGTTAATCCATCAGGGTGTGGAACCCGATCCGTATTATTTGCAGGAGAATTAAAGCGACCGGCCGCCTTGGGGCGGCCGGCTTCTTCCCCGTTATCCCCCTACCTTATCTTTTGAAATTCCAAACAATTATCATTTCTTTGCCCTTTCACAAAATGGGCGGGTTTCGTATTTTTGCCTTTCACGGATAACTCACAGTGCGCGGCCGGAACCGGCCACAGGCCCGGGCTCCCCGAAAGAACACGCCCATCGCAAATACGGCGGCTTTTCGGCAACCCCTTACCGGCAAACCCGCGTATCAAACCCATACAAAACCAAAACGGAGGTGCCCCTACATGGCGCTTTCAACCATAGATCTGCTGGTTTTCCTAACATATATCGTCTGTATTGTGGGCCTGGGGCTTTGGGTGTCCCGGGATAAGAAAGGTCACGAAAAAAGCTCCAAGGATTATTTTCTGGCCGGTAAAAGTTTGCCCTGGTGGGCTATCGGGGCTTCCCTGATCGCCGCCAATATTTCGGCGGAACAGTTTATCGGGATGTCCGGTTCGGGTTTTGCCATTGGCCTGGCTATCGCTTCCTACGAATGGATGGCCGCCATCACCCTGATTGTGGTCGGGAAGTTTTTTCTCCCCATTTTTATCGAAAAAGAACTCTACACCATCCCGGAATTTATCGAAAAACGCTTCAGCACCGACCTGAAAACCATTCTGGCGGTTTTCTGGGTGGCGCTGTTCATCTTCGTCAACCTGACTTCGGTACTCTTCCTGGGCGGAAAGGCCATCGACACCATCGTCGGCAACGGGGACGGTTCGCTGATCTTCTACGCCATCCTCGGCCTGGCTTTCATCGCCGCCGCATATTCCCTCTACGGGGGACTTTCGGCAGTGGCCTGGACGGACGTGCTGCAGGTGGCCCTGCTGGTGGTTGGCGGGCTGATTACCAGCGTAATCGCCCTTAACCACGTTACCCCGGATGGCGGGCTGCTCAACGGAATCGCCCACATCTACCAGCATGCCGGCGATAAATTCCACATGATTCTGGAGAAAGGGCATCCCCAGTTCAACAACCTGCCCGGCATTGCGGTGCTGATCGGCGGGATGTGGGTGGCCAACCTCTATTACTGGGGCTTTAACCAATACATCATTCAGCGCACCCTGGCCGCCAAATCGATTGGCGAAGCCCAGCGGGGTATCGCATTTGCCGCTTTCCTGAAAATGATTATTCCCCTGATCGTGGTTATTCCCGGCATCGTCGCTTACGTCATGTATACCCAACCGGCCGGCACCGCCGCTATTCCCGGGGTGCAGGAAGCTTTCGGGTTGGCCGAAGGCGGCGTCAATTACGACAAGGCCTATCCCTGGCTGATCAGCGTTTTTGTGCCCACCGGGCTGAAGGGCCTGGTTCTGGCCGCCCTAACCGCCGCCATCGTTT
Organism: Calditrichota bacterium; assembly: GCA_020434205.1. Taxonomy (GTDB): domain Bacteria; phylum Calditrichota; class Calditrichia; order RBG-13-44-9; family J075; genus JAGRBF01. The sequence goes on along the minus strand of JAGRBF010000071.1, from coordinate 1,341 downwards.
CCTCCCTGGCCTCTATGCTCAACTCCACCTCCACCATTTTTACCATGGACATCTACAAGGACTACATCAAGAAGGATGCCAGCGAAAAACAACTGGTTACGGTAGGTCGCCTCACCGCCGCCGCTGCTTTGCTGATCGCCATTGCCATGGCCCCGGTTCTGGGCAATATCCCTCAGATGTTCCAGTACATTCAGGAGTATACCGGTCTGGTAAGCCCGGGTATTCTGGCGGTATTTCTGATGGGATTGTTCTGGAAAAAAGCCACCAACCAGGCCGCCATTATCGGCGCAGTTTCCTCTATTCTGGTCGCCTGGCTGCTTAAGCTGGAGGGCGTGGGACTGCCCTGGATGGATCAGATGATGTATACCATGCTGATCACCATGGCCATTATCGCCGGGGTGAGTATGATTACTTCGGAAAGTGACGATCCCAAAGGCATCGAGTTGCGGGCCAGCACCTTCAAGACGGACAAGATTTTTAACGTCAGCGCATACGCCATTCTGATTGTTCTGGGCTTCCTGTATGCCTTTTTCTGGTAATAATGGAAGGACTTGGGGACTGAAGGACAAAAAGCGAACCTAAGATCCTTTGAAATTTGGATCTTAGGTTCTTAGGATCAAAGGTTTTTACGCTTTCGGCTTTCCGGTCCTTTCTAAAGCAATTCCCGCAGCCGGGCGGCACTCCACTCCGGGGTGATGTCCCGCTGCGGTTCTCCCAACAATTCATATCCCACCATAAATTTTTTGACGGTCGCCGAGCGCAGCAGGGGCGGGTAAAAATGCATGTGCCAATGCCAGTGAGGGTGATCCCCCCCATCGGTTGGGGCCTGGTGCATACCGGCCGAATAGGGAAAGGAAACCCCGAAAAGGCGGTCGTAAATCCCGGTGAGCTGCCGCAGCAGGTCGGCCAGGGCCAGGCGTTCTTCATTATCCATGTCCAACAGACTGCGGCGTGGCCGGCGACTCACCAGCATGGTCTCGAAGGGCCACACCGCCCAGAAAGGGACCAGGGCGACAAAATGTTCGTTCCGGCAAACCAGGCGCTCCCGGCGCGATTCCTCCAGGCTCAGGTAATCCGCCAGCAGGGTGCGTCCATGGGCGGCAAAAAAAGCCCCCTGAAGGTCGTGCTCCCGCTGCACGTCGGAAGGCAGGGTGCCCTGGGCCCAGATCTGGCCGTGCGGATGGGGATTGCTACAACCCATCATCTGTCCCTTGTTCTCGAAGATCAACACCGAATTGATCTCCGGGCGGGCGCCCAGTTCCCGGTATTCGCGGCACCACATTTCCACTACCTGCCCAACTTCCGCCACCGTCATTCCGGGCAGGGTTAAATCGTGACGGG
>JAGRBF010000600.1 GCA_020434205.1 Calditrichota bacterium | reverse complement strand
CGGGGAATCCGCTTTCGCGATAGGCTCGCACAAGGCGCTCCTCGCAGGCGATTTTGTTGCGGGAATATTCCCAGAAAGGATTGAACAGCGGGGTCGATTCGGTAACCGGCAGGTTTAAGGGAGGCGTGTGATAAGCCGAGGCGGAACTGATAAACACAAACTGGCGGGTGCGCCCGGCGAAAAGAGATATATCGCGTTCAATCTGATCCGGGGTAAAGGCAATCCAGTCCACCACCGCATCGAAGTGATGATCCCCCAAAGCGTTCCGGAAGGATACCGGATCGTGGATGTCTCCCCGCAAAACCCGCACACCCTCGGGAGTGGCCCGCTGCGATTGCCCGCGATTCAGATGAAACAGCTCGATACCTTCCTTTAAGGCCAATTCGGAACAAGCCGAACTGATAATGCCGGTGCCGCCGATAAAAAGAACCTTCATCGTATCCCTCTTTCAGAAAATCACCTGCCGGGACGTTCCGGCAGGCACAGAGCACATAATACGAAAAAGGGAAGACTATTTCACCAATAACATACGGCGGGTAAACTCGATCCCGTTGCCGGCACCCAAACGGTAGAAGTAAATACCGCTGGGCAACTCGGTAGCATCAAAACGAACCGAATACCTCCCGGCAGGGCGAAAGCCGTTGACCAGTTCGCGAACCTCGCGTCCCAGGGCATCGTAAACCCTGAGGTTTATGTTGCCATCCCGGGGAAGATAAAAGCCGATGGTGGTGCTCGGGTTGAAAGGATTGGGGTAATTTTGTTCTAACCAAAAGGAACGAGCTGTCGCGGGGGTGGGATTCTCCAGGCCGGTGAGCGGGGAGGATAACATCGCCAGGGTGACCGGGATTTCCACCAGAGGTTGACTCAGATCGTTATTTCGAATCCGGATTACCGCTGCGGTAGTGGTATCGCCCATCAGACCATGCAGACGAACCATCAGGGTATCTTCGCCGGCCGGAGAGAGGGTTCCCAGCGTCGCCCCGGACAGCTGAACCCAAACCGGGGGTAGGTTGGCGGCCAGGTCGTAACCCACGATAAAGGCCTCCGTTACCGGAAATTGACCCTCTTCCTGAAGACCGGCCAGGATCAACCGGTTGCTTGCCACATCCCGAACCAACGTCACCGCTTCGGGAAAGCTGGTTCCGGTACCGGGATTTACCCCGCTAAAACGCCGTCCGGTGGCAATGCCCGTTTGCGGATTGAGCTGAATGGCCTCACAGCGCACCATGCCGGAGTCGCCGGTTTCCGTCCAGGCCCACAAAAAGGGGCCACCGGGTGAAAAATGATCCCAGGCCAGTCCCTCAATTGGGTAAGGGGTCGTCATGAAACGCACGGTATTCCCGGAAAAATCGATGACCTCGATAGCGCCATTAAGGGCTCCCAGATAGAAATGGCGATTATTGGGATCATAAGCCAGAGAGCGCTGGGAGATGCTGCCGGTAATCACATTGTTGACCACCCTGGCCGAGTCGATCGACCATACCGCGATGGAATAGGTGTCTGTCGCAAAAATAAAATCGCCATCGCTGGCAATCGTGCGCCAACCGCGACCGGAGGACCCATAAACCGGATAACTGTCGACCAGGACCCCATTCCGATCGATCTTATAGAGGGCCCCGGTTCCCCCCGGAGCGGCAGAATAGCCGGATACCCAAAAATGATCGCGGGCATAGGCAATGCTATTGGACCTGAAAGTGCTGTCTCCCAAAACACGCATCAGGTTGATACTGAAGAGCGTATCGCCGAGGATGCCGGAAGGCATGGCGGCGCTATCAGCGTTTTCGGCGTAGGCTTCCCAGGTCAGGTGGGCCTGGCCTAAATTGCCGATATAAACCGGCACCTCAATGCTGTCCCCCTGATTCACCTGGGCCTGAATGGAAGATGGGGTAACATTGATGGTTGCGCCTCCCCCGGGTCCGGATGCGTCGTAAACCACCACCCAATCCAGCCCGTCATAGACGTTCAGGGCGCCGCTCTGCAGGGCGACAAGGGACGCCTGCCCCCCGGGCAGTTCATCAGTAAAGGTGATACCCAACGGCGAATCAACAATTATCTCGCTGCGATTTACCATCTCCATCTCCACCCCGGTGAAACGGCCAATGGCCGGACTAAACTGGCGCATCACCCCGCGGGAGTTATACCCCTCTTCCTCGCGGCTGAAGGTCCACAGAAAGGGGCCGCCGGGGGTAAGGGTATCCCAGGTCAGGGAGGTGGTGTAATCGCTGTCCGGATTGGGATAAGTATTGATGGTATTGCCGGCCCGATCGATCTCGTAGATGATCTGCTGCTGACCGTTACGCTGGGGGATAACCCAGAAATGGTCATTTCCGGGATCGTACGCCACGCCTTTAACAAGCAGGTAACCAAAATCCGTCCCGATGCCATTGCCGGTGCGGAGACCGGTTTGCGGGTCAATTTCAATCAGCGAATCGCGGTCGGTAACATAAAGAAAACGGCCGTCGTACGCCAAATCGTAATAAGCATGATATCCCGTCCCCAGAGAGGTATAGCTCACCAACGAGTCCCCATTTGGGTGGATTTTATACAATCGATGATCGTATTGAGGGGCATTCATTCCCGTTACCCAAAAATATCCCTGGGCAAAGGTAAGGCCCAGAAGGGTCTGGTCCCGGGTGGGGGTTAACGCTCCTGCATTAAAGCTGTAAAGCGTATCGCCAAAAGTGGTTTGGGCTTGTGAAGACAGAGTAAACATCACAAGCGCGGCCAGCACAAGAACAGAAGATCTCATAGAAAAACCTCTATAGATTTGGGATGAAAATTTTGTTTTGAGCAAGCCAATTCCCGCTACGCTTCCAACTACGTCCTTCCGAAACACGATTGGTTCGGATTCACCATAGAACGGGGGGCGAAAGAGGAATTTCAAAAAAAATGAGCGTTTTGAGCGATTTTAATCTAAGGTGCGATTGCTGGCCGGTCAAGTTTTTTCTGAAGAGGCCCGAAATACTGTGGTTTCAAAAT
>JAGRBF010000599.1 GCA_020434205.1 Calditrichota bacterium | reverse complement strand
AAAAGGCCCAAAATTCGACAATTTAGATGATTGTCAACACGCCCTAATCATCCCGAATGCCGGCCCCGTAGCGGCGAGGCATGCCCCGCCGCTACGGGGCCGGCATTCCTCTTGATGAAGATGCTATCATTGATTACATTTTTATCAAACCGGAGAAAACCATGGCCAGCGTTATTATTCGAAATCTTTCCGAAGCCACCAAAATGAATCTTCGCATTCAGGCTGCCCGGAGCGGACAATCCCTGGAAGCTTATATCCGGAAAGTCCTGGATGAAAAAGCCAGACAGGACGAGCAGGAATTACCGGATATCCTGGCCATTTCCCGGAAATACTTTGCAGATGAGCACCTCATCCTGGAGCTCTCCCAACGGGAAAGCCGTCGTGAGGAGGTTACTTTCTCCGAATGATCGTGCTGGATACAAATGTGATTTCCGAACCGATGTCCTCAAATCCGCATTTGGAGGTTGTTCGATGGCTATCCCAACGGTCCACGGAACAATTTGCCACAACGACTATTTCGGTAGCGGAGGTTCTTCGGGGATTGAACCTATTGCCGGACGGGCAGAAGAAAAAACGCCTTGAGGATAAATTTGCTCTGTTTATTGACGAAATCTTCCCGGGGCGCATTTTCCCGTTTGACCTCCAGGCCGCCGCTTATTTCGGCCGGTTAACCGGGATAAGAGAAAAAGCTGGCTTACCTGTCGATGTGGCCGATATGATGATCGGCGCCATCACCTTAACCCGGGAGGCCAGTCTGGCAACCCGAAACACCCGCGATTTTTCCAATTGCGGCATCTCTCTCCACAACCCCTGGAGCGCGACGCAATAACCCCCACCCGACGAGACCGATAATTATTCTCTTATTTCGCCCGCCCTTGCCCAATGCCGGGCAGACCTTATATTATCCCGACCGATTTTCCACCGGCCTTCGAACTTTTACGGTCCTGCCACACCCATCCGGGGGAATTCTCGCTCTTGGTGGTATTAATCTGTAATAGATCTTTGGCGTAACATCATCACACCAGGCTTCAACGATTATCCGGACCCCTATTTTACCCGCCACCCTTGTGCGGCACGATTCAAAGCAACCTCAAATCCCTGATTCAGGAAGGCCGATATGCTGAAATCCCTGCCAATTTTATTGCTCCTTGTTTTCACCTCGGGTGCCTGGTCACAAGTGCTTACGGTTTTTGACCAATCGGGTCGGGAGCCACTGCATCAGGTGATCTTGCGAAACGACAGCCTGGAGATCACCCTCAGCACCAATACCCGGGGACAGGTGGATATCGCCATCCTCAAAGGCGCCTCGGAAATCCAGGTGGATCGTTTCGGATACAAATCAATAACCGTGAGCTATAACCAACTGGCCACGCGCCTGTTTAGGCTGAGTCTTGAGGAAACCCCCTTCGGTCTCGATGCCGTGGTAGTATCCGCCAGTCGTTGGGAAGAGTCCAGCCGGGAAATTCCCCAGCACATCATCAGCATTCGTCCCCAGCAAACCGACCTGCACAATCCCCAAACCGCCGCCGACCTGCTGGAGACCTCCGGCAAGGTTTTTATTCAGAAGAGCCAGTTGGGTGGCGGGAGTCCCATGATCCGCGGCTTCGCCACCAACCGGGTGCTGATCGCCGTCGACGGTGTTCGCATGAACAACGCCATCTTTCGCAGCGGCAACCTGCAGAACGTCATCTCCCTGGATCCCTTTTCCACAGACAATACCGAAGTGCTGTTCGGCCCCGGCTCCATGATCTACGGCAGCGATGCCATCGGAGGGGTGATGAGTTTTTACACCCTACCGGCCCCGCTGGCTACTCAGGGCGAATCCCGGGTGATAACCGGGAGCGCTGTAGCGCGCAACAGTTCCGCCAGTTTTGAAAAAACCGGTCACCTGGACATCGGCATCGGCGGGCAGAAATGGGGTTTACTTACCAGCGCCACCTTTTCCGATTACGATAACCTGACCATGGGCAGCAACGGTCCGGAGGAATACCTGCGCCCCCAATTTGTGGCGACCGTCGCCGGGCAGGACAGCACGATCTCCAACAGCAATCCCCGGGAGCAGAATCCCACCGGATACGACCAGATCAACCTGCTCCAGAAAATCCGCTTCAAACCTAACGAGCACTGGGATTTTAATCTGGGCTTTCACTATTCCACCACTTCGGACTATTCGCGATACGACCGCCTACTCCGCTATCGCCGCGGGAATCTGCGCTCCGCCGAATGGTATTACGGCCCCCAGGAGTGGTTTATGAACGCCCTGAACATCGTAAACTGGCACCACAACGGCTGGTACGACCATTTCCGGGCCACCCTGGCCTATCAGTTTTTTGAGGAAAGCCGCCACGATCGCGATTTCCGTAGCGAGACCAAAGCCAATCGCACCGAACAGGTCCGGGCTTTCTCCGCAAATTTCGATTTTGAAAAGGATATTTCGGATCATCACCGCCTTTTTTACGGGGCAGAGATGATCCTCAACCGGGTCGCGTCCACCGGTTTTGACGAAAATGTGGAAACCGGGGCCACCCAGCCGGCCGCCAGCCGTTATCCGGACGGGGCTACCTGGAACAGCCAGGCCGCATATCTGAACTACCGCCTTAAGGCCAATGAAGAGTTGACTTTCCAATCCGGGTTGCGCTACAACCACGTAACCATGCAGGCCGAATTCGATACCACTTTTTACCCCTTTCCCTTCACCGAATCGGACATTGCCAACGGGGCTTTTACCGGGAGCCTGGGTATGGTTTATAAACCGGATCCCAGTTGGCAAATTAACGCCAATCTTTCCAGCGGCTTCCGTGCCCCCAATGTCGATGATGCCGGCAAGGTCTTCGACTCCGAACCCGGCGCGGTGGTCGTTCCCAATCCGGATCTGAAACCGGAATACGCCTATAATGCCGAATTGGGGCTCAGCAAAATCGTTAACGAGCGGTTTAAAATTGAACTTATCGGTTTTTACACCTACCTCGACAACGCCCTGGTGCGGCGCGACTTTACCCTGGGGGGATTGGACAGTTTGGTGTACGATGGAGAAATGAGCCGGGTCCAGGCGATCCGGAACGCCGCCAGCGCCACGGTGTCCGGCATTCAGGCCGGGATAGATTTTCGCCTGCCGCGCGGTTTCGGGTTGATGTCCGTGGTCAATTTTCAGGGCGGTGAGGAAGAACTGGACGACGGCAGTACCGCTCCTCTGCGGCATGCCGCCCCGTTTTTTGGCAGGACCCATCTTACCTACGACCACCACCGTTTCCGGGCTGATTTGTACGGGGTATACAACGGGGAAATTGCTTATAACGACCTGGCCCCCAGCGAGCGGGAAAAGGATTACCTCTATGCCGTGGATGAGGACGGAAATCCCTGGTCCCCTTCCTGGTACACCCTGAATTTCAAGGCCATTGTCCGGATAAGCGATCTGGTGCGCTTAACTGCCGGGGTGGAAAATATGACCGACCAGCGCTACCGGCCTTATTCCTCCGGTATTGCTGCTCCCGGGCGCAATTTTATCGCCTCTCTGCGGGTCGGATTTTAATGCCGGCCGGCAATTGAACATACAGCCTGGCGATTTTTCCCGCTAATCCGGCGCCCTCAGAGGAACTTCCCCCCGGGCCGTGTGTACAATTAGAAAATTAAGTATCCTGTTGGGTTACGCTTCGCTAACCCAATCTACCCGACCGTCAATTATGCTTGGTTTGGTTGGGGCCACTTGACCGTCACCACGGTAAGATTTGGGCCGGGGTCCATACCCAACGTCCCGATGGAT
>JAGRBF010000598.1 GCA_020434205.1 Calditrichota bacterium | reverse complement strand
GCTTCCGACGGTCTGGAGGTGGTTTTCAACGCCCCTTATCTGGAAAACAACCTGGCCGTTCGCATCGCAGCCGATGCCGCCTGGCTTTCCACCAACCCGACCTTCGGGGTTGTGCCTGCCGGCGGCAGCGTGGACGTTCAGGTGATCGCCGACGCTACCGGCCTGGCAGTCGGAAGCTATAACGGACGCCTGAACATCAGCAGCAACGATCCGGTGAATCCGGAAATGGCGGTAGCTTTTACCCTGATAGTGGATGATCAGGTCGGTATTGACGGTCCGCAGACCCTTCCCAGCACCATCGCGGTGGCGCAGAACTATCCCAATCCCTTTAACCCCACCACCACCATCGCCTACGAATTACCGCGCGCCGGAGAGGTTTCGCTGGTCATCTACAACGTATTGGGTCAGGTGGTTCGCACTCTGGTTTCCGGACAGCACGGCGCCGGGCGGTTCCAGGCCATTTGGGATGCCCGCAACGACCTGGGAGAGCGGGTTGGCAGCGGTATTTATTTGTATCGCTTCGACAGCGGGGATTATCACGAAATCCGAAAGATGATTCTTCTCAAATAAATATTTGGGAAAGTCGTGATCTAAAAAGATTTGATATTTCGCGAATTGGAGAATTTCTTTGTATGCCACCCCTCAAGCCTGGAGCGGAAGTTTCGCTTGAAGCGCGGTTTTGCGCCAGGATCGAGGGGTGGATTTCCTTTTCTCCGGGTGATGGTCTTGGTCACCTGAGACATTTTGTTTATTATTGACGGTTGCGCGGAGGGGGTACCTGCCAAACCGTCAAATATTTCCCGCTGTGTTCCGGAAAAATGATGTTTCAAGCCCAAATGGCAGCCTTGGATGAGGCTGCCAACCTTATCACACTCAAATTTGTTGGAGGATTTCTATGCAAAATTGGAGATGGCTGTTTCTTTCTCTGATGATCTGGGGAGCGGCGGCCTTTGGCCAGTCCAAAATTTCCCCGTCACTGGAGCGCGAGCTCGATCGGGCCGCCACCGAAGGGGGGACGGTAAAAGCCCTGGTGCTGATGTCCGATCGCGTGGATATTCGCGCCCTGGATGCACAGCTCTACGAGCAAAAAGTGACCCTGCAGGAACGCGCTTACACCGTTATCACCACCCTGCAAGCCAAAGCCGCGGAAACCCAGGGCCCGGTTAATGCCTTCCTGGAAAGTCGCCTCGGCACCTCGGTGATGGAATTCCAGAGCTTCTGGATTGCCAACATGTTTGCGGTGGACGCTACTCCCGGCGCCATTTACGAACTCAGCGACCGCCTGGATATCCGCTACCTGACTCTGGACAGCGAATTGCAACTGGAAGAAGTTGTGGATTCCGCTCCGGCTTCCCCTACCAGCCCCAACGGCACCGAACCCGGTCTCCTGGCCATCAATGCCCAGATGATGTGGCAGGCCGGTTATACAGGAGACGGGGTCATCGTGATGGGGGTGGACACCGGTGTGGATGCCAACCACCCGGCCCTGAGCTGGAAATGGCGCGGAACCCACGTTCCCACCAACCAGGCCTGGTTTGATCCGGATGGCGGTTCAACCTTTCCCAACGACTGCGACAGCCACGGTTCTCACACGGTCGGCACCATGACCGGTCTGGACCCGGCCACCAGCGATACCATCGGTGTGGCCCCCGGCGCAGAGTGGATTGCCGCCAAAACCATTTGCTCCAGTTCCCATACCTCCCGCTCCATCGCCGCTTTCCAGTGGGCGGTCGACCCGGACGGCAACCCCGGCACCGCTGATGATATGCCGGTGGGGATCGGCAACTCCTGGTGGGATCCCGATATTGTCTCTTCCACCCAGTGCGATCCCAGCGTTAATCCTTACATCGACGTGGTTACCGCGGTAGAAGCCGCCGGTATCGCCATCGTATTTTCCGCCGGAAACAGCGGTCCCGGATCCACCTCCATTACCCAGCCGAAAAACGTGAACTTTGATCTGGTAGACTTTTGGGCTACCGGTGCGGTAGACGGCAACTCGGCCGGATTTCCTATCGCCAGCTTCAGCAGCCGCGGACCGGTGGTTTCCAGTTGTTCGACCGGCAACACCTCCCTGGACATCAAACCGGAGGCCAGTGCTCCCGGGGTCAATGTCCGCTCCGCAGTTCTCAGCGGCGGATACGGCACCAAGAGCGGTACTTCGATGGCCTGCCCGCACGTGGTTGGGGCTCTGGCCCTGCTGCGCCAGGCTCACCCCACCCGCACCGGACGCGAGCTTAAACTGGCGCTCTACCAAACCGCACGGGATCTGGGAACCCCCGGTGAGGACAATGATTACGGGATGGGGCTGATCGACGTATGGGCCGCTCACCTCTCCCTGGCCGATCCGCTGGATCCCGAGCGGGTTACTAATCTGGAAGCCTACAGCGATTACACCACCCCCACCAGCATTGGTCTGAGCTGGGAAGATCCCACCCACTACGCCGGTGGAGACACCCTGCTTCCCGGCAGTTTTACGGTGGAAATTTCCCGCGACGGGTCCGCCGTTGCCAGCGTTGCCGGCGGTGTTCAGACCTACACCGACAACGGCCTGACCGACGGACAGACTTATCTGTATAACGTGGTTGTTAAAGACGTTAACGACAGCCTCAGCAGTGAAGTGGAAGTTTCCTGGACGGCAGGCGGTGCAGTAACCCCCTCGGCGCCGATGGGCCTGG
>JAGRBF010000597.1 GCA_020434205.1 Calditrichota bacterium | reverse complement strand
CGCTTGCCCAGCCATTTTCCGTTGATAAACACCTCGCTTTTGTTGTAAACCCCTTCAAAGTAGATATACACCTTTTGCCCCTTTTCCGCTGCGGGCAGGTCCAGCTCCTTGCGGTACCAGCCGATCCCGCCCGGAAGGTAGCCGGTGCAGCTGGCCAACTCCGGACTGGCGTGGTGGCGGACACTCCAGTCGTGCGGCAAATCCACCTTCTCCCAATCGCCGCTATCCAGATATTCCCGGCCGCCGTATTTCACATCGCCCAGGTGAAAAGACCAATCGTCGTTGATGAGGCTGCGGCGTCCGAAATCCTGGGAAATGGCCAATATGGGCACCAGCAGGGCGGCGAGGCACAGCAGAAAAAAGTTCTTCATAAGATTACCCGCTTCAGGGTTAAAAAGGTGGAAGGTTTGTTCACCCAAAGATTAAAGCACTTCACCCATTTTTCCCATAGCTGAATTAAGAACCGGTGCCAAATAACAAAATCCGTTTCCGCCATTTTACCGCGAAAGTTCGAAGACGCGAAATTATTTTCTGTTTTGTCAGTTTCCCGGTTCAGAAGCGGGAGCAATCCGGATTCATTTTCGCGATTTCGTGATTTCGCGGGTTTTAACGGGAAATAAGGTACTGCGCATAAGGTCCGTTTGGGAAACGGGTTCCTCCCCTCTCGTCAATTTTACAAAGAGGTTCTTCCACCCGGACTATAAAGTTATATTGAAGCAGCGATCCGGCCGGGCCCCAGCCCGGCATCGTTTCACCGCCTTTAAACGTATTACTTCAGAAGAGTTTATGAGCCCCATTCAAACTACCCCTCCCGCGGAAATCGACCGCCTTTTTGACCTGCAACTGCAGGCCTGGCGCGAGCAGCCGCTTATTCCCCGGGAAAAACGCCTGCAGCAGCTGAAAAAGTTGTATAACCACATCCTCTCCCAACAGCAGGCCATTCGGGCCGCCCTGATGGCGGATTTCGGCAAACCGCCCGCCGAGGTAGACCTCACCGAGATGGTGGTCTCCATCAACGAGATCAAACACGCCATGGCCAACCTGAAGCGCTGGTGTAAGCCGCACCGGGTTTCCCCCACCCTCCTGATGGCCACCACCCGTTCCCGGGTCCATTATGAGGCCAAAGGGGTGGTGATGATTATGGCGCCCTGGAATTATCCCTTTATGCTGATTTTCGGGCCCCTGGCCGGCGCCCTGGCGGCCGGCAACCGGGTTATCCTCAAACCCTCCGAGATTACCGTGAACACCAGCCGCCTGGTCCGGGAGATCATTTCCGCCGTGTTTCCGGAGGAGGAAGTGGCCACGGTAGAGGGCGGCGCCGACGAATCCCGCCATCTGCTGGAGAAACCTTTTCACCATATTTTCTTTACCGGCAGTCCCCGGGTCGGCAAGCTGGTGATGAGCGCCGCCGCCAAAAACCTCACCGACGTGACCCTGGAACTGGGCGGCAAAACCCCGGCCATTGTCCATCGTTCCGCGGCCATCAGGGACGCCGCCGAAAAAATCGTATGGGGGAAATTTTCCAACACCGGGCAAACCTGCATCGCCCCGGATTTTGTGTGGGTTGAGGAATCGGTGGCGGAGGCCTTTCAAAACGCCCTGCAGGATGCCCTCAACAAATTTTACGGGGTGGAGGAAGATCGCCAGGCCAATCCGGATTTCGGCCGCATCTCCAGCGATGCCCATTTTCAGCATCTGAGCGGTCTGCGCGATGCCGCCATCGCCGCCGGGGCAAAAGTGCTTGCCGGAGGTCCGGATAATCCGCAGCAGCGTTATATTGCCCCGACCGTGCTAACCGGGGTAGAAACGGATTCTCCGATTATGGAAGGCGAAATTTTCGGTCCGCTGTTGCCGGTGCTAACCTTCCGCGAAGGTCAGGATATTTTTCAGGAAATGCGCCTTTGGGAAAAGCCGCTGGCCATGTATATTTTTTCCAGGGATCGCGGCTTTACCGATAAAGCCCTGTCGCAAAGCAGCGCCGGGACTACCTGCGTCAACGATACCCTGATTCACTTTTTTCACGTCAATCTGCCCTTTGGCGGGGTCAACACCAGCGGTCTGGGTAAGTCTCACGGGTTTGCCGGTTTCCAGGCATTTTCCAATGCCCGCGCGGTGCTGATCCACCATCGCTTCAGTCCCCTGCGGATTATTTATCCGCCCTACGGCAAGTTTGTGG
>JAGRBF010000007.1 GCA_020434205.1 Calditrichota bacterium | reverse complement strand
CAATCATCTAAATTGTCGAATTTTGGGCCTTTTAGGGCCTCTCGCTGCTTTTTTCGACCGATTCGTTGCATCACCTCTCAAAAAGCGCCTTTAGAGACCCCAAAATTCCCTGAAATTCACTCAATTTTCTAATTATCAACACGCCTTAAGAACCCCGGCGTTAAAACCGATCATCCGGTCCGTTTTCCGGATCCGGGACGGTTCACTTTAAGCCTTTAAAGGGGATTTTGCAAGAGGACATTTCCCGGGTGAGGAGGTTGTAAATCATTCTTGCTTTTATGGTTGGAGTCGCGGCAATTCATGGTTATCTTAGGCCAATATCAACAAATTTTAACCAGGAGAGTATCATGGGTAAGCAGTTACGCGCCAGGCTCAAACGCAAGCGCCGCAAGCGCCAGATCCGTCGCAAACGTCAGGAACTGAGGGAAATGCTGGACAAGCGCGGCAAGTAAGTTGTCGATCGCACCGGACCCCGGTCCGGTGTCAGCCTTTATTATTTGCGGCCCCATGAGGGCCGTTTTCTTATCCGACCAACAGGCCAAATGCCCCGTGCAGGTGTAGCAACGCTGGAAGCCCGGCTACCGAGGCCGCTTTTGATCATTTTAAAAGTGTTAAACAACGATGACTGCCGAACCCTTGTCGCGGGAGCAGGTTGTTCTGGTAGATGGGCTTCGCACACCGTTTTGCCCGTCGGGGGCCCAACTTGCTCACCTCAATCTTCAGGAATTGGGCCGACCGGTCCTGCGGGAGCTTCTGGAACGCAACGATCTTGACCCCCGATGGGTGGATCAGCTCTTCTGGGGGATTTCGCTTTCCAATTCCGCTCAAATAAATCCGGCCCGCGCTATTGGCCTGCGTGCCGGCCTGCCCGCGGCGGTGCCTGCCACGACCCTGCAATCCGGGAGCGGGGGAGGGGCAGCCGCTCTGGCGGCTTCATTTCGGGAAATTATGGCGGGACGCGCCAATCTGGTAATAGCCGGGGGAGCCGATTTTACCACGCCGCAAACAGCCGGCCGTACCCGAAAACTGCTGAGAAAGTTTTCCGCGAGGCTCCGCAATCCCGGGGGGGATGGGGAAATGGCGACTGATCCCAAATCCTGCGTGGAGAGGGAAGCTATTCGGCTGGGCATTACCCGCCAGGCCCAGGACCAATGGGTTTTGGGGAGTCAGCAGAGGGCGCGCAGTTTTTCCGGACGGGATCTGTTCCGGGAGTATATTGTTCCCCTTTTTAACGCGCGCTTTCCGGATAAGGTCTTCGCCCGGGATACGGTTCTGGAGTCACCGCTTTCGGAGGTGGACCTGGCCACTTTTTCCCCGCTTTTTGATCCCCGTTTCGGCTGCATTACCGCCGGAAACAGCGCCAGACATTCCGATGGTGCGGCTGCTTTGATGCTGGCTTCACGCTCCTTTGCCGAACAAAAAGGCCTGCCCATTATAGCCCACTTTGAAGACGTCGCCCTGGATGGCGGGGATCGCAATTCCGGACTGGAGGGGATGGTCAATGCCCTGCGAAAATTGCTGCATGGATTGTCCAGGAACCTGACCGCAGTAGACCTTCTGGAAATTCATGAGGAAACCG
>JAGRBF010000070.1 GCA_020434205.1 Calditrichota bacterium | reverse complement strand
TTGGGTTAGCGAAGCGTAACCCAACCAGACGCCTGGATCCCGCAGCAAGTCCGGGATGACCGTGCTTGAGGTTCAGCAAACCTTGGGCGTGTCGACAATTAAGATGATTGTCAACACGCCCTAATATTTGACATAAAAAAAGCCCGGCGGAAATTCCGCCGGGCTTTTTGTTTCATGAAGTCTATCCCTTATTCAAACAGGGCGCGCGCCTGTCTGGCGGCAATACCGATAACCTCATCGGAAATAACGGTTCCGGTATACTGGCCGGCAAAATCGGCCGGATTGGGAGCCGGAACGGCGGTGCCCACATACTGGTTCATCGCTTCGATATAGGCTTTGGCGATCAGCGCCATGCCGGCATCATTGGGATGGAACCCGTCCAGGCTGAACATGGTGGTAGCAGGATTCACCAGCACAAATACGCTGCTGATCCCACCCGATCCGGCAACCCCACCGGAAACAACCGCATTAAACGGAGTGATCAGGTCGGCCACCACAATACTCTTTTGCGCAGCGGCGGTCAAAATAACCTGATTGAACTCGTTGGTGGAGTTAACAATGGTGGCTTCCTCGGTGGCGGTCAGGCTCAGGTTACCCGGAATGGCAACGCCCGAGGGGGTAAGGCCATTGGCTTGCATACCCAGCACCAGCAGGGGTGCGGTAGCCTGAGCAACGGCCGGATCCTGACCGATGGAAACCAGGAAGCTGACGATAGCGGCCGAGTCCGGCACACCCAATCCGCTGCCCTGATATTCGCTCAGATAAGGCAGCAGGAGGTGCTTAACCCCGGTTTCGGCGGTCAGCAGGGGCAGATACAGCGGGGCCCCGCTTCCGCTGGTATTGAAATTGATCGCCTGAAAATTGCCGTCGAAAACCACCGGCAGGGTTCCCAGAGGACCGAAGTCCTGAAATACCCCGGAATAGGCGGCGTTGCTCAATACCGTCACGTAGGGCAGATTGGTAACCGCCGGGAGATTACCGACCACGATAACCGCATTGGTCTTGGACTGAATCTCATCGATGATCTCGTTAAAGCGGCTGGAGAAATCCGCGGTCGGGGTAATGGTGGTTCCCACGATGGCGGTTCCGCTCAGGGCGGCGCCCAGGACGTCATTTCCACCCAAAAGGGCCACAACCATGGTCGGGTTGGAGGCGATCAGTTGCTGCAACTGGGTGGTGTTGCCGAAATTGGGATTGCGCAGAATCAGGTCGTAGAAAGAGTTGCCACCGGCAGTGGTTGCGCTGGTTGCTTCCAGCATGTCCTGCAGGTCCGCACCCGGCACCCCGAGATTGTCATAAGGCCGCGGCAAAGTGGCATTTTGCAGCAGCAGCAAGGGGTTGGTGTAGGTGTCGCCCGGGACAATCGAGCCGTTTTCGAACTTCAGAGGTCCGCGGCCCGGGGTGCTGCTGATGCCGGGAGCGGCGATCAGCGGCTGCTGCATGGAGGCGCCGTACTGCTTGGCGATCAGATTGGGCCAGCTGTTTTCCTGAAATTCATTCAGAAGCCCACCGGATTGAAAACCGGCGGTAAAACTCGCCCCAATTGCGGCCACGCGGCTAAGCACCACCTGGGTCGCTTTGGGGGCGGTGATGGTTTCCTGTTCGGGGTCGGCAGGCGCACACCCCAACATCGCAATTAAAAGTGCGGCTAATGCCAGCAAAGAAAGGTGTTTCATATTTGAATCTCCTATGCGTGCTATTGAAGGTGGTAACCAAGCCCAACGAAAAAGAGGGTGGCGTTTGCCGAATACGTTCCGTTAAACCCATTTTCGTTTTGTCCGACGCCGTTTTCGAGGGTCGAACGTTTACCGGTATTTACAAACATAAAGCCGGCATCTACCGTGAGGTTTCCGGTTTTATAACCGATACCGGCGGTAAAATCGTTGCGGTCGTTATCCGGCAACAGCGGGCTTACGGAATGAATGGGTTGAGGGGTTTGGTCATAAATATAACCGGCACGGAGAGCGAGAGCGTCATTTACATCATACTGAGCGCCAAGCCGCAGCTGAAAGGCATCTTCGTAATCTTCCGGGATAACCTGGCTGAGGGCGTCGTTTTCGAAATTGAGCGGAATTTCATCGAAGACATTCCAGAAGGTGTAAAGGAAGTCCACTTCAACACCCAGGTTATCGGCCAGCTTATAGTAGATACCGGCGTTAACCGAAGCTGGGAAAGTGATTTCGGCACTGCCGGACATGGCCAGTCCGTAGGTGCCGTTGGCGGTCAGGCCACCAGTAACCAACGTTTTGAAAGGGGTATCGTAGAGGGTAAAATTGACGTCCGCTTCATCGTATTCGTTCTTAACCGAATGGCGGTAGGCAACCCCAAGGCCCAGGCGCTTGGTCTGATACATGGCGCTGACGTTGAAGCCGATTTTGCCCATGGAACTTCCCTTGAGCTCGGTTTCCCCGACATCGGTTCCCGGATTGGTATCGGTGCTGAAGGCCAGCAGGTTGCGGCGCAGCAGCACGTTGGAGAATACCACGTCCAGCCCTACCGCCAGGCTCAATTCCTTGGTCGGCATCACCGCCACAACCGGGGTGAGATAAAAAGACTGCAGATCCACTTCCTTGGAAATAAAACGGCCCGGGAAATCATCTTCCCATTTAAAGCCCAGTCCGAAGGGCGTGCTGAAGGACAAGCCGAAGGCGAACTTGTCGTTCAGGCGATGGCTGACGTATAACCCCACCGGGGGGAAAACCTGGTCCACCGCTTCGTGAATGGTCGGATCGCCGGCGGAACCTTCAAAATTGGCGCGCACAAATTTCGCCTTGGGCGCAATCGCCATGAAGCTGCCGTTAAAATGCGTTCCCGTCAAAAAGCCGATCCCGGAGGGATTGTAAAACAACGTGCCGGCATCATAGGCCTGCGCAACTACGGCATTCCCCATCGAACTTGCCCGGGCGCTTGCTTCCCCCAGTGCAAATCCGGCACCAAATGCCATACCTGAACAGAGCAGACTCACTGCTGCAACTGTCGCTAGAATTTTTCTCATTTATGCCTCCTGTGGTATATAGAGAAAGGGTTGATGAACACTGTTCAGGTCTTAAAGCTGTTTCCCCTCAAAAGCAACCTGTTCAGTGCAAGAAAGCTACTTTCTTTCATTTCATGACTAATTATAAACAACAAATGCAATATAATCAAGAGGATCAGACGCTTCGGGGAGGGGTATCAACGAAACTGCAATTGTTTTAGAAACAAATATTTACAACAATGCAACAGAAGATTTTTTCTGTGGTCGAAGGCGGGATTTTCGCTTGCGGCGAAAATAGGTGGTGGGGTGGCTGGGTGGTTGGGCGATTTGCGAAGAGCGACATCAGAAGGCTGGCGCCTGGTGGCGTATCGGGGTGTCGAAGTTTCGACGTATCAAGGTGTCGAAAAACCAAAGTTTTGCGGGTGGTTACTTCGATACCCCCACACGTCGATACCCCCGCACTTTTGCGCTTTTTGCTCAGCGGTTCTGCTTGGCTTCGCGGGCGGCTTCCAGAAAGGCCGCTTCCGCCTTTCCAAACGCCAGAACGGCCTCGGCAAAACGGGATTGATTGAAGATATTTTCGGCATCCCGGTCCAGACGCCCGGCCTGGTCAAAATGTTTTTTGGCAAAGGCCCCGGCCAGAAGGCGCTCTGCCTCCGCCCGGGCTGCCTGCATGTTGTTGCGCGCGGTGATGGCCAGTTGGCGACGCTTGCGGTTCTGGATTTCGATGGCCTTGCGATACAAGTTGGAAGCCTGCTCAAAAAGTCCGTGCGCGTTGAGGTAGTCGCTGCGATCCATAGTCGCCTTGGCCTTCTCAAACCGTTTTTCTGCCGTTTGAAAGGCGGTTGCCTCCTGGGCATCGATATTCACGGCCAGATTGCGGTTCTCCTGAGCCTGGTTGCGCACTTCCACCACCAGCTGATATGCGGTTTTGTTGCTCTGCCGGCGCCCGGTAGCGTTCATCAGGCTGTTGACCTTGTCATAGCCCGTCATCGCCTGCGGGTTTTCGGGATCCACCTCCAGGGCCATCTCGTAATAGTCCAGGGCGCGGGAGTAACGGTAGCGTTTCATGTTTTTGGCGGCCAGTTCAACATAATAATCGGCGACCTCGAAACGCATTTTCATGGCGCCCTGATGCCCCGGCTCCAGGGCCAGAAGGGAGTCGGTAAAAGACACCACGTTATCGTTTTCCGGGCGGGTATACCGCTGATATTTCATGGCGTCCTGAGCCCGGGCGAACAAATCGTCCACTTTGGCCTGCTTCTGAACCGCCAGCTCGTTGGCCCGGATCATGGCGACCCGAGCCTCTTCCTGCTTGGCCAGAGCCAGGCTGGCCAGGGTGTGCTGCGGGTATTCGTCCAGAAACTGGTCGAACAAGGTAATGGCAGACTGATAATTCCCCTGGTTAAAAGCCTTTTCGGCCTGAACGTAAAAAGCATTGCTGGCCGGATTCTGCGAGGGGGTGCGCATCAGCCAGATCCCCAATCCGGCCACGATAAACAAACCGACCACCGTGCCGATCAGCACCAG
>JAGRBF010000006.1 GCA_020434205.1 Calditrichota bacterium | reverse complement strand
GCCACTGCTAGGGCGTGTTGATAATCATCTAAATTGTCGAATTTGGGGCCTTTTTGGTCCTCTATACGTTGCTTTTTTCGACCGATACGCTGCATCGCCTCTCAAAAAGCGCCTAAAAAAAAAAAAAAATTCACTAAAATTCACTCAATTTTCTAATTATCAACACGCCTTAGATGGGCGCTCTCAATATCCGTTACAAGGTTTTCACTTCCTACCCTTTTCTTCCCCCGGGGCGGAAAGGCGCAGTTGCACTTGCAGATACAGGCGAAGATCCGGAGACGGCCCCACCGGGTGGCTGCGCCATCCGCGGTTCAGGATGTTCCGCAGGGTGAGGTTGACCGTCAGGCGCTCTTCCCAAAGGCCCTTCCAGACCGAAAGATCGCCCAGCAGAGCAGGATCTATCAACGGCGAATACAACCCCTCGCTTTCGTTTTCCACCCCGGCAAAATCGCGCCATTCGCTGCCGCTGAGCCAGGTAAGGGCAACCCGCCCCCCAAAAGGGACATTCGGCTGGTAATGCGCCTGAACAGAAAGGCGATTGGCCGGCACCGCCAGCCAGGCCCGCTCGAACAAGTCATCCCCATCCCCGCCCACCCAGTGGTATTGGCCGCGGACTTCCCAGGCCGGCCCGGGGCGGTAGTTCACATTCCCCCCGACCGTAAACGTGGACCCCCGGATGCCGTTGACCACCCGCAGCGAACCGCTTAAAAGATGGGAAGCCGGATCGTAGAGCACCGATTTATCCTCCAGATACAGGTTGGAAAACCGCCGGCCGCCCGCGGCAATCCGCCACTGCAGCTTTTCCGTTGGGGCAGCCGTCCACATCAGGTCCGCGGTGGACTGGTTGGCGGCGGTAAAACCACCGGCAACCGACCAACCCACCCCTTCTTCCTCCCAAAAGCGATAATCCCGGGCGCTCCAGAAAAACAGGCTGTTGTCCTCCTCAAAAAGCCTTTCGGAACGACTGAGAACCAAACTGACCCTGCTGTTGCGAGCGGGACGCCAGTTGGTGGTGATCACCCCTTTTACGGCCCGCCTGGCGGTGCGATTGGCCACCTGAAAGGCCACTTCATGGCGCAGGGAACGCCAGAAGCGGAAGCGATAATGCCCGTAGATGCGGTTTAGGGAAAAGGCGTTGCCCTTTACGGGGAAGCGGCTTTCGTGGAGGGTAAAGCGCTCCCAGTTGGCGCCCAGACTCCCACCGGTTCGCCTGCCGGAAAAACGGCTTTCCAGGCTGGCGTAAAAGCGGTCCTGGTCCCACTGGGGATCGCGATTTCCCGCCAGGGTTTTGATGTCGAACAGCTGGCGGGTGGACTGTTTAACCCGATACACCAGGAAAGAAGTTTCCGAGAGGGTAATCTCCCCGCGCAGCCCCAGATGCCAGAAGGTATTTTCCAGGGGTAGCTCGCGATTGGCCACGTCAAAATAAACCGGGCTTGCCCCCAACAGCTCGCCGAAAGGGCTGTCCTCGGTGCTGTAGCGCCCGAAAAAAAGCTGGTGATATCCTTCCCCGAAGTGAAATCCGGCGCGGGCATTAAACACCCGGGCCTGGGTCCACAGCTGGGTGTTGTCCGCCTGGGGATTGCGCAGCATAACCGCCGGATCGGTGTTGTACTGATTCTGGGCGAGATAGTTGAACCAGAGGTAATTGTCCCCGGCATTAAAGCTGACCCGGTGAAAAAAATCCGGGCCGAGGCGATCCACATTGGGGGTGGCGTATTCGGTGAAGACGTAGGGACCGGGATCCCCGCTTTCGTTGCCGTACCAGGCCCCGCCCTTCCACACCACCCCACCCTGCGGTTTGCGGGTGAAGATGTGGATCAGGCCCCGATCGTTAAATTCCCCTTCGTGCAACTGCGGCGAGGAAAGGAAAACCACCGAATCCACTTCGCTGAGGCTCACCGGCACCAGATTGATGTTCCGGACCCCAAAGGCTTCGATGTCCATTCGGACCCCGTCCAGCATGACCGACCAGTCCTGCCGCTGAAAGGGGGAAAGGCCGTTGGGGCTGGTGTGCCAGATGTAGCCGTCCGCGGTAGAAGTGCGCCAATTGGGGGTCAGTAAAAAGATGTCGCTGAGGCGGGTAAGGCCGGCCTGCCGGATATCCCGGGCGGTGATGACCTGGCGATTGCCCTCAAACCCACCCCGCGCCAGGGCGTCCCGGGCAGCAGGTCCCAGAAGTAAGACGATCAGGAAAATCTTCAGGAGGGTGGGAAAGGACATAAGCCGATTTATCCGGGTAAACGATGCGGGAAAGACCCCCAAAACACCGTTTAAACTACTGAAAAAGGGTTGCCGGGTCAAGGGTGGAATGGGGGCCGGGGCGGATCATCTGGGATTTTTACAGAGGGCGGTAAACCCGGCCAGTCGTTGGTCCTCGCCGATAACGATCAGGCGATCGCCGGGATGGAATTCGGCATCCGCGGCCGGATTGTAAATAAAATCCCCATTGCTGCGGTAAATGGCCACCACAATGATGTTGTGGTACTGGCGAATGCGCGAGCTGGCCAGGGTTTTGCCGACCAGGGGAGAATTGTTTTCCAGGCGAATTTCCTCCAGATTCAGCTCCATGCCCTTGCGGCGGGCCACCACGTCGATAAAATCGACGATGCCGGGCCGCAGCAGCAGGTTAACCATACGGTGCGCCCCGATTTCGTAGGGTTTGACCACCCGATCCGCCCCGGCGCGGCGCATCTTCTCCTCGGTATCATCCTCGATGGCGCGGGTTACCACAAAGATGCCCGGGTTAAGCACCTTGGCGGAGAGGGTCAGGTAGACGTTTTCGGCATCGGAAGCCACCACCGCCACCAGGCCGCGGGCCCGTTTTACCCCGGCTTCCAGCAGGATATCGTCGTGGGTGGCGTCCCCGGCAACACAGGGCACCTTCATTTCCATCAGCTCTTCCACCCGTTCCGGAATCTTTTCCACCACCACCAGCGGGACCCGGTCTTCCAGCATTTCGTTGATAATAATGCGTCCCAGGCGGCCGAAACCGCAGACGATATAATGATTTTCGATTTTTTCGATTTGCCTGGCCAAACGTCGCCTCCGCAGAATTTTGTATTCCAGAAAAACCTGAGCCACCTTCCCCCCAAGGTAGGCCAGGGTGGTTACCCCCACCACGATCAAAATGATGGTAAACAGGCGTCCCAGTGGCGAGAGGGGTTTGGTTTCCGCAAACCCGGTGGTGGAGATGGTAATGATGGTCATGTACAAGGCATCCAGTACATTCCACCCTTCCAGGGCCATATAGCCGAGGGTCCCCCCGACAATCACCAGATTCAGAATTAACAGAGAATGTTTTACGGATTTCATGAAAGAAGAGTGGTTTCGCTTTTCGTTGCTTCAAATATCGGTCAAATTAAGAATAGGGACAGCAACAAAAATCAACAATTTGCTTTTGGCCCCGATAATGGGATATCGGGATTACACGGCATAATTTTGCAAACTTGCATTATTTCCGGCTGCGGCTCTATATTTAGGCCAAATTTCCGGCGGAGGAACTCCTTTTTGACCCAATCCTTTCGGCTAAACCGTTTTCTGGTTTTTCTCCTGCATCTTGCCGTCTACCTGCTCATTTTTTCAATCCTGTATTACGGGTTGGCATGGATATTGGGGAAGTCCCACCCTATCCCGGCGTTTTTGCTGACCGTTATTCCGGTGCTGCTAAACCGGGGACGGCTGACCGGACTTCTGCAGCAGCTCATCGACCGCAGCTTTTACAACACCCTCTATCGCCTGAAAAAATCCGGCAGTTTGCTCGATAAAAAGCTGAATGCCATCATCGAATACGGGGAGCTGGTTCCCGAGATCACCCAGTTTCTGGACATCACCTTTGGCCGGGAAAACTACGTGCTGTTTCTGAACCGGGACAATCACCTGGAGCCGGTTAACGAAACGCTCAACAATCCGGACGCCCATCCCGCCGTTTCCCTGGCCCTGGAAGCCAGTGCGGAGCAGTATGCCGGCAACCTCTCCGGCTTCTTCCCCCTTAACACCCCCTGGCAGGGATATCAATCCCTGCGGGAGCAAATCCGCCCGTTTATGATGGCCAATGCCGCCCATTTTTTTGTGCCGCTGGTAACCCCGGCCCGCCTGATGGGATTTATCCTCTTTTCCCGGGACCTGGAGCATTTTCTGAATGTCCCGGAAACGCAGGATTTTCTCAGCGAGCTTTTTCACAAAACCGCTCAAAGTCTGGACAGCACCCGCATCCATTCCGAGATCCGGCGCAAGTCCCTGGAAAGCGGCCTGCTCCTGGAAACGGTTAAAGGCATCAGCGGGACCCTCAACCTGGATACGGTTCTGGAAAAGATTCTGGAGAACCTGGGCCGTCTGGTGCCTTCCGACGCGGTGGCCATTTTCCTGGTGGATGAAAAAGAAGGGCTGCTGCAGCATTCTATTTCCCGCGGCTATCAGCTGGACAAAGAGGGGTTGCTCTCCCTGAAGCTCAACCAGGGCATCAGCGGGGAAGTTATTCGCAGCCGCGAGGGGGTGATCACCCCCGATGTGGCCAAGGTCCCCAATTATTATCCGGGCCGCCCTCAAACCCGATCCCAGCTGACCGTGCCCATCATCAGCGAGGATACCGCCATCGGGGCCTTCACCCTGGAAAGCGACCAGCTCAATCATTTTAATTCCTCGGACCTGGAGCTGTTGACCATATTCTCAGGACTAGCGGCTATTGCCCTGGGCAACGCGCAGCTTTTTGAAGACTCCCTGCGCAAACAACGGCTGGAAAGAGATATGGTGTTGCCATCCAAGATCCAGAAGGCC
>JAGRBF010000596.1:1067-1853 GCA_020434205.1 Calditrichota bacterium | reverse complement strand
GGGAAGTGGTTCTGCCGGCGGGCTTCAGCCTGGCTTCCGGGGACACCGCCATCAAACCGCTGAGCGGCGATTCGGTGGACGTCTTCTGGAACGTGGTGGTATCCGAAAATATTCTTTCCAAACTCGATGAAAGCGCCCCGGGTGTTTCCCCCGCGCAATCCCGGTCGGGACAGCTGACCAGCCTGATCAACGGGGCTTCGCCGGTCAAAAACGGCGATCAGACCCCCAATCCCGAGGCGGACTTTACCCTGAGCGTTTTCGGGCGCGGGGTAGACCAGGCTTCCGGAGCCACTCTGCAACAGCAGCGCGACCTGCCCATTACCGTGGTCGAGCGCCTCAGCCTGGCCGTGGAAACGGAAATTATCGCCCCCACCGGCGCGGAAGACAATGTGATCAGCACCGGCCAACCGTTTGAAGTGCGGGTATTCGTTCGCAATGACGGGGAAGCGGGCGCCCTGGATTCCACCAGCACCGTCGAGTTTACCGTTCCGCCGACCTTTTCGCTGGAAGGTGGCGGGCAAACCGTGACCATCCCCCTTTCGCTGGGACCGGACAGCGCCAAAACCATTCGGGTGGTGGCCCCGGCCAGCGTGCCCACCGGCCCGCAGGTGATCAAAGCACAGATCACCCAGGCGGCCACGGATGAAAACAGCGGCCAACCGGCCTTGCTGACGGGCGCTGTGGGCCAGTTTAACGTGGCGGTGGTTAACCGGGCCGATGTGGCGCTGCAATCCTTCTCGCCCAACCTGCCTACCGTGGTTCGCGAGCAGGACTTCTCAGTGCGCG
>JAGRBF010000596.1:0-946 GCA_020434205.1 Calditrichota bacterium | reverse complement strand
ATACCAATCAACCCAAACCCTTCTCCTGGAACCTGCGGGTTCAGCCGGGCATTGATCTGGGCACCTATCCCATTACCGTGGAAGTGCTCACCGGGCTGTCCTGGGATGCCAACAGCTATCCCGACTCGGCGGTTTGGTCCTCGGTACCGGAACTGGAGGCGACCGTGACGGTGGCCGAACTGGGGGCGCTGGCCATTCAGCAGCCGGTGATCCTCCCCGCGGATACCAATCGCGCCCTGGTGGTCACCAATCAGAATATTGTGGTCCGGGTGCCCACCAGCGTGGATCCAACCTTTGACGAGCGGGAGCTGGTGCTGTATCTCCCGGATGTCTTCAGCAGCGATTCGGTCAGCTCGGTGGTGCCCACCGGCAGCGGCGTCATTACCTTCCCGCTGACCGTTCCGGATACCCTGCCCGGGCAAATTCAGCGCTTCGACGTCGTTCTGCGGGCCAGATCCAGTCTGGATTCTACTTTGGTGACGGATACCGATTCCCTCTTCATGGACATTCGTCGCAATGCCAGCCTTACCCTGGGCGGCCGGATTCTGGGCATCAACGGCACCACCGTTAGCGGCGGGCAGGCATTCCGTTACGGGGCCCTGGTGTCCAACAGCGGCAGTTCCCTGTCCAGCAACGGCGAAGTGACCCTGAGTCTGGGACCGGGGCTCAATTTCTCCGGCGGAAGCCAGGCGGTGCAAACCTTTATCCCGGGGGACTCCCTGTTCTGGAATGTGACGGCGGCGTCCAACAGTCAGGCCGAGAAACTGGCCGGACAGATCTCCGAACTGCGCGAGCAGAAGCGGGTCTTGTTCAGCCAGATGGCCCGCGGAAACCGGGTGGACGAAGGCAGTGGCAGCAATCAACAGGAACTCAGCCGTTTGGGCGGGGAAATCGACGGGCTCTACGAAGCGCTCGGCAAACTGGCGGTGCCCTCTTTCCTGAACGC
>JAGRBF010000595.1 GCA_020434205.1 Calditrichota bacterium | reverse complement strand
CCCAACCAACAGCTTGAATTGTATTACGCCGCCTTCCCACCCCAAACCCACCAGAAAATATCCGGCCTTACTCTGATTGAAGGTTTTTCTGATAAAGAAGAAGATTTTTTGGTATCGGTTTACGATTTAGCCAGAATCCCCTTGATGAGAACCTATTATTATGAGCGGACGCCTCAAACCTCTTTGATAAATCACCCCACTGATGCGCTATTTCCGCAATCTGCCAAACTGGGTTGGGGGTATCCCAATCCCTTCAATAGCAACATCCAAATTCCCTATTCAGTCTATTCATCCACAACTATTTCTTTGGCCATTTATGACATCCATGGCCGTTTAATTCAGCGATTGATCAATAACGATCAACACATGCCCGGTGATTACGAAGTTACCTGGGATGGTTACAACAAAGAGAGGAAGGAGGTTAGCAGCGGTATCTATTTCCTTGTTTTACGGTATGGGGGTTTTCAAACAAGTCAGAAGATTTTCTTAATACGGTGATATCTTTGGACTGAAGGACCGTTGGACAAAACGATCCAATTTTTGTCCCTTAGTCCATCGGTCCGAAAGACGCCCTGGCGGTTCAAACATTTGGGAGGAAGGACAATGAAAATTTGGCTTTTATTGCTGTTTACAATACCCGCACTGGCTTTCGCACAAAACCTTGAGGTGGTCGCCCTCTTCCCTACCCAGCACGCAACTACTGCAGCACCAGGGACACCCATTGGGATTACCTTCTCCGCGCCAATCGACACCACAGCCCTACACGAGCAAATTACCGTTTACGGCGATATCCGCGGGCTATATGTGCCCACTATCGAGATCGATTCTTCCGGGAATCGCCTGAACCTGACCACCCCCGGCAATTTTGCGATTGGGGAGAAAATCAGAGTAATATTGCACCGCAGCCTCCGCGGAGCCAATGGACAGACCTTCAGCGGTTTCCAATGGCAATTCCGGATTCAACCGACCCTACCAACCGCGCCAGGGTTTCATCCCCCAATAGTCTCAGCAGTTCAGCCATTTTTTGTTGGTAATACATTGGTGCCTTTTGATTTTGGACAGAACCCTTTTGTCAATATCGCTATTCTGAACGCAGTTATTACTGTAGCTACTAATAATGGCAATGGCAATATGACCTTTAGTCAGCAAATCCCTGGCAATGATATTTTTAATCCGGATATTGGCATTTTTGACTTTAACCGGGACAATCAAAGTGATTTAATGGCTTTTGCCGGCATTTTTAGCCAAACCACAACCACCTCATTTCAATTTGCTCAGGGGACTTCTTCTTATATCCACGATGTTATTGACATGAACAATGACGGATACCCGGATTTGATCTCTACGCCTACGATCTCAAGAGATGCTCAGGCTGTAGGGATATATTACTACACTGACGGCTCTCCTTACACCAACCTGGATACTTTGCTGGTCGATTCATTAATTGTCGATGCGGTTGGTGGCGATTTCAACAATGACGGAACCATTGATATTGCTTATATCACTCAGGTTTTTGCGACTCCGGGCGGCGGCGGTGGCCACAATTCTGTTCGCATTTTGTTTCTGGATACCTCGGGGGATACGTTAGATTGGGTTGTCTATAATGGTAGCGATTCTCTTCAAATCGGATTCCCCTCTCAAATTAGTGCTGCAGATTTAAACAACGATGGGTATTTGGATATCTTCATTGGGACAAATGCTGGTGATGTTGTTTTGTTCAATAATCCAATGGGCTTATTTCGTATTGATGATGTTATTCATGTTGGCGGTGGCGATGCTTTTCACTGGACCAATGTTGCAGATATGAATGGGGATGGTAGGCTAGATTTGATTAAATGTAATGAAATATCTTTCGAAGTAGCTGGTGGCTGTGGTTATGTGTTAAACACGGATAGTGGATTTGTATTTGGTCCAGAAGTTCAGTTCCGCACCGGATCAAGACCCGTTCATGTCAGCAGCGGGGATTTTAATGCAGATGGCGCCATTGATTTATGTGTATTATGGAATGATGGCTTAAGAGTATACCTAAATGATCCGCTCTTGGGAATAGCCACAAAGAAAACACCTGTTATTGACTTTCGCCTTTCCCCAAACTATCCCAACCCCTTCAACGGGGAAACCACCCTTCAACTTTTTCTTACCAAAACGCAAAAAGTTCGCAGCGCTCTTTACAACACCCGGGGGCAAGTGGTGAGGCATTTTGATGAGAGGTCTTTCCCGGCGGGGAAACCTGTCCTGAAATGGGATGGCCGGGATCAGTCCGGCCGGGATGTTGCTTCGGGAGTATATTTCTGGCGGTTAAAGGTCGGGCAGCAATCCCACGTGGCGAAGGTGGTGCTGCAGCGGTGATAATGACCGCCGGGCGACAGGAGGAACTTTTGGACTAATTGACGAAACGATCCAAAGAGGCTTAGATCCTATGAAGTAAAGAACCAGCTTTCTTAACAGAACCCGTCTTAGGATCAAAGGATCATATGGACTACTTGACCAGAGGACCGTTGGACCAATTGACGAAACGATCCAAAGAGGCTTAGATCCTATGAAGTAAAGAACCAGCTTTCTTAACAAAACCCGTCTTAGGATCAAAGGATCATATGGACTACTTGACCAGAGGACTTTTGGACCATTGGACAAAATGATCCTAAGAGGCTTAGATCCTAAGAACCGGATAGCACTTTTCCACAACCAAGCCCTTCTTAGGATCATAGGATCGCTTCTTTTGTCCCTTTGTCCATCGGTCTTCCTATCCTTCCGTCAAACCGTCCGTGCGATCTCGAAATGGCTGTCCACAATTTGCCGGATGGCCGCATCAATCATCACCTGATGTTCGATTTTGCGGTCGATGCGTTTCACATGCACCAGCCCGATAATCCCGTGCAGGAAAGACCAGATCAGGTGGGCCTGCAGGAAGGGCTCTTCAAAAACCATGGTTCCCTTTTCGTGCGCCTCCCGCAGCACATCGGCAAAAACCTCGATGCTGCGACGGGCCTTGCGGTATTTTTCGGCGGGATAACGAGCCATACGCTCCGGTTTGAGCATAAACATGATCTCGTAATATTCCGGGTTGCGCAACCCAAAATCAACATAGGTGTGGCAAAGGGTGGCAATGCGGTCCTGGAAGGTCAGATCCGGATTATCAGAGGCCTCCTGGGCGGCGACCAGCTTTTCAAAACCTTCCTCGATCAAGGCATGGATCAGAGCATCTTTGTTTTCAAAATAAAAGTAAATTTTGCCTACGCTGCATCCCACTTCCCGGGTGATCATCCTGATCGACAAATGGGTTATGCCGTGCTGCACCAGAAGGGCCCGCGTGACGTCCAGAATTTTTCTGCGAATATCCTGCTTCTTTTCGCTAACCATAAATCTCCCTGTCTGCGTTTCGGCAAAACTATTCATCGGTTGGCAATTTAGCAAGTCCCAAACTGCCCAAACCCTCATTTTAAAAAGCCCTCTCCCCTGCCCAACAGTATGCTAAAGGTAACCCTGTAAGAAATAATAAACACCTTGGGGTGGAATCATTATACATCACAGGCTTAATTTTTACAAGTATTTACATTGGTTTCTGCTTTTGGCATCCCCTTTGAACTTCTTTCCGCTGAACTCAAACTGGAGCAGAAAATGGAACTTCGCAAGAAACCCGCCGGATTTGGTTATTTCCTGAGCACCCAGGGGCTGGGGGCCTTTAACGACAACTACTTCAAAATGCTGATCCAGCTTTTGGTCCTGCAGGGGCTGGCCGTCGCCAATCCCGAGGAGATTATCGCCTGGGCCAACCTGGTTTTTACCCTTCCTTTCGTGTTATTCGCCCCCTGGTCCGGCTACCTGGCCGACCGGTATCCCAAACACACGGTTATGCGCCAGGTCAAGGGGTTGGAAATTGTCATCATGCTGGTGGGGATCGGGGCCTTTTACCTGCAAAATATCTGGCTGCTTCTGGGAACCCTGATGCTGATGTCCACCCAGAGCACTTTTTTCAGTCCGGCCAAATACGGCTATATTCCCGAAAAATGCCATTCTTCCCAAATTACCTGGGCCAACAGTATGGTGAGTCTGGTAACCATGGCCTCCATTATTCTGGGAACGGCTTTTGCGGGATTGATCTTTCATCTAACCGGGCTGGACGCCACCAGCAGTGCCCTGGTGACGGTAATCCTGGCCCTGCTCGGCTGGGGATTCTCCCGGAAAATTCCCGCCGTTCCCGCGACCGGGCAGCAACGCCAATTCCCGGCCAATCCCCTGAAAGCATTATGGCGGGATTACCGTTTTCTGAAGGCCCAAAAACCTCTTTTTCTGGCCTCTCTGGCCATCAGCTACTTTTGGCTGCTGGGGCTGTTCTTCCAGACCAATATCCTCATCTACGGGAAATCCTACCTGGAGGGGATTAAAAATGCCGGGTCGGGGGAATCCAGCATGATGCTCTCTTTATTGCCGGCGGTTTTGGGGATCGGGATCGCCCTGGGCGCTTTGCTGGCCCGCCGCTGGTCCGACGAAAAAGTGGAGCTGGGTCTGGTGCCTCTCGGTGGGCTCGGACTGGCGCTAACCGGCTTTCTGCTGATCTTTTCCACCTTTTCCCTGCCTTTAACCATGGCCCTGCTTTTTGCCGGGGGCGTCTGCGGCGGCTTGTATACCGTGCCCCTCAATGCTTATCTGCAGTTTAAAGCCGGCGAGAACGAAAAAGGGCGGGTTATTGCTGCCAACGGAATGCTGAACGGCATTTTTCTGGTGATCGGCACCTGCCTGTACTGGCTGATGGCGGTGCTGTGGGACTTTTCGCCGTTGATGATTTTTGCGGTCATCAGCTCGCTGACCCTGGTGGTGGTGGCCATCATCATTTACCTCATCCCGGAATATCTGGTGCGTTTCGTTCTGTGGCTGCTCACCCACACCTTCTATCGGGTAAAGGTGATCGGCCGGGAGAACGTCCCGGATCGCGGAGCGGTTTTGTTCACCCCCAATCACGTCTCTTTTATCGACGCACTGCTGGTGGGAACCGCCACCCATCGTTTCATCCGCTTTATTATGCTGGACCATTTTTACCGGCTGCCGCTGATCAACTGGTTTTGCAAGCTCATGGAGGCCATCCCCATCCGCCCCGGCAATCCGGATTCGGTGGATCTGGCCATAGACCAGGCCCGGGGACTGCTGGAAAACGGCAAGCCGGTGTGCATCTTCCCGGAGGGGAAACTGACCCGGGACGGGGAAATCAGCCCCTTTCGCAAAGGATGCGAACGCATTGCGGACGGTCTGGCTCCGGTGATTGTCCCGGTTTATATCCACAACCTGTGGGGCAGTGTCTTCAGCTATAAAGGCGGGAAGGTGCTTCTGAAAAAGCCGCGCAGTTTTCGCAGCCCGGTTACCATCTATTTCGGGGAACCGATGGAAGGAAACGCGACCGCCCTGGAAATCGAGGCGGCGGTCCGCAAACTGGCTATGGCTGCTTAGGGCGTGTTGACAATCATTAAATTGTCGAATTTTGGGCCTTT
>JAGRBF010000069.1:212-3240 GCA_020434205.1 Calditrichota bacterium | reverse complement strand
CCAGCCTGGCGGTCAGCAAGGTCCCCCCCACCGCCGTGCAGGTGCGCAAAACCAGCCCTTCGCTCCACGGCAATCCGATTCGCCGCACCGCCTGCTTTGGGAGACTGCCCTCGCAGAATGCCCGCACGTATTCCGGTTCATGAACCCGGCTAAGCAGCTCCGGAGAAGCTATTTCCGGTGCGAAAAATTGCCCCGGCTGGGCCACCCCCTCCTCAAGCAACAACCGGTAGAGAATCCCGAATTTGGGCATGGGAAAGCGGTGCCCATCCGGCAGAGGCGTCACATAATGGGGATGATATACCAGGGGAAGCGGCATCAGGGTTGGGGAAGGTGTTTTTGGATCAGTTGCTCAAAGTAAGAATAGTCGTGTTTGCCCATGCTGGAATTGACCAACTTGCCCCGGGGGTTTATCACAAAGGTCATGGGCAGATTGGCAAAGTTGTTGAACAGGGCAACCAAATCCTCCGTTCCCCACAGGACCGGATAGGTAATCCCCAGGCTCCGGGCAAGCTGGCGGGACTTCTTTTGGTTGAGCCCCGCAGGCGAAACCACCCCCAGCACTTCCAATCCACGCTCGCGATAATCTTCCCGCAGCCGCACCAGGTCCGGAATTTCGTCCAGGCAGGGGGTACACCAATGTGCCCAAAAATTGATGAGCACCGTTTTTCCCCGATAATCCGCCAGACGAATGATCTTCCCCGAGGTATCCGCCAGTTGAAAATCCAGCACCCCTTCCGGCGATCGCTGAGCTCTGGTCGGCACGCCGGATTCCGCCCCTCCGGCATTTTGATTGTCACACCCATGGGCCAGAAGCATCAAAGAGATGAGCGCAAATCGAAACAGCATGATACCCAAAATCCGGTTTAGATCGTGTTAATGAAGTTGTCCCCCAGCTCCGGGACCGGCTGAAAATTTATATGATGCGTCTCCCGTGTGCCAGGTTTTTTTGCCCGGAAATCGGGCCAACGCCTTGATTTGCTTGTCCGGGTTCTGTTAAATTTCTTTAATTCTCCGAAAATTCTCGCGCATCCCGGCAATTAATGCGTAAATAAACTACTTCTGACCCGGATTCGCCCAATTTTCGGGATAATTGAAAGCAGAACTTTTTTAGTGTAGATTCGTGAAAGTCGAAGTTTTATAGCTGGTCACCATTAGCCGGTCCCAACCGGCCCAAACCATCAGGTCCTTAAATGAAGAAATTCTTTCCCCTTTTGATCCTGATCGCCATGGCAATGTTTACCGTCCAGGCTCAATCCGTCAAAAGCGATCAGAGCGAAGTTTCCCTCATCTCCGAGGTCGAAACCATTCAACCCGGCACCCCCTTTTGGGTGGGGCTGTATTTTAAACTGGCTCCCCACTGGCACATTTACTGGCGCAATGCCGGAGATGCCGGATTCCCACCCCAGATCGAGTGGCAGCTCCCCGAGGGTTTCCAGGCAGGAGATCTCGAATTCCCCTTTCCGGAACGCATCCAATACGAAGATTTCATCAATTTCGGTTATGAGGGCGAGATTCTTTTTCCCATCCGGATTACCCCGCCCGCCGATTGGCAGGGTGGGAATGAGGTGACCCTCAACGCGGACGTCAACTGGTTGATCTGCAAGGAAGTCTGCATTCCGGAAGCGGCAAAATTAAGCCTGAGCCTTCCCGTGGATGCGGCGGGATCGCGTCCCAATCTGGAGCGGGTGTCCGATTTTGCCGACGCCAGGGGAAGGCTTCCCAAAGAAAGCCCGGAATGGCAATTTGCCGCTGCCCGCCAGGATTCGCTGCTGGTTATCCGCGCCACCCCACCCCAGTGGTACCAGGAAAATCCGGGCAAGATCCTCTTTTTTCCCTATCCCGATTTTCTGATCCACAATCAGGCGGAGCAATTGACCCGTCAAAAAGATGGACATTTTGAAGTGACTGTGCCGCTTTCCAGGGAACTCGACGAGGACATCGAACGCATCGAGGGTATTCTGGTATCGGAGAATGGCTGGCGGGGCGAGAATTCGGAGCGTTCCCTGTCCATCAACCTCCCCTTCGGTGAAGCACTTCCGGAAACGGCAACCGCACCCTTTTCTTTCGCCGAGCTGTGGCGCAACCTCCTTTTCGCCTTTCTGGGCGGGATGATTCTCAACCTGATGCCCTGCGTTCTCCCGGTTCTCTCCATCAAAATTCTGAGCTTTGTCGAACACGCCCGGGAAAGCCGCCGCCGTTCCATCCAGCACGGCCTGATGTTTACGGTCGGGGTTTTGCTGTCCTTCCTGGCCCTGGCGGGAGCCCTGATTCTGCTGCGTGCCGGCGGAGAGCAAATCGGCTGGGGATTCCAGTTGCAGTCGCCCGCCTTCGTGGTCGGTTTGTCGGTTTTTATTTTCCTGTTCGGGCTCAACCTGTTCGGGGTTTTCGAAGTGGGAACGTCTATTATGGGCGTCGGGCAGAAAACCGCCAGTCAGGCCAATTTCACCGGCTCTTTCGTGAGCGGTGTTACGGCCACGGTGGTGGCCACACCCTGCACCGCGCCGTTTATGGGGGCCGCCCTGGGGTTTGCCCTCAGCCAACCGCCGGCGGCTGCTTTGGCCATTTTTGCCTTCCTGGGATTGGGAATGGCCGCTCCTTATTTATTCCTGTCCGCCTTTCCGGCCATGCTCAAATTTATTCCCAAACCCGGGGTATGGATGGAGACCCTCAAACAGTTCATGGGTTTCCTGTTGATGGCCACCGTGGTTTGGTTGGCTTCCGTTCTGGGCTTGCAAACCGGTGTAACCGGTCTGCTTTGGCTGATGGGGGGACTCCTGGTGGCCGGTATGGGCGGCTGGGTTTTCGGACGCTGGGGGGATTTTACCAAACCGACCCTCACCCGCAGGCTGGGGCAAATAGCCGCCGCGGTCCTGATCCTGGGTAGCATCTGGATCGGTCTTCAGGGAACGGATGCCACCGCCGCGCCGGTTGCCGAAAGCGGGCAAAATACTGCCGGGCATGGCGACTGGATCCCCTTTTCTCCCGAAAAAGTCGAGGAGATTGTCGCTTCCGGGAAGCCCCTGTTTAT
>JAGRBF010000069.1:0-152 GCA_020434205.1 Calditrichota bacterium | reverse complement strand
GAAATTGAGAAGGCCTTTGCCGAGCACGGCGTTACCACCATGATCGCCGATTGGACCTCCAACGATGAGCGGATTACGCGGGCACTGGCCGCCTTCGGGCGCAACAGCGTTCCCCTCTATGTGCTCTATCCGGGCAAACCCGGCAGCAGCCC
>JAGRBF010000594.1 GCA_020434205.1 Calditrichota bacterium | reverse complement strand
GCGCCTTTAGAGATCCTAAAATTCCCTAAAATTCACGCAATGTTCTAATTATCAACACGCCCTGGCGGAGAAAATAAAATGAAACGTTCTTGCTTACACCTGCTGTTGTTGACGGGAATTCTGTGCTTTTGCCAGCTGGGTGCCCAAACTTATCCGCTTCGTACCATTGAGGAGATCCAGTTTGTCAGCGATCCGGCTACCAGTGACGTATCGCCCTTCCTGGGAGATACGGTTACCGTACGAGGATTGCTGATGAACGATGTGCGTTCCCTTTCCGTGGGGGAGCGTTGGGCCAGTTTTGTGGTGGACCCGGAGTCGCCTTCCGATCCCTGGAACGGCTTTTTTGTCATTCAACACGATACCACCGTTACCGGAACCTTCTTTACGACGCTGCTGCCGGGAGATGTGGCCCATTTTACCGGGGTTATTGAGGAGTTCTCCGGTTTAACCCAACTCGCCCTTTTAACCGATCCCATCGTTCCTGTGGTGCTGGAATCGTTTGACAATCCCCTCCCTGCGCCGGTAGAGCTGAGTTCCGAGGATTTGACCAATCTGGCCAATGGCGAGCAGTGGGAGGGACAATTTGTCCGCCTGAGCAACGTCACCATTCGGGATAACCAATTTTCCGGCAACAGGGCCCTTGTGGCCGACAGCAGTAATTGGCTGGCCTTTCTCGATGATTATTTCCGATTTTACCGGGAGCGTTTCGACAACGGTACTTTCAGCTGGCCCGCGAATGGCTCTGTGGTCCACGCCACCGGCTTCGTGCGGGGATTTCCTTCCACCGTGAGTTTGAATCCCCGGGATTTTGGGGATTTAACGGTGCTCAGCAGTCCTCCGGTTATCAACAGCGTGGACCGCAATCCGGAAATCCCGGCTTCCCTCGATGATGTAACGGTCTCTGCAAACATCACCGATACCGGAATCGTAACGGCGGCGAGCCTGCATTACAGCGTGAATGCCGGACCCTGGCTTGTGGCGCCAATGAGCGGATCCGGGGATCTCTGGAGTGGGGATATCCCGTCCCAGGGGGACGGGAGTGCCTTGCGCTATTTCGTATCGGCAACGGATAACGACGGCAATACAACCCGTTTTCCCGAGGACACGTCCAGGGCCACCGGAGAAATGTTCCGGTATTTTGTCCGCGACAACGGGCTGCTCATCCGGGATGTGCAGGATGACGGGGGATACCGCCGGGGCAACTCGGCATACCTGGGCATCCGCGTCTGGCTTCGCGGGGTGGTGATGTCCGCCCCCAACCAGTTCACCGGCTATTTTATTCAGGATGCGGACGCTCCGTGGTCCGGACTGTTTGTAAGCGACATCGCAACGGTACTGGAAATCGGGGATCTGATCGACGTGCATGGTATGATCGTGGAAGACTTCGGATTTACCCGGATGGACGGCGATAGCGTGGTCCTCGTCCAAAATAATATCGGCCCCTTTGCCCCGGTGGTGCTGAATACCGGGGATATCAACACCGGGGCTTCCCAAAGCGAAGCTTACGAATCCGTCCTGGTACGCCTGGAAAATGTGACCGTCACCGACACCATGCCCGACAGCCCCAACAATTTCGGGGAGTTTATTATCGACGATGGCAGCGGCGGATTGCGGGTGGACGATCTCTCCGAGCAATATGAGGGGAATCTGGGCAGCGAGGTTATCCTCGGCTCCGTGGGGGCGTTGCAGGGATTCCTGATCTATCAATTCAGTGATTTTAAGGTCGCTCCGCGGGACAACAATGACGTGGATTTGATGGTTTTAGGCATTGATAACCCTGCCGGGCCCATAAAGGATTTTGTTCTGCATCAGAATTACCCCAACCCCTTTAATCCGGAAACCCGCATTCGCTTCTATCTGAAGGACGGTCAGCAGGCCAGGCTGGAGGTATTTGATGTGTTGGGGCAGCGGGTGGCGAGTTTGTTGGATGGACCGGAATCGCAGCCGGCCGGTTGGCGGGAGGTCTCCTGGAACGGTCGCAATTTTGCCGGACAACCCGTTGCCAGCGGGGTCTATCTGTATCGCCTGCAGGCTGGTGGTCAGGCCCTGGTCCGCAAAATGATGCTGATGCGTTAAATGGCCGCAACCCGGCCGCAAGTGTTAAAGCCCTCAGGCCCCGAAGTTTAACATCGGGGCCTGAGGGCTTTTTTTAGGATCGGGGCCTGAGGGCTTTTTCAGAAGGTCTCAAAATCCGCATCGCCCAGCGAAATCACGGCTTCCCGGTTACCATTTTTGCCCGGGCCGGATGCGGCAGGGACGCTGCGGGCGTTTTGCTCAAACCTCAGCTGGGAAATGGATTGCTGCAGCATCATGGCCTGCCCGGCCAACTCTTCCGCTGCCGACGCGCTTTCCTCGGAACTGGCGGCATTGGCCTGGGTCACCTTGTCGACCTCTATCAGGGCCTGGGAGATCATGGCGAAGTCATCCAACTGCTTGCGGGTGCTTTCCGAAATACCGTTCATCATTTCGCTGATGGTCTGGACGTTTTCGATGACGTTCTTAAATCCCTGCGAGGTCATGTTGGCGCTCTTCAGCCCCTTTTTGATTTTCTGAACCATGTTGTCGATTAGGGTGGTGGTTTCTTTGGCGGCATTGCTGCTGTGCATTGCCAAACTGCGCACCTCTTCCGCCACCACCGCGAAACCCTTGCCGTGCACCCCGGCCCGGGCCGCTTCCACCGCGGCATTCAGCGAAAGCAGATTGGTTTGGAAGGCAATTTCGTCGATAACCTTGACGATCTTGATAATCTCCACCGTAAAATGATCGATTTCCTGCATGGCTTCCATCATTTCCGCCA
This sequence comes from Calditrichota bacterium, assembly GCA_020434205.1. Taxonomy (GTDB): domain Bacteria; phylum Calditrichota; class Calditrichia; order RBG-13-44-9; family J075; genus JAGRBF01. The sequence continues at coordinate 2,410 of JAGRBF010000594.1, read as the reverse complement.
TTTGCTGCCGCTGGGTGAGGGCGGATTTGGCGGTATCGCCGGCCAGTTGATCCGCACTATCCGCGATTCCGGAGTTCTGGTTGGCCTTGCTTTCCAGGTCGGACATGGAGGCGGTGGTTTCCTGGAGGGCCCCGGCCTGGCGCACCGCGCCTTCGGAAATGGTCTGGCTGGTGCTGCTGACCTGCTGCGAACCTTTGCCGAGCTGGTCGATGGATTGCATCACCCCGTTCAAAATCTGATGCAGGTTTTCCAGGGAATGGTTGTAGGATTTTTTCATCCTGGCCAGATCGCCCTGATAATTGCCCTGCATCCGTTGGGTCAGGTCGCCCTCGGCAAGACTGTCCAGGCAGACAATCGCCTCGTTGACCGGCTTCATCAGATCATCAATACAGCGGTTAAAACTCTCCAGCAGCTCCCGGTAATCGCCCTTGGCCCCGGCCAGATCCGCCCGCGCGCCCAGATTGCCCCGGACAATCTGCCCGGCGGCGCTGTTAAGGGTTCGCAGAATGCTTTTAACCTGGGAGAGGTCCATTGCCGCCTCGACCGCCCCGATAATTTTGCCCTCGCTGTTGAACAAAGGGCTGCCGGAATAGCGAATCGGGGTTTTGCTTTTCTCCAGGATGGTTTCGGCATCCGTGGTGGTGCGGGATTTCATGCACTGGCCGATGGCGCAATTTTCGGTTTGGCAATGGGGATTGCGCAGTTGGGAGTAACATTTGGTGCCGATCAGCTCTTCCGCGGGTTTGCCCAGCAATTCCGCCATGGCCTGATTGCAGTAAACCATGTTGTATTCCAGATCTATGGCCTGGATGGGCAGGGGAATGCTGTTGAGATATTGAACCTGGAGGTTGGCCTGGTCCAGGGCTTCATTGAGCTTGCTGGTGCCTTCCTTGAGATTGGTGCGCATCTCCTCCATCGCTTTTCCGAGGGCATCCTCGCCGGAGGCGATCTCGCAAGCCGCATCCAGATTCCCACCGGCAATTGCCTGGGCACAGCGGACCTTGTTGCGCTGCCGCATCAGCATGTCCCGAAAGGCATTGGCCAATTCCCCGATCTCGTCGTTTTGGTGAATGTCGATTTCCACATCGGTATTGCCGTCGGCGAGTTGGCCGGAGAGGCGGCGCAGTTTGCCCAGAGAGCGGGTGATCATGCTGATCAGCAAAATCACGATTGCCGAAGCCGCCAGGGATGCCAGGACAATTACCCAGGCCATGCGCAGTCGGGAGTCGCTGATGGCGGCCAGTTCGGCGCTACAGTTTTTAATGAAGAGGACCGAGCCGATGTTCTTGCCGTTGTAGTCCTTGATGGACGTGGCGTGGTAGCCGTAATTCCCGTCGAGGTAAACCCGGTCGTCGTGGGCGGCGGTCAGGGCCAGAATCGCCGGGGTCAGGTGCTGCTGATAATTTTCTACCGTCGCGGAAACGAGAACCTGATTGCCGGACAAAACGGGATGTTTGCCCGGATCGTCCAGAGATTTGGCGATGGAAAGCAGGTCGCGGTTCATCAACACCACAAAATCTTCCGTCTCATTTTTTTTTGAGCTTTCGGTAGCCAAACCGAAATCGAACAACATCTCCACGGAGCCGAGATGCCGGCCGTTGTCGGGATCGTCGATCGGCAACAGCCCGCGAATGGCAAAACCCCCCCGACCGATTTCGATACCGGAAATGCTGCTTGCCTTCCCGCGGTTGACGTCCAGAACCGTTTGCCGGAAGCTGGAAATGTCGTCGGAAAGGTCGGTCCCGGATAGCTGCTGTGTTTTCCGCCAAACCCGCAGAAAGCTGCGCCCGGAGGGGAAGTGAAAGTGAAGTTTGAAGGGATCCCCGGAAACCCTTTTGAAGCCGCTGAGCGCGTGGGCAAGAGAATTGCGCAATTCCCCTCTCGCCGCGGTAACGGTGGGGTCGTCCGGGACATCGGGATTGCCCTGATAGGCGTGGCGATAAGCTTCCAGGACCGCCGGATCTTCTTGGAAAAGGGCGGCGTTCTCCAGGGCTTTTTGTTCAAAAAAATGCTGGTTGCTCAGCAGCACGGCGCCTTTATCGCTAAAATGATCGGATAAGGCGCTTTGGAAGCTGCTTTCCATATCATTGCTGACAATCCAGAGCTGGGTTCCGGAAAGCAAAATCAGGATTGCCAGAATGGGAATCAGAATCTTGTATTTGATGGACATGGTACCTCCCTGTCCCTGGTAAAGCGTAAATTAAAGTAGGTCCTGTTCGTCTAGTGGACCGTCAATCATGCTTGGTCTGGTTGGGACCACTTAACCGTCACCCCGGTATGCTTTTGGGCCGGGGTACATACCCAACGTCCCGATGGATCCTGGCCTAAAGATTGCCGGGATGACGAACAGGACTTACTATAATTGACAGTCTACTAAAAGGCTTTTGGTCAATTGTTGCGCAACAGAAGT
>JAGRBF010000593.1 GCA_020434205.1 Calditrichota bacterium | reverse complement strand
TCCGTCGTTAACGTAAACGTCCACCGAGGCGGCAGCCGGGTCGGCGGCGTTGTGGATCACCTGCAGGCGGGCGTAGTTGGGATTTTCCAGGGTAAGGTGATCAAACCAGATATTGTCCGAATGAGTGCCGTTGGGGCCACCATCTACCACGTAATAATTGATCGCCGCATAAATCTGGTTTCCGGCAAAAGCGGATACGTCGAAAGCATAGCGGTTCCAGGCGCCGATCGGGCCTTCCGCTTTAAAATAGGCAATTTCGGTAAAGCTGGCGGGGTTACTGTCCGTGGTGGACACCCACACCTTCAGGGAATCCTTGAAGTCCCCGTCGATGGCCCCGGCGTAGAAAACGATCTGGTCGCCATTTTCCACTTCCGGCAGCAGCGGGGTAATCAGCCATTCATCGATCAGGCCGTTGGCATTGGCGTTGGAAAAATTGCTGAAGAAAAAGCTCTGTCCGGCTTCGGGGCGTACCGAATCCCCGCTGAGGAAATCGACGCCCTGGCGGAATTCCCAGGCGCTGCCGCTGCCGTCGTTGTCGATAATCTGCCAATCGGCGGGAATGGTGATGCCGTCGAAAGTCTCCTCGAATTTAATGAGACTGGCTTCCGGCTGGTTAATTTCTTCAGCGGAGCCGCGGGGGATACTGCTGGAGCGGACCTCGACCCGATCGTCTGTCTGAGCTATAGACAGGGATGGGAAAAGCAACAGCAAACCCATCATCAGGGTTAACCATCTGGTATTCGTACTCATGCCAAATCTCCAATACTATTGAGTGATAAGTGATGTGCCGGCCGGGGCTTTTGGCTTGCGAGGAAAAAACCCCGGCCGGCTCAGTTAAAGTGACTGCGGAAATCGCTCAAAACGCTCAAAAGTGAATTGCAAGGGCTGTGCCAGCTTGAGGAAGAAGGTTTTTGGAGGCCTTTATGGATAGTTAAAACAGGGGTTTAGGTGTGTAGCCGTGCCGCTGCTGTTTTGCTGAAATGGCGGGAGTGCTGCAAAATTTGCAGGGTGTTTTGCAGGAAATGCAGGGGGGAGAGACACGAGGGTCGGAGGGTACGAGGGTGCGAGGCGGTGTTAGCGCCTGCGGTGCGTGGTTGGGTGGAAGGGGTTTTTGAAACGGTTTCCTAAAACCCCCACCCCAATCGCAGGCTCACCCGGTCCGTCCCCAACTCCACCGCAACCGGACTTTCGCTGAAAAATACCGCATCGAGATGGGCCGCCAGCCAGACGCCCGCCAGGGCATATCCCCACACATAGCGGTTGCGATAAGCCCGGTTGTAGCGATCGTATAAATCCCGGGCTTGCTGCGGATCGCGCGCCGCCAGGTAGTCCTCCCGCCGATAACCGGCCTCCAGGTGATTGTACAACACCCCCCCAACCGCGCTCAGGGTCAGCGCCGCCCACATCGTACCTTTGAGCCGGTAACCCCGGTGCCATTGCTCCCATCCGGGAAGGATTAGGGAACGCCACGGCCGGGGACGCGCCAGCACCTCTTCCTGAAGGGCCAGTGAGCGGCTCTGCAGGTTCTTCAGGTAATCGATCTTAACCTTGTTAAACAAGGCCACCAGCTTGGGAGAGGTGTCCACGGTGCTGAGGTTGTAGGTGGGGTCGATTTCCAGCAGACGCCAGAAATAGGACTCGGCCGTCAGCGATTCGTTTTTCTGAAAGCTGCGAAAAGCGGCAATCCTGAAAATTCTTAAACGCTCGCCGGCCGGAAAATCGCCGGGGTTTTCCAGGGCGGTTGCCAAAAGGCGGTCGGTTTCCGGATAGTCGAAGGCCTCATAAGAGCTTTCGATCCCCTGAACAATGGTGCTGCGAGAATCCTGAGCCAGCGCCCCAAAGCCAGACAGGAGAATCCACATCAGCAGGCCAATTTTTACCGGTCCTTTCATGGCAATTTCTCCGCCTTCATGGAAACCTGAAGCAACACGGTATCCCCCGCGGCGATCTCAACAACCCGCCTCTGAATGCCCAATTCCGGATGTTTAAGCTCAATCAGATGTTCCCCCACCGGCAGCATAATCGGCCGGGTTATGGGGGTCTGCTCCCGGAAAACATCATCGATATAAATATCTGCCCAGGGTTTGGCCCCGATATTCACGAACCCTACCGTGCTCAGGAAGGACCAGTTTATCTGCCGCTCTTCACCCGGATCGAGGGTGATTTCCTGCAGGGAGGCGGGAAAGCGCGGATGGCGAAATTCCAGCAGGTAGGCCCCGGCCTCCAGTTCCAGAACCCGCCGCCCGCTATTCTGTCCCACCCGCTGGCGGTTCAGGTAAACATCGCCAGCGGGCTCCAGAACAACGGTCAGCCGGGCCCGACCAACTCCCGTCACGGAAATCTGGCTGTCCGGGGCAAGGCGGGTGGGAATTTGCTCCGCGGCGACCTCCGGTTCCGGTTGGGGCTGCCGGGTTACGGGGGATTGTAGCGGGGATTCGGCCGGTTTTTCTTCGGCCGGCCGGGGAGCGCTACCGGAATCCCGCTGCGCCCCGAAGGCGCGTTCCGGGAGGATGTCCCCCGGCGAATCCGCTACGGTGGCGTTTACCAGGCTGTCCTTTTCGCTGCTGATAATCGCTGCCAGGCGGGCCGGTTCTCCGGCTTGAGGAATTAGGAAATAAGCCGCCAGCAGGATGGCGATCGCGGCCGGGGCGCCTGCCCATTTCCACCACCGGCCCCGGGAAGTTTGCGCAGGAATCCCGGTTTCCCCGGCCGGGGGGGCGATCTCCGCCGGAATTTCGAAGGGAGCAACCTTCAGGGTTTCGGCAAAATCTTTGAGAACGGTCGACCCGGAATCCGGGAAACGGGCGCTGAGGATCTTCTCCAGTTCCGCGGCCGCTACCGCGCTCTCCCCGGGACGCGCGGCGCTGTTTTTGTGCATCAGCATTTCTACCCACTGGCAGAGTTCCGCGGGGAGATCCGGCCGCAATTCTACCAGCGGTTGCGGCGACTGGTTGAGGACTTTGTGAAGGGTTTGGGTGAGGTCCTCCCCGGCAAAGGGGGAAACCCCGCTGAAAAGCTGGTAGGCGCTTACCCCCAGGGCGAAAAGATCGGTCGCGGGAGAAACCCCCTCCCCGGTAATTTGTTCGGGCGCCATATAGGCCGGGGAGCCCACCACCGCATCCTGATGGGTGATCTCCGGGCGATCCAGAATGCGCGCCAGCCCGAAATCGGCAATTTTGACCTGACCGTCCCTGGCCAGCAGCAGGTTGGCCGGTTTGATGTCGCGGTGGATCACCCCTTTACCATGGGCATAACCCAACCCCGCCAGGGTCTGGAGCAGCATTTCCCCGATAACCCCGTCCGGGAGCGGGTGCGAATCCCTCAGGAGATCCTGCAGGCTTTTGCCCTCAACAAATTCCTGGATTATGAAATGATATTCCTGCTCCTGTCCCAGTTGGAATACCCGCACAATGCCGGGATGCTGAAGGTTGGCGCAAATCTGGCCTTCCTTGTGAAAGCGACGCACCAGATGATGCTCCCCGGCCAGGTGCGGCTTGAGCAATTTGATGAAAACCCGCCGCTCCAGGTTGTGCTGATAGCCGCTGCAGGCCAGGATGTACGGCGAATCCTGCAGCACGGACATCAGCTGAACCTCGCCGACCCGGCGGAAAGGAAGTTGTTCCAACGGACTGCCCATAACGTTTAGAGCTTCCATTCCTTGGTTTTGTAGTGAATCCAGCGCAGGGAAACCCCCATACTATCCGCGGCTTTGGTTTTGTTGCCCTCAAACATCTCCAGGCTCTTTCTGAGGAGGATCCGGGAAACCTCGTCCAGGGTCATGCCCGCTTCGATGCCTTCCGCCCGCCGGGGCGAGGACAGGCTGAGATCCTCCGGGGAAATCAGCTTTTCGTTGCAGAGCACCACCGCCCGCTCGATGATGTTTTCCAACTGGCGAACATTCCCGGGCCACTGATATTCCAGAAGGTGTTCGAGGGCCTCTTTGTCCAAACCTAAAACCGCTTTGCCGGTTTCTTCGGCGTATTTTTTGAGAAAATGCTGGGCCAGCAGGGGAATATCCTTCTTGCGCTCCCGTAGGGGCGGCACCTGAATGGGAATGATGTTCAACCGGTAAAAAAGATCTTCCCGGAAACGCCCTTCGCGGACCTCCGCGGCCAGATCCCGGTTGGTGGCGGCAATAATGCGCACATCGACCTTGAGAGCCTCGGTGCTGCCCACCGGCATCACTTCTTTTTCCTGCAGAAAACGCAGCAGCTTGGCCTGAAGGCTGAGCGGAATTTCCCCGATTTCGTCGAGGAAGAGGGTGCCGCCGTGGGCGCTGGGGATCAGCCCTTTTTTGTCGGCGGTGGCGCCGGTAAAGGCCC
>JAGRBF010000592.1 GCA_020434205.1 Calditrichota bacterium | reverse complement strand
TCATCAATCAACAATCAACAATCATGCGCCAAATAATACGCCTCACCATTTTTCTCCTCCTCCCGGCAACGGCGCTACTGGCCCAGAACCGGCCCCTCAACGATTTCGACCTGCGCCATATTCAGGTCGACTTTTTCCCGACCGCGGCCCGGCCGCTCTCCATGGGCGGCGCCGGCATTGCCCTTTCCGACGACGCCTCGGCAACCATGCTGAACCCGGCCGGGGTGGCCCTGTTTAACCGCCCCGCCTTTGCCTTCAGCTCGCGGCTGCGCCAAACCGAAACAGAGGTCCCCTCCCCCACCGCCGGCGATATGAGCCTGCAGGATAATCCCTCTCTGGGGGAATTCGATCAGATTTTTCTGAACGTGATCCTCACCTATAAACATTTGCGTTTTGCCTCCTACCGGGAGGTGGTGGTGGATACCCGCTTGCCCTACACCAGCAAACGTCCCTTTATGGTTGCGGATGCCGATCCCCTGCAGGCCCTGCGCAACAACTTTCCCGCCCGGGAGGTTCGCTATCGCCTTCGGATTGTGGACAACACCTCATCTCTGGCCCTGCGCCTCACCGAACGGATAAACATTGGCGGCACCCTGCGGCTAACCAGCCTGGACTATAGCCTTTCGGAGACCGGTTTTATGCCGGCTTCGGCGCCGGGGCCCGACCGGGTTATCGATTACCTGCTGGACGACAGCAACATTTATTTTATGAGGAATGCCGACGAGCGGCGCTGGGGCGCGGGCTTCAGCGGCGGGCTGCTGGTGCGCCTGAACAGCCGGATGCTGGGCGGTTTTACCTACAATTATCGCCCCGCTTTTGATATTCGCGCCGAGACCCGCCTGCCGCGTTATACTTTGGAACTGGGCGGCACCGTGGCCTCCTTTGCCGCCGGGGATCAACCGCAGATCTCCCGGATTCGCTTCGACATTCCGGACAGCTACGGCTTTGGGATCTCCTATCGCTATCCCGGCTATTTCAACGCCGCTCTGGACCTTACCCGGATATTTTATTCCCAGCTGCTGGACCGCAGCACCCGCTTCACCAGTTACGAAAATCTCATCCAGAACGATGACGATCGCGGCCCCGGCGAAAGCGACCTGAGCGTGGAAGACCGGTGGCAGGTAAACTTCGGGATGGAGTATATCTTCAAATTTCCCCTGCAGCGCCGCAGCACCCGTCTGCCGGTGCGCCTGGGCTATTATTACGATCCCCCGCATCAGATTTACACCACGGTCAACAATCCCCTCTTTCGGGCCCTGTATCCGGAAGCGGAAGGCCGCCATCACTTTACCACCGGGCTGGGTTTTTTTGCCGGGGGAAGCACCCGCTTCGACGCCGCCCTGCATTTTTCCCAATCTCATCTGGAGTTGTTGATAACCTCAGTCTACACTTTTTAGGGAGGCGCCGGTGACTTTTTCCAAAATCCGGTTGCTTCCGGGGCTGTTGGTGCTGGTGTTTTCTACCGGACTTTGCGCTCAGATCGACTGGCTGGATTATTACAACGAAGCCATGCAGGCCATTTCCGAAAGTGATTGGGAATCGGCCGACCAAAATCTGGGCGAAGCGCTGAAGCTGAAGCGCAAGGCGACATTCGAGGCGGAGACCTACGCCCTTCAGGTGATCACCTATACCCCCTATTATTGGCGGGGAATCGTTTATTTCAACCTGGGGCGCTACGAGGAGTCGGTCAGCTACCTGACCCAAAGCGAAAACTGGGGGGCCATCAAAAAAACCCCGCAGTACGAAACCTTAAAGGCCACCCGGGAACGGGCCCGGGCAATTCTGGGCCTGCAACGCCGGGCCGATTCCCTGCAAACCCGCCTTGCCGGCGGCGCTGCGGAAAGCGCGGTTCTGAAACGGGCAGCCACATTGCTGGAGGATTTAAACCGGGCTCTGCAGGCGGGCAACGGGCAGGCGGCCGGCGCGGCCCTGAGGGAGTTGCAACAAATCCCGGAGGTGGCTTCCCTTTATGCGGTGGGCCTGGCCCTGCAAAGTGCCGCCCGGGAGGCCAATGCCAAACCCGTTGCGGAACCCAATCCCGTGGAAATCCGCTTTCGCCAGGGTCTGGATAATTTTGTGGCGGGGGATTACAACGCCGCCCTGCGGATTTTCCGTTCCCTGCAAAACGAGGGCTCCCCGCTGCCGGGTCTCAATAACTGGATCAACCGAACCCTCTCGGAAATCAGCAACAGCAACAGCCCGCCCCAGACGCCGGTGGTGGAGCGGGATACCGTTTTGCAAACCGTGGAACCCTTCCTGGTCCTCAACCCCTATCCGGAAACGGTGCGCCGGGATGTGGTCGTCCTGACCGGGAGCGTACGCGACGACCAGGGCATCCGCTACATCGAATTCAGCCTCAACGGTAGTATCCATACCCTTCCCAACGGCGACACCCTGCGGATTGCCCCGCCCGATTCCCAAAGCGTTCGGGGATTCGATTTCTCCGTTTCCCTCCCGCTGCGTTTGGGGGAAAACACCATTATCGCCTCGGTATACGATTTGGACAGGGATCCCCACAGCAGCCTGAGGAATCTCGCCTTAAAGCGCTTGCCTCCCATTTACCGAACCCCTATTTTTTGGGGGTCGATTATCCTGGTCCTTGCCATGCTTCTCGGGGGATGGGGCTTCAACAACTGGCAAAAACGCCGCATTGCCTTCGTCAACAAATACAATCCCTACATCGCCGGGGCCCCGGTGCGCAATGAGAAGCTGTTTTTCGGGCGGGAGGAATTGCTGAAGCGCATCCTGAACACCCTGCACAGCAACAGCCTGATGCTCCACGGCCCGCGCCGCATCGGCAAAACCTCTCTGCTGCATCAGCTGCGCCGGCGCCTGATGGAGGATCAGGACGATCAGTTTTATTTTGTGCCGGTTTATATCGATTTGCAGGGCACCCCGGAGGAGCGTTTTTTCCGGGTGATGATGGAGGATATCGCCGAAGGCTGCGAAAGTTATCTGCAGCGCAAACCCGATCTGCGGGTTTTTGAGGGCAAGGGGCCGTATTCCCCGCGGGATTTCAACAACGATATCCGGCAACTGCTGGATTTGCTGCGTCCCCTCTCGGAAAAAACCCTCAAGCTGACCATGCTGATTGATGAGGTTGATCAGCTGAATACCTATAGCGATCACGCCAATCAAAAGCTGCGCAGCATTTTTATGAAAACCTTCGCGGAAAACCTGGTTTCGGTGATGTCCGGGAGTCAGCTCAAAAAACACTGGGAAAGCGAAGGCAGTCCCTGGTATAATTTTTTTGAAGAAATTCCGGTGGGGGGCATCGATCGCGACCATGCCCGCGGCCTCATCACCGAGCCGGTCAGCGGCATTTACCGGTACGACGAAGCAGCCATCGAGCGCATTCTGCTGGAAAGCGACTGCATTCCCTATCGCATTCAAAAAATTTGCGTCAACGTTATTGCGCGGCTCATTCACGAGCAGCGCCGCCGGGTTACGGAAGCGGATGTGGAAGCCGTTCTGGAAGCGGCACTTGCGGGAATCGAAACATGAAAAATCCATTTATTGCCGGCAACTGGGTTCGGGGTGACAATTTTTTCGGGCGGGAAGAGCTGCTGCGGGATATTCTGGACGGGCAGCAATCGCATTACTGGGTAACCGGCACCCGGCGCTTCGGCAAGACCTCCCTGCTCAAACAAATCGAACTGCTGGCCGCTGAGGAGCCCTATCGCACCCGATACGTTACCCTGTTCTGGGATCTGCAGGGCTCTCAGGATACCGCCGGACTGGCGGAGACCCTTCTGGAAAGCGTGGAGGACAACCTGGCGTTCCGGGCGGATTTTAACATCGATCCGGCTGAGCTGGAGGGGAAGGATCTCTTCGCCATGCTGCGCTTTTTGAAGAACCAGGCCCGGCAGGCAGATCGCACCCTGCTGCTGTTGTGCGACGAATGTGAAGAGCTCCTCAATGTGGAGCGCAACGATCCCGGCGCACTTCCCCGGCTGCGCCGTGCCTTTCAACAGGGCGGCCACATCAAAACGGTTATCTGCGCCACCAAACGCCTTCTTGATCTGGAGGGTGAAAATCCCGGCGATACCTCACCCTTCCTGCACGGCTTTATCCCGCCTAATTACCTCGGTCCCCTCTCGGAAGAGGCCGCCACAGGGTTGATCTCCCTCGGCAATTTTACGGAGGAGCAGATTCGCCATATTATGGGCCTCACCAATTGCCATCCCTATCTCATTCAGCTGCTCTGCAAACGCGCTCTGGAGATGGGCAACATGGAGGCCGCCGAGGCCAGCCTGGTTTACGACGACATGGTATCGCGGTTTTTCCAGGTGGATTTTGCCTACCTCAACGATGGCGAAAAAGCCATCCTCTGGCACGTTCTGGGCAACAACGGCATCGACCCCAAGGATCTTTCCCGTCGCACCGCCATTCAGCCGGACAACCTGGCCACCGCCCTCACCACCCTGATCAACCTGGGTTATATCCGGGATAACGAAAAAGGGTTGTTTATCGCCAACGCCTTCCTGGAGCGCTGGCTGATGCGCGAGAAGGACCACCTGTTTGCGGGCATTCTGGACG
>JAGRBF010000591.1 GCA_020434205.1 Calditrichota bacterium | reverse complement strand
TAACCAGGGCCAGGCCGATCAGCATGGAGCGTTTATAGCCGATGCGCGGCAGGAAGGAGGCGATAAAAAAGGAAACGATGGCAATACTGAGGTCCTTGAAGGCCTCCAGAACGCTGGCGCTGCTTTCGGGGATTCCGTAATTGTTGATCACCTGCAGGATCACGATGCCGACGCTGTTGAGCAGAATGGCGAATACGAAATAGTTGAGGGATAGGGACAACTTTACTCTCCAGGTGGACATCGGCAGGCGCTCCTGTTGGGCTTTTCGAAAAGAGGTATGGAATTTTGGGCATCGCCCGGCAGGGAGCAGGGAAGCCTCTGCCGGGCAGGATCTTTACCAGAACATGGCCACCAGAACCAGGGTAATGCCGCCCAGAATTACGGAAAGGATGCGGTAATTCTGATACCAGGGTAAGCTGCTCAGCTCCGCGGCCTCCGCGTCGTAATAGGCCTTGGTCCAGGTCAGCGGCGCTACTTTGGCTTCATCCGGGGGATCGCTCATCAGGCTGCCGGCAACCAGCAGCAGAACGCAAATCACGAACAGGATGGGGGCGATATAGAGGAAGTGCACCGAAATGGTCCCGGTCACCTCATTCAGGACAAAAAAGACCGCGCCCAGAATAACCCCGACCACCAGGGACAGGAAGGCGCCGTGGGAGTTGGCGCGTTTCCAGAAAATGCCCACCAGAAACATGGCCACCACCGGGGGAACCGTGTAGGAGAGCACTTTTTGCAGGTATTTGAACAGGGATCCGAAGTTTTCGATCAGAGGCGCCCACAGGGCCGCCAGGATCATAAAAATAAAGGTGACCCACCGCCCGGCCACCATCAATTGATGGCTGGTGAGGTTGGGTTTGAACTTGGTGATGAAGTCCATGGTCACCAGGGTGGAGGCGGAGTTGAGGGTGGAGTCGATCTGGGACATCAGCGCGGCGATAAAACCGGCCATCACCAGGCCCAGCATCCCCACCGGCAGCAGGTCAAACATCAGGGTGGGGTAAACCAGGTCCGGCTTGGCCAGCTCGGGATAGAGCAGAATGGCCATGGAGCCCGGCAGCACCATGATAAACAATACCGGCAATTTCAGCAGGCCGGCAAAAAGGCTGCCCAGGCGCCCGTGCCAGAGGTTTTTGGCGCTCAGTACCCGCTGGATCATAAACTGGTTGGTGCACCAGAAATAAAATCCCAACAGCGGCAGGCCGGTAAAAAGTCCCAGCCAGGGAACCCCGGGGTCATCCAGGGGGCGGATCAGGCTGAGCCGTTCCGGATCGACACTGGCCACCAGATTTTCCCAGCCGCCGATTTTGTCGAAGGCCACCACCGAAACCACCAGGGAGCCGATGATCAGCAAAACGGCCTGGATGGCGTCGGTGTAGATCACCGCGGCCAGCCCGCCCGCAATGGTGTAGGCCCCGGCCACCACGGCCAGAATGGCGATGGTTTCCCACATGGGAATGTCCGGGAAAATCAGGCGCAGCATCAGCCCGCCGGCATAAAGGCTGGCGGCGGTATCGACCACGATATTCAGGAAGAGGGTGAGCACCGAAAAATAATTCCGGGCCCGGGCGTCGTAACGCCGCTCCAGAAATTCCGGCATGGTAAATATTTTGGCTTCCAGAACGAAGGGCAGGAAAAAAATCACGAAAAAGATCAGGATGATAACCGCAAACCACTCGTAGTTGAACACCGAGATGCCGGTGTGGTAGGCATCTCCGGCCAGGCCGATCAGGGTGGTGCTGGAAATGTTGGAGGCAAACAGCGAGAGCCCGATAAAGGGCCAAACCATGGAGCGGCCGGCCAGAAAGTAATCGTCCGCGGTATGGTGTTTGGCGCCCAGCCGGAAGCCCAGCCAGACCACGAAAACGACGTAGGCGAAAATAATCCCCAGATCGATGGGATGTAATACAAAATCCGGCATAAAATTCCCCTATGGCTTAAATCAAAAAAAATCGACTGGCGATGTGTGCCCACGCCAATCCGGCAGCTGATCGGTGTTCCTGGCGGCTTTGTGGCTCAGGAACACCCCGTCAACATCTGAAAAAAATACGGATTTCGGATTAATAAATCAAATCTGAGTGTCGCATTTCGGCATGAAAACCGGGCTATTCGGCAATGCTGTGGATTTGCCCCGCTACCAGTTGCCCCACTCTGCTGATCTTGCCA
>JAGRBF010000590.1 GCA_020434205.1 Calditrichota bacterium | reverse complement strand
CTTTTGGCAGGGTATCTCCGGGGAGACTCCCCGAAGCCTATATCCCCGGGGAGTCGTTAACCAACCGGGACCGGTGCAGCGTTTGCTGGAGCAGTATCCCAATTTTTATGCGGATTTGTCCGGCCGCAGCGGTTTTAACGCGCTGAACCGGGACCGCCACCACGCCCGCCGTTTTCTGGATCAATTTGCCTCCAAACTGCTCTTCGGGACGGATAATTATTTCGCCGGCTTAAAAACCTTCCTGGAAAGCCTGGGGCTGTCCGACCGGGCTCTCCGGCAAATCTTTTCTGATAACGCCAACCGCTTGATTCGCTTATGAAACTGCTCTACACCTGCGCTGTTGATCTGCGCAATTTCGACGCCCAACGCACCCATATTGTGGAAATGATGCGGATTCTCCACGAGTCCGGCCACGACGTGCAATTAATCCTGCCCCAATTCGGGGACCACCCGGTAAAGCTGCCTTTTCCCAACCACCCCATTCCGGTTCGCCTGGGCAACAGCCGCCTGAAATTCGTTGAATACGAAATTCGCCTGCTCCGGGTCCTCTGGCAGATTTGCCGGCGCCGGCGTCCGGATGTTTTATACACCCGTAAAGGATTTCTGACCCTGTGCCCGAACTGGGTGGGCAAGTTGCTGGGCATTCGCTCGGTGGTGGAGGTTAACGGGATTGTCGCCGATGAGGTCGGCGAGGCTTTCGGCCTGCCGCCGCTGCTGCGCCGTTTTTTTGCAATAATGGAAAGAATGTGCTGCCGGGGAGCGGATCATCTGGTGGCGGTAACCCCCGGCCTCAAGGACCTGCTCGAAGAACGCTACCGGGTTTCCGCAGAGAATATTACGGTGGTGCCCAACGGGGTCAATACCCGGATGTTCGTCCCCGGGCAACGTGTCGGGAAGTCAGATAAAACCCTGGGATTTGTCGGTAACCTGGTTCGCTGGGCGGGTGTGGAAGTGCTGATAAAAGCCCTGCCGGCCATCAGCGAATCCCATCCGGAGGTGCGCTGTCTGATCGTCGGGGACGGCCTGGAGCGGGAAAATCTGACGCGCCTGGCCGCGGACCTGGGCGTGGCGGATCGGGTGATTTTTACCGGCAAGGTGCCTCCTCCCGAGGTACCGGCCCTTATCGCAACCTGCGACATTTGTTACGTTCCGGCCATTCCCGGACGCAACTCCAGAATCGGCGGTTCCTCCCTTAAACTATACGAATACATGGCCTGCGGGATCGCCACGGTGGTCAGTGATATTCCCGGGCTGAACATCGTCGGATCGGAGGGGGTGGGCCGGGTGGTCCCGGCCGGCGACGCCGCGGCCCTGGCCGCAGCCTCCCTGGACTTGTTGGCCTGCCGGGAAAATCTTCGGGAAATGGGGGCCAGGGCGCGGAGGCTGGCAGAAAGACAGTTTAGCTGGCATCGTGCCACCCGGGAAGTGCTGGCAGTTTGCGGTGGCTTTCAAACCATCGAAGCGGATTTGCTGACCTGATTTTTGCGCGGATGCGGCAAGGCGGTTTTGGGCGGAAGGTTAATATAATCTGCGTAACA
>JAGRBF010000589.1 GCA_020434205.1 Calditrichota bacterium | reverse complement strand
GGCGATATCGGCGGTAATTGCCAGGGCTTTCCCGCCATCGGCGGTAATTTGGGCGGCCACCGCTTCGATTTCCGCAGTGCTTCTGGCCGTCAGCACCACCCGGGCCCCCGCCGCGGCAAAAAGGCGGGCGGCGGCCGCGCCGATTCCCCTGCCCGCACCGCTAATCAGCACCACCTTTTCCTTCAGCAGACTTTCCATATTTCCTTTTTCATTTTGGCAAAGTTTAATATGTTTACAACGCATTCTTATTCTTAACCACCGCGGAGGGTGGCCATGCGAGTATTTGAGTTGGAGCGCTATTTTTCCCGCTACGAGTTTCAGGCGAAATACTTGCTCAGCGCTTCCGATTGCGAGCCCCTCAGCCTTTCCCGCCTGCTGGAATCCGCCCGGCCGGAAACCTTGAAACGCTGGGAAAACCTCCGGTTCAATTATACGGAAACCATGGGGGATCCCCAACTTCGCGAGGAAATCGCCGCCCTTTACCAAACCCTTTCCCCGGAGCAAATCCAGATCCTCGCCCCGTCCGAGGGCATTTACATTGCCATCTCCACCATGCTTCGCAAGAGCGAACGCTTTATCGCCCTGCTGCCCGCCTATCAATCCCTGTATGAAATCGGGACCTCTTCCGGATGCAAACTGGATCCGGTGCTGCTGGAAGCGCGGGAAGGGCGCTGGCATCTGGATCTCGAGCGGCTGAAGCGGCAAATTACCCCGCGCACCCGGCTGCTGGTCCTCAATTTTCCGCATAACCCCACGGGTTATCTGCCCTCCCGGGCGGAGTTGGACGAAATTCTGGAAATCGCCCGTAAAAACAATCTGCTCATTTTTTCGGATGAGATGTACCGGCCGCTGAGTTACCGGGCCGAAGACACCCTGCCTTCCCTGGCGGATTTGTACGAAGGGGCAGTGGTATTATCCGGGGTTTCCAAGACCCACAGCCTGCCCGGCCTGCGCATCGGCTGGCTGGCCACCCGCCACGCCGCGCTGATGAAAAACTTCCGGATATTCCGGGACTATACCACCATTTGCAGCAGCGCTCCCTCCGAAATTTTGGCCCTGATGGGGCTTCAAAACGGAAAAACGCGGGTTGAAGAGAACCAGCGCCGCCTTGGCACGAACATGGCCCTGGCCAGAGACTTCTGCCTGCGGCACGGCGACCTCTTCGAATGGCTTCCCCCGGGGGGATCCTCGGTGGCTTTTCCGCGCTGGAAAGGCGAAACCTCCATCGCAGAGATTGCCGACAGGCTGATTTCCGAAACGGGGGTCATGCTGCTGCCGGGCACTGTTTTTGATGAGGGCGGTCAGCATTTGCGGCTGGGACTGGGGCGAAACAATTTTCCGGAGGCGCTGGCGGTATTTGAAAAATGGCTGAAGCATAAAAAGATTAGCGATTAGCGGCAGAGAAGTACCGCCGCAAGGCTTTGCGGCTTGGGCTCATACGCACCCGGCCCGGCTACCCCCTTCACGATTCAACAATCAACCTAATGCAAAGGAACCCATCATGATCTTAAC
>JAGRBF010000588.1:990-1669 GCA_020434205.1 Calditrichota bacterium | reverse complement strand
CAAGCGCCCAGCTGATCGCCTTTTTGGGGGGTGTAGCTCTGTTAAGCCCCCTGTTCGACCCGGTTCCCAACACCCTGCAACCTTTCGGCTGGTTGATCGGGTTGCTGATGGCCGCGGGCATCGTCTTCCTCGGCGTCGGGGAATTGCTCCGCTTTTTCCCACCGCGGCGCAGCCTGATGTTGCTGATCCTGGCCACCGGCCTGGCGATGCGCCTGATCATGAGTTGGGCTCCACCGGTGCTGGAAGTGGACTACCAGCGTTATTTGTGGGACGGCGCGGTCATCGCTTCCGGGGAAAATCCCTACCGGCTTCCGCCGGACGACATCGCCGGACAGCCCGACCCCCGATTGCAGGCCCTTTACCGGCAATCACAAGGCCTGCCGGACCGCATCAATCACGGCCATCTGACCACCGTCTACCCGCCACTCACCCAGGCCTTTTTTGCCCTGGCGTATCAGATCCGGCCCTTTTCCCCGGGCGCCTGGAAGGCCATTCTCTATCTGGCCGACCTGATTACCCTGCTGCTGATATTTGCCATTCTCAAACGCCTGGGACGCTCCCCCACCTGGGCGGCCCTCTACTGGCTGAACCCGCTGCTCATCAAGGAGATGTTCAACTCCGCGCACATGGACCTCCTGGTTTTTCCCTTTTTGATGGCGGCGATCCTGTGGGCCATCTC
>JAGRBF010000588.1:604-881 GCA_020434205.1 Calditrichota bacterium | reverse complement strand
TGGCGACAATTGCTAACGGCCACAGTCGTATTTGGCCTGCTCACCCTGGCCCTGCTGGCCCCGATGCTCCTCACCGGTATCGGTAGCGGCTCCGGGCTGGCCACCTACGGGGAAACCTGGCACAACAACGACAGCTTGCACAAACTGCTTCGGTGGGGTTATGAACACTATCTGACCTTTCGCGACATACACCCCGGACATGCCCGCGCTAAAGCCCGCACCGCCCTCCTCGTTTTGATGGGGATCTGGGTGGTTATTCAAACCTTCCAATTTTCCG
>JAGRBF010000588.1:0-483 GCA_020434205.1 Calditrichota bacterium | reverse complement strand
ACGACCTTTGCTGGCCATCAGCGCCTTGTTGCCGCTCTATTATCTGCGATTTTATTTTGAGGGAAGGGGAGAAACCGACTTTTTTGAGAACTGGCTGGTTTGGTTGGAATTCGCCCCCATCTGGGTATGGATATTGAGGGATTACTGGCAACGAAAACGCTACAATAGGCCTTATTCCACGGAGGTAGCCGTCGGCTATGAGATTCAATAAACAGGTAACCGTGGTTATTCCGGCTATTAACGAAGAGAAGTCTATCGCCAAAGTTATCGGCGAGATTCCCCCCTGGGTGGATAGCGTGGTTGTGGGGGACAACGGTTCCAGCGATCGCACCGCGGCGGTCGCCCAGGCAGCAGGCGCGTTGGTGGTTTGCGAACCGCGGCGCGGTTACGGGTCGGCCTGCCTGCGGGCCCTGGCCGCCATGCCGGCGGATACCGACATTGTGGTTTTTCTGGACGGCGACTACAGCGATTACCCGGAGGAAA
>JAGRBF010000587.1 GCA_020434205.1 Calditrichota bacterium | reverse complement strand
GAAGGACCATTGGACCGAAGGACCAGAGGATCCTAAGACCATAAGAGGGAAGGCCCCCACCGGTTATTAATTATAAAGCGCTTCGATGTCCCCGGAATAATTGCTTTCCACCACCTTGCGTTTGATCTTCAGGGAAGGGGTAAGCTCCCCGGTTTCGATGGAAAACATACGCGGCACCAGGATAAATTTTTTGATGCTTTCGTAGCTGGCCAGCCGGGCATTGGCTTCGTCCACCTCGTGCTGAATCACCTTGCGGACGCTCTCTTCCCGGCACAGTTTGGCAAAGTCGGATTGATCCAGCCCGTGTTCGGCGGCAAATTTTTCCACCGCTTCCTGGGAGGGAACGATCAACGCGGAGCAGAACTTGCGTTTATCCCCGATCACCAGAACCTGGTCGATGTATTTGGAGGTCACCAGGAGATTTTCCACCTTCTGCGGGGCCACATTTTTGCCGCCGGCGGTGACGATGATGTTCTTCTTGCGGTCGGTAATCTTGAGCATCCCGTCTTCATCAAAAATGCCGATGTCCCCGGTGTGGAACCAGCCTTCTTCGTCGATGGCTTCTTTGGTGTCCTCGGGTTTGTTGTAATACCCCAGCATCACATGAGGCCCGCGGGTCAGGATTTCCCCGTCCTCGGCGATTTTGACTTCCACGTTATCCAGGGCGATGCCCACCGTGCCGAATTTGAACTTGTCCAGGCGATTCACCGTGATCACCGGAGAGGTTTCCGAAAGGCCGTAGCCTTCAATAATCAACAGTCCCGCCGCGGTAAAAAACTCTCCGATTTCCTTGGCCAGCGGGGCGCCGCCGGATACGAAGAAGCGAATATTGCCGCCAACCCGTTCCTGAAGTTTGGAGAAAACCAGTTTGGTCGCCAGCTTGTATTTAAAGCTCAACCCGCCGGGAAGGGGGCGATTGTTCTGGCGGTAAGTGGTAACCTCACGGCCCACCCCAACTGCCCAGTTGAAGATCTTCTGCTTAACTGCGGACCCTTCCTCGACCCCGGCCAGCACCTTGGCGTAGATCTTTTCGAACAAGCGCGGAACGCTGGCCATGAGGGTGGGGCGGATTTCCAGCAGGTTGGCGGGAACCGCTTCGATAGATTGCGCATAGGCGATGGTGGCGCCGCGGAAGTTGGCCAGGAAGTGTCCCACCATGCGTTCGAAGATATGGGAGAGGGGCAGAAAGGACAGGAAAACATCCTTTTCGGATACCGGCAGGGAGCGCAGACCGGCTTCGATATTGGAGAGCAGATTGCCGTGGCTCAGCATAACCCCTTTGGGCTCTCCGGTGGTCCCGGAGGTATATATCATGATTGCCAGATCGTTGCGGGTGAGGCTGGCCAGCTGCTGTTCGATGAGCCCGGGATTGGCTTTGAGGTGCTCGCTGCCTTTGTCCCTGAGGGCTTTATAGGTCATCACATTGGGATGGTCGATCCCGGTTGCATCGAAAAGGATATACGTTTTGACCGATTTGAGGTCCTTTTCCACGGACATCAGCTTGTCGAACTGAATTTTGTTGGAAACCAGGGCGATGTCGGCGCCGGAGTCGTTGCAAATATAAGCGGCCTGTTCCGGAAGCAGGGTGGCATAAATGGCGGCGGTAGCAGCACCGCAGGTCAGAATGGCGTAATCGGAAAGGGCCCATTCCACCGAATTTTCCCCGTAAATCACCACCTTATGTCCCTTTTTCACCCCCATCGCGGCCAATCCCGCCGCCAATTGCCGGACTTCTACCGCCATGTCGGAAAAGTTTCTTTCCTGCCAGTTGCCCTCGGATTTGTACATCATCCCGGTTTTTGAGGGGTATTTTTCCGCGGTGTCGAAAAACATGGCCGCAAGGCTATTGTGAGACATAAAACCTCCAAAGATTTATCCTGCTGTGACGTAACAAAACGGGTCTGGATTTCTCCGGCCGCCGCACCCACTTACCCACACCGGCGAACCACCCAATTGATTATCAGAATTGAACCAACCGGCAACCCAACTGCCGGGAGCGTAAATTCGGGCGGGAATTGCCATACAGACGGCAATTCTCCGCTTCAAATTTACAGAATGCGGCTCAAAAAGAAAAATGCCGCGGCAAAAAAGTTGTTGGGAAAGAAAGGCTCTCCCGCCCCGGTTTATCGCCTCTCCCGAATGCAGGGCGGCTTTTTCGCCTTCACTTATTCGCCGGACTTGCGGGCCATATCGGCATCGCGGCGCGCCCGGAATTCGTTGCCCGGGTACCAGTTGGGAAAAGCATCGCTTTGGGCCAGGCGAAAGCCGATCCGGAAAAGCAGGCGGATGTCGTCTATAGTGCCCCGCAAATCCCACATCGCCGGATCATATTCATCGTTAACCTTGTGGTAATTTTCGATGGTCCACTTGGCGGAAATGCGGCGGGTCCAGGCTTCCCCTTTTTCGACATGGTCGACCCCCATCCTGGCGTAAAGGGCGGGAATTCCCTGCTTGGCGAAGCTGAAATGGTCGGAGCGGTAGAAAACCCCTTTCTGCGGTTCGGGGTCGGGACGCACATAGCGGCCCTGCTCTTTGGCGGCGGCCAGAACGTATTCATCCAGTTCGGACAGGCCTTTGCCCACAATGGTGATGTCCTTCATCGGGCCAAAGATATTCATGGCGTCCATATTGATGACCGCCACGGTCTGGTTGGTCGGATATACCGGGTGGCTGGCGTAATAGGCAGACCCCAACAGCCCCTGCTCCTCGGCGGTTACCGGCATAAACAAAATGGAACGGCGGGTGCCGTTGGGCAGGCTGCTGAAGGCCCTGGCCATGGACAGCAGGGCCGCGGTGCCGGTACCGTTGTCCCGGGCACCGTTGAAAATGTTATCCCCTTCCAGGTCTTCCCGAATGCCGAAATGATCCCAGTGGGCGCTGAAGATGATGTATTCGTCCTTCAGGTCGCTTCCCGGCAGCAGGGCCAGAACGTTTCTGGAGGTCGATCTGTGAATCTCGTTTTTGAGGGTCATGGAATAGGTTACCCCCAACGGCTGAGCGCGATAGCCGGGACGGGCGGCGGCTTCTTTCTGGGCGTCGTAATCCACCCCGGCGTAAGCCATCAGGTTGCGGGCGGCCTCCTCGGAGATCCAGCCTTCCAGGGCGCAGCGGGATTTGTTACCGTCTTTGGCTTCCAGATAATAATTGGCGCTGATGCGGTCGCCCCCGATTACCCCCCAGGGATACCCTGCCGCTTCGGTTTCGTGGATCACCAACACCCCGGCCGCACCCTGACGGGCGGCTTCCTCGAATTTGTAGGTCCAGCGGCCGTAATAGGTCATGGCGTTTCCGGTGAAGAGGGTGGAATCCTGGGTGGCGAAGCCGGGATCGTTGACCAACACCAGCACCGTTTTCCCCTTCAGATCCAGGCCCTCAAAATCGTTCCAGTCGTATTCCGGCGCAACCGCTCCATAGCCGGCGAAAACCAGCTCGGAATTTTCGATGCGCACTTCCGGCTCTAAACGACGGCTGGCGGCGACCCAGTGGGTGCCGAAGGGCATGCTGAACCCCCGCGCGACCCCCTGCACCTCCATCCGCTTCTCCGGGGTGGTGGTGATGGCCACCAGCGGCACGTCCTGGAACCAGGAGTCTCCGTTGCCCGGCTTCAGCCCCAGCGCGGCAAATTGATCCCGCAGATAGGTCACCGTTTTTTCTTCGCCGGGGGTTGAGGGCTCCCGCCCCCCGAATTCGTCCGAGGAGATGGTCAACAGATGCGCCTTATAATCTTCCAGGGTAATGGCGGACTCAGCTTTGGCTACATCCGCAGGCCCCTGTGCCAAAAGTGCGGCACTGCTAATCCAAATCAATAAGATTGCCAATAAACGGGTCAAGGTCATGCACTCCTTTTTAGGCCGTGTGTACAATTAGAAAATTTAGTGAATTTTGGTGAATTTTGGGTTCTCTAAAGGCGCTTTTTGAG
>JAGRBF010000586.1 GCA_020434205.1 Calditrichota bacterium | reverse complement strand
GAATGGGTCCGGTCGCCCTGTTTTTTTCGGAAGGTCCCGGCGGGATTGATCTT
Source organism: Calditrichota bacterium (assembly GCA_020434205.1). Taxonomy (GTDB): domain Bacteria; phylum Calditrichota; class Calditrichia; order RBG-13-44-9; family J075; genus JAGRBF01. The sequence continues at coordinate 2,271 of JAGRBF010000586.1, read as the reverse complement.
CCCGGGGACAATTGTCGCCACTGGCACGGGGCTTGCAGGTTTAATAGGGCTTAGCCTTTTCGAACGGTAATATTCGTTAGATCAAACTCAAGGAACGAAATGGTGCGATTACATGCAAACCGCTTTCTGTTGCCCTTTTTGGCGATAGCCGCCATGATGATGGGATGTGAATGGAAAGAACCGGTCCTACCCGCCTGGGAAACCAAAATCAAAATTCCCCTTTACGAAAAATTTGTGATGGGGGAGGAACTGGGAAACGACTCCCTGGTTATCCGCCCCAATCCCAATGATCCGGATTCCCTGCTGTTTCTGAGCATCGAGGACAGCCTGGATTTTTTTAGCCTGTCCCTGAAGGACCTCAGCGTTTCGGTGGACGACAGCACCGGCTCGGTGCGACTGGACACCCTGGAGATCGACTCGCTTAATGCCACCGTGGATCTGTCCGGCGAAACCGTTTTCCCCGGAATCTCCAACCGGGTGGGGCAAACGGTGGTCCTGCCGGATACGGTTATGGGTCCCCTGGAATTTACCGCCAACAGCGCGGATTTTGAGAGTATCACCTTTCTGAGCGGGGATGTTCACCTGCGGGTAACCAACCGCCTTCCTTTGACGATCGGCGCCAACAGCGTGTCCGCCGAAGGTCTTCGGGTCCGTATTTTTACCGATGGACTCCAGCAGGAGGTTTTCGCCGATATCCTTTTTTCCGAAGAAATCCCACCCGGTGAGACCCGGGATGCGGTGGTCAACGTGACCGACAAAACCCTTCAGGCCCCGGTGGATCTGGAAGCGCTGGTGCCGCTGCACGCCGGGCAGTTCCTGGTAACCGAAGACCTCCTGCAAACGATGGGGGTGGGGATCGAGGTTATTCTGGAAAATATCCGCGCCGACGAACTGACCGGCCGCCTGCCCGCTCAGTATTACGAGGACGTTACCCAGATCGGTTACGACGATGACCTGCGCCTGCGGGAAGCCATTGTCGACAGCGGAAGCATCGCCATCGAATTCCGCAACCACGTGGATATCGCCTCCCTGGTGGATCTGGAAATCCCCGCACTGGTGGACCGTATTACCGGGCTGCCGTATCAGACCTCTATTCAACTGGATGCCGCCGGAAGCGGAACCATCCTGCTCAGCATCGAAAACTATCGGGTGAGCAATCCCAACCTGCCCGGGTCCCTGCTGGACAGTCTGGAACTGCGGATTAACGGCCAGACCCTGGAAACCGGGGAGTTTGTGACGGTCAGTGGCGATGACAGCCTGGAATTTTCGGTGGTGGCAGATACCTTCTATTTCTCGGAATTCTCCGGGCGCATTGCAAATGAAATCGTCGAGATCGACCCGGTCGAGGTTAACGATATCATCGATTACGGCAATTTTGACGGAGACCTTACCCTGAGCGATGCCATTCTCCAACTGACCGTCTTCAGCGAAATCCAGATTGACGACCTTTCCGGCGACATTGAAATCGTGGCCTTGCATCGCGAAAACGGCGTGGCGACCGACTCGGCGACCCTGGTTCTGAATAATCAGGCCATCAACGGAGGGAGCACCGAAAATCCCGGGATCACCCTGATCACCCTTCAGGGGCAGGAGGTGGTCGAGATGCTCAACATCCTGCCCACGGACATCAAATTCCGCGGGGAAGTCGGGCTTTCCGGCGAGGCCTCTGTGAGCATCGGCAACCGGATATGGGCGGATTATGTTTTCGACACCCCTCTGCGGGCCCGGCTCGAAGGCATCACCCCTTTCGAAGCAGATCTGAAAACCCTCGACGAGGATAACCTGGTGGATGTGGTGCAGGAATCCGCCGATGAGAACATCCTGGGAGTGGCGCTGACCTTTGAGTTGACCAATCAGACCCCGTTGGGTGGGGAACTGGTATTTGCCCTGACCTCCGATCCCGCCGATACCAATCTCTTCGATGCGCCGATTGATACCGCTCTGGGATTCACCCGATCCCTCACCCTGACCCCGGCGCCGTCCGACCCCACCAGCGGTTTTGTGACCACTCCCCGGGTAGAAACCGTGAACCTGGGACTCAGCCGGCGGGAAATCCGGTTTTTTACCACCCCACCCCTGTTTTATTCGCTTCAGCTTCGGGTGGCCGATACGGATGGCCAGGTGGCGATTCGCTCCTTTGACTTTGTGGAAACGAGCGGCAACATCGAACTGCGACTGAGGGTGGATGACAATGAATAAACAACACATCAAGACCCTGATTTTGCTGCTGTTGCTGCCCGCGGCCGGCGGCTTTGCTCAGCAGACCTTTAA
>JAGRBF010000585.1 GCA_020434205.1 Calditrichota bacterium | reverse complement strand
GCAACGCCATCAAGTTCACGGAATCCGGGGAAGTTATTCTTCAGGTGTATCTGGAGGAAACCAGCAATAACAAAATCGGCCTGCACTTTTCGGTAACCGACACCGGAATCGGTATCCCTCCGGAAAAACAACAGCTTATCTTCGACGCCTTTTCCCAGGCGGACGGCTCCACTTCCCGTAAATTCGGGGGAACCGGTTTGGGTCTGGCCATTTCCGCGCAACTGGTTCAAAAGATGGAGGGGAGAATCTGGGTGCAGAGTCCCGCCGCCCAATTGTCCTTCGAAAACGGGCATCATCAGAAAATCGGCAAGCGGGTGGCGCCGGTTAAGCAGAATACCGTTCCGCCCTCCCAAAGCGGGGGTTCCACCTTCCATTTTTACGCCTGGTTTGCCCCGATTACCGAAAAGGTTTTCTCGCCGGTAGGACTGTTCCAAAACGAATTGCGCGGTATTCGGGTTCTGGTGGTGGACGACAATCTCACCAACCAAAAAATCCTGGGCTCTCAGCTGCGTAAATGGGGAATGCTACCCGTTTTCGCCGATAGCGGAGAAAAGGCCCTCAGCCAGTTGGGCCACGGCTTAATCGCCAATGAGCCGGTCCGAATGATTCTCAGTGATATGCAGATGCCGGGAATGGACGGGCTTGAGTTGGCGCGGGAAATCAGCCGGCGCCCGCAGAGTTCCCTCACCCCCATTATTCTGTTGAGTTCTCTGCTGCACAAAACCGAAAAGGACCTGTTCCGCGATCTGGGCATTGTGGCCAGACTCAACAAACCCACCGCCTCGGATGAGCTTTATATGGCGATTGTGGACGGGTTAGGCCTGATGTACGACAAACACAAGGGGAACCAAGCCGGGGAAGAACTGCCGGCCCCCAACACCCTACCTTCTTTGCGGTTGCTGCTCGCCGAGGACAATCCGGTAAACCAGAAGCTGGCGATCCGCCTGCTGGAGAAAATGGGGCATCAGGTGCAATTGGCGGAAAACGGCCTGGAGGTTCTGGCGCGCCTGGAAGAAAGCCAATTTGATATGGTGCTGATGGACATTCACATGCCGGAGCTGGACGGGGTGGAAACCACCCGCAAAATCCGGCATCAGGAGAAGGGCACCGACCGCCATTTGCCCATCATTGCCCTTACCGCCAATGCCATGGAATCCGACCGGGAGCGGTTTCTCGACGAGGGAATGGACGAATACGTGTCCAAACCCATTCAAAAAACCGACCTGATCCGCGCCCTTTCCGAAACGGTCAACCGCCTGCTGCCCAACCTGATCGGGTAGCGGCTATCGCTCCACCCGCCCGGAGCCGGAACCCTTGGCCAGCTTTTCCACTTCATCCACCGAAACCAGATTGAAGTCCCCGGGAATGGTTTGTTTGAGGCAGGAAGCCGCCACCGCAAATTCCAGGGCTTCGCGGGTATCGCTTTTGCTCAACAAACCGTAAATCAAACCGCTGGCGAAGGAATCCCCGCCGCCGACCCGGTCTACGATCTGGATGTCGTAGCGTTTGGAACGGTAGGGCTGCACGCAGTTTTTATCGTCCAGCAGCAGGGCGCTCCACCCGTTGCGGGAGGCCGAAAAACTTTCCCGAAGGGTGATGGCAACCGCCTTAAAGCCGTACTGTTTTTTGAGCTGACGCGCCACGGCAAAGTAGGACCCTTCATCCAGTTCGCCGGCATCCACATCGGATTCTGCCGCCTTAAGTCCCAGACTTTTTTCGGCGTCTTCTTCGTTGGCGATGCACACATCCACGTATTGCATCAGGGGTTGCATGGTGGCCTGGGCTTCCTTTTCGGTCCACAGTTTTTTGCGGAAATTGAGGTCGCAACTCACCATAGCGCCGGCCTTTTTGGCGGCCTTGCAGGCATCCACGATAATGCTGCGGGGATTTTCCCCCAGGGCGGGGGTAATGCCGGTCCAGTGGAACCAGGCGGCCCCGTCAAAAACCTTTTCCCAATCCACCTCGCCGGGGCGGATTTCCGACACCGCGGAATGGGCGCGGTCGTAGACCACCTTGGAAGCGCGCTGACTGGCGCCGCTTTCCAGAAAATAAATGCCCACGCGTTCCCCGGCGCGGACGATGAAGTCGTCCTTCACCCCAAAGCGGCGCAGGTGATTAACCGCCGACTGGCCGATCTCGTGGGCCGGCAGGCGGGACACAAAGTAGCTGTCCATCCCGTAATTGGAGAGGGCGACTGCCACATTGGCTTCTCCCCCGCCATAGGTGACGTCAAACTGCTGGGCCTGCACAAACCGGGTGAAACCGGGGGTGGAAAGGCGCAGCATAATTTCCCCGAACGTAACGACTTTTTTCATGATGAATCTCCTCTTCGTTTTTTTAAACCGCGAAATCGCATAGGAAAGCTTAAGGACCGATGGACCGATCAATAGATCCATTGATCCTTGGATCCTTAGATAACTTTCCAAGGATCGTAGGATCTTCTTCTGGTCCTTCTTCCCCTACCGGAC
>JAGRBF010000584.1 GCA_020434205.1 Calditrichota bacterium | reverse complement strand
TTTCCAAGATCGAAGCGGGGAAAATGAACCTGCAAATGGCCGCCTTCAACCTGCACGATGTCCTGGGCGGCACCATGAAAACCTTCGGATTCCGCGCGCGTCGCAAGGGATTAAATTTCCACTATTACGCCTCCCCGGAAATCCCGGGTACCCTGAACGGGGATCCGGAACGCCTTCGCCAGATCCTGATCAACCTGATCGGCAACGCGGTAAAGTTCACCGAAAGCGGATTTGTTGAGGTCCGGGTTACCACCACCGGCATTACCGCGAAATCCTGCCCCCTGCTTTTTGAAGTTCGGGACACCGGAATCGGCATTCCGGCGGAAAAGCAGGAGCGCATTTTTTCCTCCTTCGAGCAGGCCGATACCTCCTCCTCACGGGTTTTCGGGGGAACCGGACTGGGGCTGTCTATCAGCGCCCAACTGGCCAAACTGATGGGCGGCGATATTCGGGTGGAAAGCCCCGCCCCGCCGGTAGCTGAGGATCCGTCCCCCGGGAGTGCTTTTCGCTTTCAGGTTACCCTGGGAATTCCTTTCGGGGAATCGGACAAACCTTACCTGGCGCCGTTGTCGTTGCCCGGACCGGTGCTGGTGGTCGATCCCATTCCCCTCAATCGCAGACACCTGTGCGACATGTTGCTTTCCTGGGGGGTGAAGTGTTACACCGCCGCAGCTCTGGAGGAAAGCGGGAAACTTTTTGAGGAAGTTGAGGCGGGGCAGACCAGCCTGTCCGCCATGCTGATATCCGTGAGTGATGAGGTGGTGAATCCCGGCCCGGAACTTAAGGCTATTTTGGCGAATCTGGACCGCCTGAAAGTGCCCTTGATTACCTTGTGTTTTGCCGACCGCCGGGAAGGGGGCCGGAATATCGGCGGTCTGGAGACGTCGGGGACGGTGTTGCAGCCAGTGCATCCCGGCGAATTACACGCCCTCCTCACACAGGTGGGGGAGAAACAGATTCGCCTTCCCCAAAAATCCGCCAAACCCAAAAACCGCTATCACCTGCTGGAAAGCCAGCCTTTCCATTTCCTGCTCGCCGAGGACAACAAGGTGAACCAGCGCCTGATGGTGCGCAAGCTGGAAAAAATGAACCACAAGGTAACGGTGGCGGAAAACGGGAAGCAGGCTGTGGATTTGGTGGAGTCCGGGCATTTCGACATCATTTTGATGGATATTCAGATGCCGGAAATGGACGGTCTGACCGCCACTGAAATTATCCGGGAGAATCAACGCTCCCGTGGCCACTATACCCCGGTGGTGGCTCTTACCGCCCGGGCCATGAAAGGCGATAAGGAAACCTGCCTGGCCTCCGGGGTGGATGCCTACCTTACCAAGCCGGTCAATTTCCCGGACCTCTTCGAAACGGTGGAAAAGATTTTGGAGCTGGACCGCAAGCCTTTTACCCTGGACGATATCCCCCCTCAGATTGCCTGAATAACTTCGGTTACGCGGCCTTCTGCTATTTAACCGCCAAGACGCCAAGGCGCAAAGAATCAATATGTGTTTGTTCGTTGCCAGACACAGAACTTCCGCGCCACAACTGCTTAAAGGAGCGGCAGTAAAACCCGATCCCCGGCTTCAGTTTTCGTGATTTCGCGCTTTCGCGGTTAATTCACCAGAAATGGCCTTCAGGATGTTGGGTCAGTAAAAAAAGGGGGCAGGTTCCCGGGAGGGGCCTCGGCGAGGCGGGGATTGGCCAGATCCTTATCGGAAAGGAGCGGTTGGCCGGGGAGGGGCCAGTCGATGCCGATTTCCGCATCCGACCACAGAATGCCAAACTCATCCCCCGGGCGGTACAAGGCGGTGCATTTATAGTAGACGTCGGCGCTTTCGGAAAGCACGCAGAATCCGTGGGCAAACCCTTCCGGAATATAAATCTGATGATGATTCTCGCCGCTCAGCCGCGCCCCGGCCCATTGGCCGAAAGTGGGCGAACCTTTGCGGATATCCACCGCCACATCGAAAATTTCCCCGCGAAGAACACTCACCAGCTTTCCCTGAGGTTGTTTGAGCTGGTAATGTAATCCCCGCAGCACCCCGCGGGCGGAATGGGAATGGTTGTCCTGTACAAAAGGTTTATCCAGACCGAAATCCCGGTATTTCTCCGCGTGAAAGGTCTCCAGAAAAAATCCGCGGCTGTCGCCGAAAACGCGGGGTTTAAAAACCCAAACCCCCGGCAAGCTGGTTTCCATTGCTTCCAGGCTCATCCTCAGCTGTCCTCCCCGGCGTCGTGCAGGATTTCCAGCAGATACTGTCCGTATTCGTTTTTGAGCATCGGGCGGGCAAGGTCCCGCAGGCGATCGGCGTCGATGAATCCCTGGTGGTAGGCGATCTCTTCAATACAGGCGATCTTGAGCCCCTGGCGGGCCTGAATGGCCTCCACGTAAGCGGAAGCCTGCTGCAGGGACTCGTGGGTCCCGGTGTCCAGCCAGGAGAATCCCCGGCCCAGCAGGTGGACCCGCAGGTTCTGCCGGGAGAGATAGGCGCGGATAACATCGACGATCTCCAGTTCCCCGCGCGCGGAGGGTTGGAGTCCGGCCGCGATATCGCAAACCGTGTGGTCAAAAAAGTAAAGGCCGGGAACCGCAAATTTGGACTTGGGGTGTTGGGGTTTTTCCTCGATATCGAGGACCTTGCCGTCCGGGTCGAAGGAAACCACCCCGTAACGTTCCGGGTCCCGGACCCGGTATCCGAAAATGAATCCCCCTTCCTTCAGGCGGATACATTCTTTTAACAGGCTTTGAAAATTATACCCGAAGAAGATATTGTCCCCCAGGATCAGGCAGGCCGGTTCGCCATTGAGAAATTCCCGTCCCAGGATAAAGGCCTGGGCCAATCCTTCCGGACGCGGCTGCACCACGTAGGAAAAGCGCATCCCCAGTTGCGATCCGTCGCCAAAGAGGCTTTCGAAGCGGGGCAAATCCTCCGGGGTGGAGATGATCAGGATCTCGCGGATTCCCGCCAGCATCAGCACCGAAATGGGGTAATAAATCATCGGTTTGTCGTATACCGGCAGCAATTGTTTGCTGACCGCCCGGGTAATGGGGTAGAGTCTGGTGCCGGAACCCCCGGCGAGAACGATGCCCTTCATCACGCTTCTCCATGTGTGGCTGAGGTTAAATGCCCCAAAAT
>JAGRBF010000583.1 GCA_020434205.1 Calditrichota bacterium | reverse complement strand
GCGCTCCGCTTAATAGAGCGTCAATTATAATGTGGCTACTTCGTCATCCCGGTAAGTTTTGGGCCTTTTTGGGCCTCTATGCGTTGCTTTTTTCGACTGATACGCTGCATCGCCTCTCAAAAAGCGCCTTTAGAGAACCCAAAATTCCCTGAAATTCACTCAATTTTCTAATGATCAACACGCCCTAAAGAAAAGGATAGCTTATGTCTCTGATCAATATGATGGCTCAGGAATTGCAGTTGGAGGGACAAAAAACGCGTATGCTGATGGAGCTGGTTCCCGAGGAACATTGGGACTGGAAACCTCATCCCAAATCCTACACCCTGGGTCAGTTGACCACTCATCTCGGGCATCTGCTGAGCTGGGGCGGCCATACCCTGCGCAGAGAGGAACTGGACCTTAACCCGCCCGGCCAGGAGCCCCTCAAGGGCCCTCGCTACGACTCCCTTGCCGATGCGCTGGGATTGTTCGATACCAATTTGCAGGATTGTCTGGAGGCGTTCAAAGAATCGAAGGACGAAGATCTCAACAAAACCTGGACCTTGCTTTCCGGGGGACACACCATCCTGGCCATGCCCCGGGGGGCTATTCTGCGCAGCTTTGTTATCAGCCATATGATCCACCACCGCGCCCAACTGGGGGTTTACCTGCGCCTCAAGGACGTGCCGCTGCCCCCGATCTACGGCCCCACCGCGGATGAGCGGGCCATGTAGGTGGGGTGTGGAAAGAAAATACATCATCCGCAACCCGCAAAACCAGGATCCGGAGATACGATGATTTTTCCCCAAGACCAGGACCCCAGAAAGATCTTTCCGCGGCCGGGGCAATGGATATTTCTAACCGCCTTGGTGATGTTTTTCGCCGCCTGTGCCGGTCGCCCCGCTATCAAAACGGATGCCTACGGCACCGATATTTATGCCCGCCTGAAGGCCAGCAAGCTCCCCTGGGAAAAACTCGGCAAATCGGTGGAGGGACGGGAAATTTACGGGCTGACCCTGGGCGACGGGGACAGCACCGTCATCATCTTCGGCGGCTTCCACGGCAGTGAGCGGGAAGGAGCGGACCTGGTGCTGCATTTTGCCGAAATGCTTTACCCGCAGCGCCATTCCCTGAAAAGCAGGGTGGTGATTGTCCCGGCGGTTAACCCGGACGGCCTGGTGCGAGGGGAACGGCTCAACGCCAACCGGGTGGACGTCAATCGCAATTTTCCGACCGAAAACTGGGGTGGCAAAGTTCGCTCCCGCAACAACTTCCCGGGGACTTCCCCGGCTTCCGAACCGGAAACCCGAATGGTGATAGAGCTCCTGAAACGTTTTCCGCCGCAGCGTATCGTTTCCGTGCATACCGCCCTGGCGGTCAACAATTACGATGGCCCGGGCGCCGGGCTGGCCGGGCGGATGGCGGAGAAAAACGGCTACCCCGCCGAAGGGGATATCGGGTATCCGACCCCCGGGTCTTTCGGCACTTACGCCGGCAAGGAACGGGGGATCCCCACCATCACCCTGGAACTGGGGCGCCGCTCTTTTCAGGAAATGCGCGATCCCAATTTGGATGCCTTGATGCTGGCTGTTACCTTCCCGTGAACGAAAAGCCAAAAACTTAACCCCGAGAGATTATGTCCCGTTTTTCCCGCACCCTTTCTCTGCTGATGATCGGGCTGACCCTGATCCTGTGGCATTGCCAGAAACAATCCCCGTCAACTTCTCCCCGTTTTGAATCGCTAATTACCGAGGTTAAACAGGAATTTGCCCCCGACCGGCGGGTGGCCATCTACGAGGTTGAGGAGGTGGTTCGGGACGGCTACTCGGTCCTGCGTGGGGAAACCAACCTGCCCGCAGCGCATCAGCGCCTGCTGGATAAAATCGCCGCCACCGAGGGCCACTTCCTGGACAGCATTGCGGTTCTGCCCGATCCGGCGCTGGGGGCGCGCCAATGGGCTCTGGTCAACAACTCGGTGGCCAACATCCGCTCCCGCGCCAGTCATTCCGCGGAACTGGCCACCCAGGCCCTGCTGGGAACTCCGCTGAATGTTTTCAAAAGAGACGGTTCCTTTTCTCTGGTACAAACACCCGACGGGTATATCGGCTGGGTGGACAACGGCGCCATTGTCCGGGTGGATGCCGCCGAACTGAAACGTTATAAACAGGCCCCCCGGGTGGTTTTCCTGCCGGTTTACGGGTTTGCCCGCGAACAGGCAGCGAGCGGCTCTGCAGTGGTCTCCGATTTGGTCAGCGGTGGTTTGCTGGAAAAAACCGGCCGAAGCGGCACCTACTTCCAAGTGCGCTATCCGGACGGACGGCAGGGGTTTGTCAGCATGGGGGAGGCTGTGGATTATGAGGCCTGGCTGGCCGGGATACAGTCGGGGGAAAAAAATCTGATTAAGGAAGCCCGCGCGTTTATGGGGGTGCCCTACCTGTGGGGCGGCACTTCGACCAAGGGCGTGGATTGTAGCGGCTTTACCAAGGCGGTTTACCTGATGAACGGGGTGATTCTGCCCCGCGATGCTTCCCAACAGGTACATGTGGGGACGGTGGTGGACAGTAGCGGCACCTTCGAAAATCTGCGGCCCGGGGATCTGCTGTTCTTCGGCAGGGCCGCCACCG
>JAGRBF010000582.1 GCA_020434205.1 Calditrichota bacterium | reverse complement strand
AATTTTTCCCCGGGCGGATTCGCCACGATCTTTTTTATCGGCAATTGCCTGCGCAGCATTGACGATAATATTTAAAAAAACCTGATTTAGTTCGTCGATATAACAATCAATGTGAGGCAGTTCCTCTTCGAAATCCCGCTCCAGATCGGCGGCGTATTTCCACTCGTTGCGGGTAACGGTAACCGCGTTGTCCAGTACTTTGTTGAGATTTTGCCGGGACTTGGCAGTTCCCCCCACGTGGGAAAAAGCCCGCATCGCCGAAACGATTTTGGTGACCCGCTCCAAACCGGTCAGGCTTTCTTCCAAAGCGGTATTGATCTCTTCCCGAACAAAATTCCAATTGGTATTATTGAGCATTTGCAATAGCTCACGCGCTTTTTCCCTGGGCACCTCGCCCCGGATAACCCCCATGGCCAGTTCCCCTGCCAGGGAAAGGCGCTCCCGGGTTTGGTGCACAGCGGTGGACATAAAGCGGATATTGTCCCCGATATACTGAATGGGGGTATTGATTTCGTGAGCGACCCCGGCGGCCAGTTGCCCCACGGCCTCCAGCTTGCGGGCGTTCATCAACTGCTGTTCGACCTGGCGGGCGGCGGTGCGTTCCATGCCGACCAGCAGATAGCCGAGATGTTGCCCGTTCTTTCCCTGGATGGGGTTGACGAACAGGTTCAGCACCCCTTTTTGCCCGGAGGGGGTCATGTAATCCACATCCTCCCAAAAAGATGTGGTCCGTTCCTCCTTCCCTTCCATGATGCGCCGGACGATTTCCGGCCAGTGCCAGCGGATTTCGGTCTGAAAAAAGTTCTTTCCCAGAACACTTTCCCCGGGCAAACCCAGAATACGTTCCGCCGCGGCGTTCCACCGCCGCACCACATCATCCGCATCAATACCGATTAGCAGGGTGGACATGGAATTCAGAAGATGCTCGGTTTCCCGGTCCCCGTTCCACACCGAAAAATCGCCCCTCAGAAAATCGTTGGATTCGAACAGCATCATGGATATGGGATGATTACCGGAGAGCAGCAGACAGCGGGACTTTACCCGAACCACAATCCCGGATTGGGTCATGCGGTTGAGGTCCGGCACTGCTACGGCGGGGTTGCCGGCGACCGCATCAAAGAAACGATGCCACTTGTCGTGTTTGGCCCCCAGGATGAGGGTCAGCCAGGGTTTCCCGCAAATTTCGTCGGCGGGATATCCGTAGAGTTTTTGGGCGGATTGGTTCCACAGCAGCACTTTTCCATCGGCAGAGAGGCCAATTACCGCTTCCCGGGTTTGGTCCAGAATTGCCTGCAGATCGGAAAAACCGTATACTTCGTTCATGGGAATTCCTCAGCCGATTAAGCGGGTTAGCGTGTCCTTTTTTCAGGGCCCTCAGGTGGCCTCTTTGCCCCCAAATTCGCATTATTATTATCGGCGGGAGCCCCTTTTTTTGGAGGAAAAAGTCTAAGGAAAAATGATCATGGCAGGGAAAAAATCGGAAGAATTGCTAACCCACTTCAACTGCGAAAAATGCCGGAAATGGTGGTCGATCGGGGATGCCCCGCGGGATCGGGAAAGCTGGTATTGCCCCTGGTGCGGGCATTATCAGGAAGTCGAAGAGGAAGGGAAGGGGCGAGAGGGCGAGAGGGCGGAGGGGCGAGAGGGCGAATAGCGAAAATCATACCCTCCCTACAACGCCACACGGGCGCCGAGGTCCCGGTCTTCCGCCTTTTGCATCAGGGCGGCGGCCAGAACGCAATCCTGAACGGCATTGCCCACCGATTTGAAGAAGGTGACCTGCTCCGAAGTCTGGCGGCCCGGCACCTTACCCAACACCACTTCCCCGAGTTCTCCCCGGATATGGTCGGCCGTCAGCTCGCCGCGGCTAATGGGCAGGGCCAGATCCCCACCCTCTTTTTGCACCGCTTCACGATTATCCACGATTACCCGGGCCCGGCGCACGGTTTCCAGGGGAATTTCCTGCATGTGGGCCTTGTACGATCCCACCCCGTTGAGGTGGGTTCCCGGCGCAATGTCTCCGTCCTCAAAAACCGGGGTTTCCGAGGTGGTGGCGGTGCAGACAATATCGGCTTCCCGCAGTCGGG
>JAGRBF010000581.1 GCA_020434205.1 Calditrichota bacterium | reverse complement strand
TTGCGCGGGAAGAATTGGTCCCGGGTATCGATTTTGTGCCGACTTACGGCAATACCCTGATGGGCCTGGCCACCAACAAACCGTTTGATCCGCAGGCCAAAGATTATACGATCACCTATTATCCCCCCAGCCCCAGAGCTGTTTTTGAGCTGGTGGATCCCGATAACCCGGATCGCATTGTCGATTACGGGGAGACCGGTCGGGTCATTCTTACCACCCTGACCCGCGAATTTTTTATGCCCCGCTTTCTCGAACGGGACGAAGGGGAGCGCGCAGCACCCATCGAGGCCTATCCCTGGGATGGGGTCAGCAATCTCCGGTTATTTTCGCGCTTTCAGGAAAGCGTGGTGGTTGGGGTATACTAACAGAGGATCAAAAAATGGCCTTACAAATTCCCCTGCTGCGAATGGGCAGCCCTTACTACAGTCTGGATACCGTGGCGGTGCCTCATTTCCAGAGCGGTGAACCGGTCGCCCAATTAAGCCTGGCCAATCCCGGCCTTATTGCCCGGGATCTCCGAAGCAGCCGCGCCGCCAAAGCCGCGCTGGAAGCCATTCCCGCCCGGGATCTGCTGGCCATCTGCAAACGGGCGGCCGAATTGTTTTGCTCCGGGACGCTGCCACTGGGAGAAACCCGCCAGAGTGCCGGGCAATATGTGGCCCAGTTGTCCGCCTCTACCGGGATGCCGGAGGTCCTGGTGCGCAAAAACATGGACAAAATTACCCTGGTGCTGGAGGAAATGGAGGCGGTTATCGGGGGCCTCACCCGCGGCCTGGATATCCGCATTTTTGATTCGGGATGGATGAAACAAAACGACCGGCCCATCAATTTTTTGTGCGAAACGGACAATCTGGGGGTGGTGTTGCCCAGTAATTCGCCGGGGGTTCACAGTCTGTGGATTCAGGCCCTGGCAATGAAGGTGCCGGTGGTCCTCAAACCGGGAAGCCAGGAACCCTGGACCCCGTTTCGCATTGCCCAGGCTTTTTTTGCCGCCGGCCTGCCCGGTGAGGCCATCGGATACTATCCCACTTCTCACGCCGGGGGCTCCGAGATCCTGATGCGCACCGGCCGTTCCATGGTCTTTGGCGATAAAAATACCGTAGCGCCCTGGCGTAAGGACCGCCGGGTGCAAATCCATGGCCCCGGATGGAGCAAGGTGGTGATCGGCCAGGATAAGATAGGGGAGTGGCGGTCCTGCCTGGATGTCATCGAAGTGTCCGCGATCGAAAACGGGGGGCGCTCCTGCATCAACGCTTCCGGGGTATGGGTGCCGGCGCAGGGACGCGAAATCGCCGATGCCCTGGCCCAACGTTTTGCGGCCGTGCAGCCTCGGGGAATTGAAGATCCGCAAGCCCGGATCGCCGCCTTCACCAACAAAAATCTGGCCCATCGCCTCAATGAAATGATTGACAACCTGCTGCGCCAGCCCGGCGCCGAGGATATGACCGCCCGCTACCGTCCGGAGGGGCGCCTGGTGGAATTCGAGGGGAGCGTCTTTCTGTTACCCACTGTGGTTTTTTGTGAGGATGACCAGCACCCTCTGGCCCATGCCGAATACCTTTTTCCATTTATCAGCGTGGTGGAAGTGCCGCAACAAACCCTCCTGAAAAAAATGGGCACAACCCTGGTGGCGACCGCCATCACCGAAGACGAGGCATTTATACGGGAGATTTTTGCCTCGCACAACGTTGAGCGGCTTAACCTGGGAGCCGTGCCCACCATGAAAATCAGTTGGGATCAACCTCACGAAGGGAATCTGTTCGAGCACCTCTATCGCCAGCGCGCCCTGCAGTTCTCCGCCTAACCGGAGGATTTAAGCCAGCCCCGCATCCTGCCCATCAGGGGATGCAGGGGGACCGCCCTGGAAATGCTGTGCTCCGATGCCAGGTAGCTGGCAAAAGATTCCGAAAATACCGACAATTCCTTTCCTTCCCTTACCACAAAATGATGGCGGATCAGATCCTGAACCAGATAGGCCTGGTCCGGGGTGATGCGTTTGGCGAGGGCGATATCTTCCAGAATGTCCTGAGTGCCGGGTGGCAGGAAGGTCCACAATTCACTCATAAAGGGCAGGGTGGCGCGCAGAAAGTCTGCCAGAAAAAGGTCCCGCTCAAAAACCGGGGGAATCTGGCCGGGAAGGGGCGGTTGTACCGCGATTTGGCAGGCGGTCTGGATGAGCCCGGGAAAAAGCCCGGTTTGTTTGAGCAGCCAGGGAATCTCCGGCAACAAGGCGGGGCGTTCCGACCGGAAAACGGTATTCAGCCATAACTCGGCTTCTTCCCGCTCCATCGGTTTGAGGATGATGTTGCTAAAAATATTGAAGAAAGCGGATTGACGGTCCTGCCCATCACAACAGATTCGCTGCAAGCTGCTGCGCGAGGTGGTGATGTAAGCGATGTTGTAGCGATTGGCCAGGGAGCGCAGGAAGTCGTAGAAGTGCGGGGGAATGTGGTCGTCCTCCGCCAGCAGGTGAAAATCATCAAAAAGCACGATAACCTTGCCCCGGTCGCTGGTGATGATTTCCAACAGCCGGCCCAGCTGAAACTGAGGGCTTTCCCGGTTGCCCAGCGCTTCCGCCAGGGTGAGTTGATTGCCGAGGCGCTGGCACATATCCCGGTAAAAATCTTCCACCGAGGTCAGCGAGGTGTAGCGCAACGGCATATTGATGAGATAAAATTTCTCCGGATCCTCCAGGTATTTGCTCTGGGTTTCCTTTTGGGCGATAAACCACAGCAGGGAGGATTTACCCATGCCCGGCAGGCCGGTAATCGCCACCGATTGAGGTCTGCTGGCCCCAATTCTGGAAAAAATACGGTCCAGCACCAATCTCCTGCCAAAAAACCATTGGCGGTTGGGGATTGGTGCCTTTTGTTCAGCTGTATTGCGCATAACCCACCCGGGATATTGCCGTGGATAAAAAACGGTGAATTCTCTACAACCTCGCGATTGTTAGGGATGGCATCCGCTAACCATCCCGGACTTTTGAGCCGGTGTTACATTGGGCGGTTGTATTTGTTGCTCTCGAACTGGATGGCCGGTGGCAATTGGGGAATCGCCGGCGGCACTTGGACTTTCCGGTAACGTTTGATCAACCACATGACGAAAAGTACCAGCATACAGGGCTCCTGAAGCCTATTGAACATCCGAAATTAGCCATCCCTTGTCGGTTTCCCGGGCCTGGATAATCCAGGTATGCCAGTAACCGGATCCCCCGGCCCCGCTGTAATTAAGCTGGGCGCTTACCTCGGCCCGGGCATAATTGCCGGGGAAATGGATGCTTTTGATCTGGACCAGGACGGTTAGCTCGGAAACCTTGCGGAAAAAATCCTGCCAGGTCTGGTAGCGATCCCGCGGCAGGCGAATGTGCAATTCGGCCAGGCGGTTCAGATCCTCGCTTTCCAGCGCTTTCCCGAATTCAAAAATTAATTCGCGAACCGCTTCGGTGCGATTTTGATGGTGAAGTTGGGCGGATTGGTAAAGCTCCATGGCGTTCTTATAGTATTTGATGGCTTCCGCGTGATCCCCGCTGGCCAGCAACACATTGCCGCTATTCTC
>JAGRBF010000580.1:1797-2307 GCA_020434205.1 Calditrichota bacterium | reverse complement strand
CTTCCACAGGGAAATCACGTCCTGATACACCGGTTCCACGGGAATGTTGTGCTCGATGCCGGTATGGCCGTCGAGGATCATGCTCATGTTGTGGTAAAAGAAGGAGCCGCCCTCCGGCACCACCATCATCTCCAGTTCCCGGGCGGCCTGGATAACCTGCTGGCGCTGCTCGCGGCGCGGCTGGTTATAACTTTTCACCGAAAAAGCCCCCACCGCTTTGAGGCGGCGCAGGTGCGAGCGAGCATCCTCGAGACTGTTAACCACCGCCTTAAAATTGCCCTCGGCGCCGTAAAGAATGGTGCCGGTATTAAAAACCCGGGGTCCCAGCATCTTCCCGGCCATCACCAGCTCGCCCTGGTGGAAGGCCACCTCGGTGGTGGTGGAAGGATCGTGGGTGGTGGTGATCCCGAAGGCCAGGTTGGCCATGTAAGGCCAGTTCTGAAAGGGGGGAATATCGTTTCCGAAATGCCACATGTGGGCGTGCACATCCACCAGACCGGGCATGATGGT
>JAGRBF010000580.1:0-1782 GCA_020434205.1 Calditrichota bacterium | reverse complement strand
GGCGGGGATCTCCACCTCGCCGCTTTTACCGACGGCCACAATGCGATTGCCCTCGGTAACGATCACCCCGTTTTCGATAACCTCATCGCCTTCCATGGTGATGATCCGCGCTCCGCTAATGGCCAGCATCCCGCCGGGATTATCCGAGGACAGCTCCAGCCCCACCGGGGTTCCGGTGGAATCAATCGCCGGCAGTTCTTGCGGGGCGCCGGGCAGATAATCGAAGGTTTCCACCAGGGCCCGGGTAAAATATTCCGGCCCGATGGTCCAGTGCAGCTTGCGGCTGTCTCCCGACCAATGCACGTAAATGCCGGCATCCCGGGAAATTTTCTGGAGGGGAATAGCCTTGTTGGTGGCGCTGAGGTCCAGGGATTTTCCGGTCCGGGGAAAGGGGGTCACATATAAATTAAACAGCTCCTGAAAAGCCACCCAGTTTTCATCCGGGCTGATCACCATTTCGGTGGCGTATTCGCTGGTGAAGTGGCAGCGGCGGTCCTGCCCGTCCAGGGTAACGCTCAGCAATGCGCTTTTCCCGCCTTCATTGCCGTAATAATAGATGCGGTCCGCCCCTTTGTTGAAGCGCGGGGTGTCCCCTTCATCAATAATAAAGTTGCCCTCTCCCCCATCGGCGGCCATCCAGTACAATCCGGGATTAAGGCCGTAAACGCTGCCCAGCTGCAAATTACCGGAGCCTTTGCGATAGACGATCAGGGTATTGTCCGGGGCTACCCGTGGGGTGTAATAATAACCGGGGGTAGCGCTCAGAACCTTTGATTTGCCGCCACCGAGGGGCACGCGGCGAATATCGCCCAGGCGCTGATCCTCCCAGGTGGCGTAAACCACCCACTTGCCGTCCGCGCTGAAGGCCGCATCAAACTCACGAATATTTTCATCCCGGGTCAGGCGCTCCGGTTTGCCGTCCGGGAGGCGCTTCTTCCAGAGCTGCCCCACCGCGTTGAACACCAGCCAGCGGCCGTCCGGGGAGGTTACCGCCCCGCGGATCATTTTGGCCTGAAAGCTGTCCGGATGGGGATTCTGGGGGAAACGCACTGCCCGGGCAATGCTGTGGGTGGCCTTTAGGGTGAAGGGAATTTCCCGGCTTTCCCGGGTGGCCACGTCGATGCGCCGCAGCTTTCCGTTCGCCCAAATCACAATTTCCCGGTCTCCGGGCATCCAGCTGTAGCCGGTATACACCCCGAAAATGGCCCAGGCTTCCTGCTGGTCCTTGGTGAGTTGGTCGTAGACCGGGCGGTTTTCCCCGGTCTGCAGGTCATGAACATACAGTACCGTTTTGCTGCGCACCCGGCGCACAAAAGAAAGGTAGCGGCCGTTGCGGGAAATCTGGGGACGAAATGCCCCCCCGGCGCCGCCCAGGTAATTCTCCAGCTCCCCGCTTTCCAGGTCCAGACGGCGGATCACGTAGATTTGCCCGTTGGGATCCTTGTTGTACTGAAAGGTGCTGCCCCCGCTCATATCCTCGCTGAAATAGAGATAGCGACCGTCCGGGCTAACCACCGGTTCGTTGACGTCCTGCTGGTCGTTTTTGCGTTTGGTGAGCTGAATCCCGCTGCCGCCGGTGCGGTGATACATCCACATCTCCCCGGCGCCCAGGGAGCGGCGGCTGGTGAAGTGCTTGCGGCCAATCAGATACTGACCGTCCGGGGTCCAGGTGGGGTTATTGAGGAGGCGGAAGCTTTCCGCGGTAACCGCGTGGGCATTTTGCCCGTCGGCGTCCATAATCCACAGATTGTCCCCGCCGGCGCGATCGCTGGTGAAGGCGAT
>JAGRBF010000579.1 GCA_020434205.1 Calditrichota bacterium | reverse complement strand
GCGTGGGCGCTGTCCGGATGGGTTTCGTGGCGGCCCTTGCGGAAGAAGTTCTCCAGCGCCCAGCAATCGGAAACCACAAATCCGTCAAAGCCCCATTCCTCGCGGAGGATCCGGCGCAGCAAACGATCGCTGGCGCAGCAGGGTTCGCCCTCAAAGCGATTGTAGGCGCACATCACCTGCTTAACCTTTCCCTCCGTTACCGCGGTTTTGAAAGCGGGCAGGTAGGTTTCCCAGAGATCCCGGGGATCGACGTTTTCGGCGTTAAAACTGTGGCGGTTCCACTCCGGTCCGGAATGCACCGCGTAATGTTTGGCGCAGGCGAACAACTTGGCATATCCATCCCGGGTTTCCCCCTGCAACCCCCGGATCACCGAAAGGCCCATGCGGCTGGTCAGGTAGGGGTCTTCCCCGTAGGTTTCCTGCCCCCTTCCCCAGCGCGGATCCCGGAAAATATTGATATTGGGGGTCCACATGCTCAGGCCTTCGTAGCGGTCGATCACGCCTTGCTCCCGCTCCTGCCGGTGTTTGACGCGCGCCTCATCGGAGACCGCGCTGAAAACGTCGCAGAGCAGCGAATCATCAAAGGAGGCGGCCATGCCGATTGCCTGGGGGAAGCTGGTGGCGGTTCCGTTTCTAGCCACTCCGTGGAGGGCCTCGTTCCACCAATCGTACTGGGGAATGCCCAGCCGGGCAATGGCCCCGGAACTGCTCATCAGCAGGGTGGTTTTTTCCGCCAGGGTTAACCTGCCGATCAGGTCCTCTGCCCTTTTTTCCGGGCTAAGGGAGCGGTCCTGATAGGGCATTTGGCCAAATAGCAAATTGGACAGGGACAGTAAAACACCCAGGCTGAAAACGAGTCGCCGCAACTGCACCGGATTTTTCATGTTTGACGCTCCGGATTAAGTGATTCTATGGCTGGTTTCATTTGTTTTCCAGGACCTTATCCAAAAAACGCCCGACCCGGTCCACCGTTTCGGAAAACCAGGGGTGGAAGAGCCAGAAAGGGTGCGGGGTATCCGGGAAGGTATACACCTCCCCGTAAATCCCTTCGGCCGCCAGGCGGGCCAGCAACTCGTCCCGCCCCGCGTGGAAGCGGGGATTCGAGCTGTTCACAAACAATATCGGCGGAGAGCCCGACCCGGCGTATTGGAGCGGGGATGCCTCCCGCCACAGGGCCTCCTTTTCAATGAAACGCCCCCCGAACCAGGCCCCGGCTGCCGAAGGATTTTTGCGCGGATCATCTTCGAATCCCCGCACGTAATCGGAGGTGAAATCCACCACCCCGTCGATATTCACCACCGCCTGGACGGTGCTGGGGTAATCCGGATTTTCACCCTCCTCAAATTTGGCCATTCCCGGGGTAAATCCCACCAGGGTTGCCAACTGCGCCCCGGAGGAACATCCCAGAATGGCAATCCGGGCGGTATCGATCCGGAAATCTTCGGCATGGGCGCGCAACCAGCGCAAGGCGGCCTTGAGGTCGGTTACCGCGGCCGGATACCGGGCTTCCGGGGATAGTCGATAAGCGACGCTGGCCGCAACATACCCCCGCTGCGCAAGTTGCTGAGCCATGGGAACCAGGTGGCTTTTGTCCCCGGAACGCCATCCGCCGCCATGCACCAAAAGGACCGCCGGGAATGGCTTTTCTGCCCGATCGGCGGGCTGAAACAGATCCAGTCGCAATTCGCGAAACCCGATGCTGCGGTAAACCAGCCCCCGGTGTTCGCGGACCCCGGGCGGCGGATTTTCCCTCACCATCTCTATAAAGGGAAAGCGGAGGCGTTCCTTTTGGAATGCGCTCCGCGGGGTAAATGAGGTATCCCGGGTAATTTCCCCGACCTGTCCGATCAGGGCAGGCGAGGCCAGGCAAAACAGCATCAGAATTTTTAAAACGGTTTTCCTCACCTCAATAACGGACCTCAACCGGGGTATTGAGTTCTTTGACCAGTGTTTCCAGGTAGGCCATAAAAGCCGCTTCACCCCGAATACCATCCGGCTCCTGGCTCCAGGCCGCCAGAAAATAATAGCGCAATCGCCCATCCCGGGGTTTCAGCACCACCACCTCGCTGTACTCATCTTCCTGAAAAGATTGAAAATCCTCCTGGCGAAACAACACGGCCATACCCAGCTCGTCCTCGGCGAGGCTCTGGCGTCCGTAGGTGGCCAAATACCCCCAGCCGGACGCATTGGGCGATTTGTCCAGCAGAACCGTTCCCGGATGTTTGACAATCCCGGTGCAAAGATTGGGCGGATCCCCGCTGATCTGCAAATCGTGACGGGTGAGCCGGCTTCCCGCGGCAATGGAAAGCTCGGAGCTCAGATCGTAACGCGCCCCGGCCACCTGCCATCCGGCGTAATCGGTATGCACCCGGGCGAACAGCGGGCCGTTGTCGGCAATTTCACAATAGAGGCTGTCGGTCTGGGAAACCCGCATGGCCCCGTCTTCCGTCCACATGCCGGGCGAGCCGATCCCCAGGGATTCCCCCACCTTGAGGATGTCCATACCCCAATCACTCATTTCGTGGTAGGAATCGAAACCGTCCAGACCCACCTGCTGGAGCACCATCTCCCCGGTTTTTTTGCCGAAGATGTCCGTGGCGTTGCGCCAGTCCAGATAAAAGCGGTAACCGACCCGGTCGGACTCCCACCCCGGGCCCTCGTAGCGGATAAAGAAGGAGTGGTCGGTGTGTTCCGGGGGAACCTTCAGGGCGGTCACGTTTTCAAACTCGCCGCCGATGTATTTGCGGTTTTCGAAGTGTCCCCCGCTTTTACGGGAGATCTCGGCCTGGGCCCGCTGCGGGTAGTCTCGTTTTTTTTCCCCGGAAGGGGCGTAAAAAAGGGTCAGTTCCCGGGTTCCGCCATTCGGGAAGTCCGCCAATACTGCCAGCACATCCGCCCGGCCGTCCCGGTCCTGATCGATGCTTTGCAGGGGCAGCTCCCGATCTCCGGCGAAAGCCGCCGCCGCAGCGGGGTTAAAATCCCCTTTTTTCGCCTTCAAATCGGCGATTTTCAATTCGACCAAAACATCGCTGCGGGTCAGCGCCCCGCTGTCCAGAAAAATTTTGAGGGATTGCGGATAATCCCGGCGAACTTCGGGGGTGCCTGCGGTTTCGCGTTGGCAACCGGCTGCCAAAAACATCAGCGCAGCCAGGCCGTAAGCGGTGAATTTCATTTTTTTCCTCCGGGGAAAAGGTGAACGTTCACACCATTGTTCTTACACAACTAAAGCCAAAAAGGCAAGAAAAAGTCTGAATCTCGGGAAGTTGCTTTTCAATTCGCTGTCACAATGCCGGGATCGCGAAGTTTGCCCCGATGGAACGATCGGTGCAGTACGCTTTGGAAGCAATAATATCTCCGCTTACCAGTCGCAGCGGCCCCCTCAGATCCGCCGCGCTAAAGGCTCCTTCCCCGATAAAGGTGAGGCGATTGATATCCAGATAGCGTTCCCGGAAAATCCGGAAGGTCTGGCCGGCGGCGTTGGCGAAAACGGGGTTGCCGCGCACGCTCACGATTTCCTCAAAGGTAAGGATCACCCTTTGCCCGCGGATTTCCACCCCCACCACCGCTACCGGACCCTCATTTTCGGGATCCCATTGCCCGCCGAAGGTCCAGGCCGCGGTAATTTCCCCGGCGGCAGGAGTCCCGGCGGCGTTAGCCAGATTGTCCTGCAACCAGGAGAAAGGTGGCCCGGCTTTGCGGCTGTTGTGGAAATAATAGCGGTTTTCGAAAAAGGCGGGGTTGTTGCGCAGGGTATCCTCCGGATAGGTTTTGCGGTAAATGGGCTGGTCGGCCAGATTTTCGGAGAACCGGCAATCCAGGAGGTAAAACTGGGCGTCGTAATGGTGCCGTCCCAGTTTAAACCCGGGCGCCCCGTCGAAATCCGAGTTGCGCACCACCAGCTTCTGATCGGGATGATACCCGCCGGCATGCCAGAGCGCCGCGGAGGTCTTAACCTCGTAAAAGCGGGAATCCCGGATAAAACACCACCCGCGCGGGCACACAAAATCCACCGCTCCCTCGAACCGGCAATTGGCGTGGTAATACATGCCGGTTTTATAGTCCCACAGGGAAACGGTATCCGCCCCCTTGCTGAGCAGGGTGCAATTGGTGATGATGGTGCGGGTCCCCTGTCCGTAGACGGCAAAGGCGTGCGGCCCGATTTCCGGCTGGCTGTTTTCGATGGTGAGGTTGTCCAGAATTACGTCGTCGCCGTGAATATTGACCACCGCCGGACCAGTACAATCCCGGACAGCATCCCATTCCGAGCGCAGCTGGGGATAGCGAATGATGGTGCTGTCCCGGCTTTCCCCGCGCAGGGTTATGTAGTTGCGGCTGATGCGGATTTTTTCAGCATAAACCCCGTTGCGAACCAAAATGACGATGCGCGGATAGGAAAATGCGCCCAGCTTTTCCAGGGCTTCGCCAATGGTGCGGGCGTCTCCTCCGCCCCGCTGGTCCACCACCAGATCGGCATGGGCCGCCGCCACCGCCAGGGGGGAAAGCAGCAGCATGGCTCCTGCCAAACTCCCCCATATAAAGGTTTTTCTCAAGGATGCTCTCTCCTCACCTATTATTCATTTTACCAAAATGCCCGCCACAAGGGCGGGCATCCGGCTCATCTCAACCCACTCTCTGTGAGGGTCCAGTTATTTGATCAGCATCATTTTCCGGGTCTGCCAAAAATCCCCGGCCCTGAGGCGATAAAAATAAATCCCGGATGTGTGCCGATCCCCATCAAAAACAAAACGGTGGCGCCCGGCGCTCAGGAACTGATCCGCCAGAACCGCGACCACCTGTCCCAGGCTATTGTAGATGGTCAGGGTGGTGTGAAGGCCGCGGGGCAATTGAAAGCTGATGGTGGTCCCCGGATTAAAGGGATTGGGATAATTCTGCGCCAGGAAAAAATCGCCCGATACCGGGTTTTCCCCGCCGCCGATCGCCACCACCGGGTGGTCCACAAACAGACTGTCCGGGATCAGTCGCTCACCGGGGGCGTAGGCCCCGCTGGTGT
>JAGRBF010000578.1 GCA_020434205.1 Calditrichota bacterium | reverse complement strand
TATGCCCGGGAATGCGGCTCAAAGCCCCTCTTGCCCCATCGGCAACCCCAATGGTTTTGTCCGAGGCCCCGAAAACCAGGAACCCTTCCCGGGGAAAATACCGGAGGGATTGAAGTTTGCCGCTGTAGTGGAATTTGAGGGAGTCTTTTTCCACGATACCGGAGTCCCAGTAGTGGGTTTGGATTTCCTCGTTGGCGGCGCTGTAGAGTAGGGTGCTCCTGGGTCCGAAGGCCACCCGCACAACGGGACCGCGATGGGGAATCAGACGCTCGCAAACCTGGGTGGGATAATACCAGACCTGAGCCATGCGGTTCTGCTGCCCCACCGCCACCCACGCGCTTTGGGGATCAAAACTGAGGGAATTCACCCGGCCAAAGGCCATTTTCAGGGGAAACTGCCGGCCGTCTTCAAATTGATGCACCACCACCGTGGCGGAGTCGCTCCACGGTTCCGTCGCAACCCCCTCATCCCCCGCCGAAAGGGTTTCGGACATGGTCTCAAAAAGGGCAGACCTTCCGTCGGAAAGCCCCTGAAAGTTGGGGTTAGCGCTGGCCGCCGGGGCCGGATCGTTTTCCGAGCCGATGGCCAACGGTTGGCCGGTAGAACTTTGTGGGACCAACCAGGGCCTGAATTTGTTCACGGTGGCAAAGGCGATTTTTTGGCCGTCCGGGCTGATGGCCAGGGCGGTTATCGGGTCCTTGCTCTGGTAGAGAGTTTGCTTCCCGCCGGTGGCGAGGTTATACAAGATAATTTCGCCATTGGCGAAGCCCGCCGCCAGGTAATCTCCCTGAGGACGAAAGGCCAGGTAAATTGCGGTGGTATCGGCCGCTTCCAGCAACCGGGAACTGCCCGCCCCGGTATCCCAGAGATACAGCTTTTCGTCCCGGGTGGCGGTAACCACGTAACGATTGTCTTCGCTCATGGCGGCCGCCAGGATAGGGGCCTGATTGGGGGGACGAAGGTTAAGCTGGGACCGCTCCAGCACCGCCCGGCGCATCCATTCCGGGTTGAGCAGCTTGGGCACAACCTGGGGGGCCAGGGCCTGGCTGTCCGCATCAATTTCCTGGTTGAGAGCCGCGGAGGCATACAGGAGAATATCCCGAAAATTCTGGGGACTGGGGGTTTGGGTCGCCTCATCCAGAGCCAGCAAAGCTTTGTTTTCAAAAACTTTGGCGATATAAAAATTGGCCTGGCGGGTGCGGCTGTCGGATTCCAGCTTGAGCAGCCAGATGAATATGGCGATCAGCACCAGCGGGATTACCGCCGCCAGGGTGAGGAGCATCCGGCGACGGATTTTTTTGCGGCGCAAATCGCTCTGGGCACGGCTGAAGGCCATCAGCTTTTCCCCGGCCGGACTAAAGGCCGCCATCCCGGGTTTCCCGTTCTCCACCACCTCCAGATCCTGTTCGTCCAGAAAGACCTCAGGGTCGCTTTCGTTGAAATCCAGCAGCTTGTTTTTGAGGATCCGGGCGGCGCGCTGCCCCGGTTTGTCGGACAGGTTGTATTCGTGGATCACCACGGGGGCCAGGGTATCGTGAGAGAGGATGGTAAAATCCCCATCCATGCGCAACAGCAGGGAAAGGTCGATACATTCGCGGGTCAGCTTTTCGATCAGCTCCCGGCGATCCGGGTACATGCGCTCCACCTCTTCCTTGCTGCAGCGCCCCGCGGTGCCCATGGCGGTGGTGTGGGCGGAGAGAAAATCCAGGGCCAGTCCGGATTCCACCGCTTCCGGAAATTTTTTCCGGAGAATATCCATCTGCTCTTCGAAAAATTCGGCCATGGTCAGGCCGCTTTTTTTCAGATTTTGATAGAGGGAGATGGTGAAGTCGCGCTCCCCGGCATCGTTAACCGGCGCCAGGCCCCACATCTTTTTGAGGATGATCTGCAGCACCGGGGCCACCGAGGAATTTTCATCCTCCCAGAGATCGTCCGCGATAATTTCCGGCAAATTGCCGTTGGGGCCCTTTTCGATGTAAACCCGGTATTTGGCGGCGGTGTTGCGCTCCCGGGTAATCCCCTCCACCGCCTCGGCAATACCTTCGGGACTCAGGCGTCTCAGAAAGGCTTCCGCATAAGGCAGGGACATGGCCTGGAAGGTATCGCGGATCTCCGGATGGAATTCCTTGCGGTAGCTGAGGATCAGCTTGCCGCGGATGCCGGCCTTGTCCCCGGAAAAAAGCGGCTGGATTACGGACAAAAACTCCACCAGCTCATCCACCTGGCGCTGGCG
>JAGRBF010000068.1:9866-11601 GCA_020434205.1 Calditrichota bacterium | reverse complement strand
ACGTTACCAATCCGCCAAGCGACCCGAAACAACACAGCTACCTAATCCGGGCCGTGGTATCTGCGGGACTTCGCGTTTGATAAAAAGCGCAATATCAGGATATGCTGATCAAAATAAGGAAAAATCGGGGGAAGGAAAAGAGATTCCGCGGCATCTGCGATATTTGTTAGTGATGCAACGCAGTTCGTAGCTTCTGGGACCACGAAATCGCGAAACCGCGAAAGAAGGCATTCTAATTGTCTTGCCATTGGAGGGGCAACTTCGTTTCCCAAAGCAACACATGGTCGAGAGTTAAAGGGAAGGCATTCCGCCACCGCAAATCTTAAATTCGGGAAGGATTTATCGCCGACAAGCACCTAACCGAAAGGATTTTCGTGCTTTCGCGCTTTCGCGGTTTACTTCCAAAAATGGATTTCGGCCTGTCAGGTCAGCTTGTAATGAATCAGCCCCGGAAAAGATTGGTAACGATTTCCGCCAGGCCGACGTAAGTGCCCACCATGCTGCCCAGGCTGGTGAGGATAAACACCAGAAAAACCCGCAGCAGGCGGTTCTCCCACCACGTTTTCAGGGTGCCGGCATCATCGCTGACCGTCTGAAACTCCCGGACAATCGGGGGCTGAAAATAAACCTGCACAAAGGCGGCAACATACCCGGCCCCGATAACCGGGGTCAGGCTGGTAAAAGGCGCGGCCAAAAAAGCGGTGATGATGGTCAGCGGGTGAGCCCAGGCCACCAGGGCTCCGATTGCGCTGGGAATCCCGTTCACCAAAAACCAGAACATAAAATTATCGCCGGCCGCTTCCCCGCCCTGGGTAAACCCGATGTAAATGAGGGATCCGATAATAATGGCGGGAATTCCCCAGCCGATGATCTTGAGCATCGGGCCGGAGGGGGGAATCTGCTCGATCTTTTGGAGGTCCTGCTGCAGGCCGGCTTCCAGGGTTTCCACAATGCCGGTGAGGTGTCCGGCGCCCACCACCGCCACAATGCGCTTGCCTTCCGTTTCGCGAATTTTCTGGGCCAGGTAGCTGTCCCGCTCGTCGATCAGAACCGTTTTTAGAACCGGCATGGCCTTGCCCATTTCCTGGATCAACTCGTTGAGAACGTCCTTCTGGCGAAGCTCGGCCAGCTGGGCTTCGCTGATCTCCTGATCCTCCGTCAGGCCCGCCAGCCCGGAAGCCAGCAGCTTCACCCGGTCCATAAATTTCATGCTTTTCCAGGCCCGCCGCAGAGTAATGCGGATATCGCGGTCGCACAGGGAAATGGGAATGTTATTTTCGCCGGCAACCCGGGTGGCTTCCAGCAGTTCCAGTCCGGGCATCACCCCCAGTTTATTGCCCAATTTTTTCTGGTAGGAGGCCAGCAGCAAATTGACCATCAGGGTGCTGAGCTGCTTCTGGCGGATGAGGGCCTTGAGATCCAGGGATTCCCATTTGCGCTGTTCCGAGAGGGCTTTGTAGCGCTGCTGATCCAGCTCCACGCAAACCTGGTCCGGCTTCTCGTTTTCGATGACCCTGCGCACCAGATCGGCGGATTCCTGGGAGATATGGGCGGTGCCGACCAGGATAAACTCCCGCTCGCCGAGGGTAACGATTCGGACTTCCTGCGGATAACTACTGCGATCAACTTGCGTGGCGCTCATGCAAACGGCTCCGGATGGGTAAGTGAGAATAAAACCGGCTAATAATACGACCGAACCCCTGATCCTGCAAATACCTAAATTATTCGGTGACGG
>JAGRBF010000068.1:0-9743 GCA_020434205.1 Calditrichota bacterium | reverse complement strand
TCCGCCTATCTTTGTTCCCCGAACGCATAAAGGGCCTGGTCGCTGCGCAGGTAGAGCACCCCGTCTACAATAACCGGCGAGGCCGCCACCCGCTCGCCCAGGCGATTGGTGGCCAGCAGTTCAAAAGCCGGACCGGTTTTTACCACGTTGGCGGTGCCGTCCTGGGCTATCATATACAGCCGCTCTCCCGCGACCACCGGGGAACTGCGGTGGCGGGACCCGTAGACCCGTTTTTCATAAACCTGCTCGCCGGTTTCCTGATTCAGGCATAAAAGAACCCCGTTCTCCCGGCAGATATACACCAAACCCTGATAAATTACCGGAGACGGCACGTCGGTGGTTCCCCGGTTCATGCGCCAGCGCAGGGAAGGCGATTGGCCGGTAATATCCCCGCGGGCTTCGGTGGGGTTAATGCCCAGCACCGGCCCGTTTTTGGCGGAGGGGGCCACCACCAGGCCGGGGGCGGTAACCGGGGAGGCGACCAGGCGAAAGGCGCTGTTGTAGTTATCGGGATCCTGAAGCCCGGCACTGCGCCACAGTTCCCGACCGTCGAGGGGATTATAGGCCACCACCAGATCCGCGCCATGGGTGATCAACTGCGGGTCGTTGCCGTAGTGATACATCACCGGGGAAGCGTAGGAATGGAGGCTTTCGTTGCGCGCCTCGGTGGGACGTTTGCTGCGCCACAGTTCCCGGCCGGAACTTTTGTCCAGGGCCACCGCCATCTGGGCGTTATCATGCATCAGGCCCAGGTAAAGGGCCTCTCCCCACAGCAGGGGGGTGGTGGCCATCCCGAAATAGGTGCTGAATTTACCGTAGCGTTCCTGAATATTGATTTGCCACTGCTTTTCCCCATTTACGGTCAGGCATATGAGGTCCCCGCTGCCAAAGAAAGCCCACACGAAATGCCCGTCGGTGCTTGGGGAGGGGGCGGCATCGTTGCTCTCGCCCTGCCGGTAGGAATGGTTTTCCCCGGCCACCACGTGCTCCCAGAGCGGATGCCCATCCCGGGAAACCGCCATTATCAGCAGGGAATCGCCGCGGGTGGCGGTGAGGAACAGTCGATCCGAGGCCATCACCGGGGTGGACGGAGCGGGACCGGGCAGAGGAAGCCGCCAGTGTAAATTTTGCGCCGCTCCCCACGCCAGGGGAGCACCCGGGGAATCGCTGATCCCATTCCCGTTGGGTCCCCGCCAGGAGGGCCAGGGTTGGGCCTGAAGAAACGGGCAGATCAGCATTAAAAGCCAAAAGCAACGTCGCATATCGGGTCTCCTGAGGTTTAAAAGGGGCCAGTTTAATCATCATACGACAACCGCGGGGAAAGATCATCATAAAAAATCGTGGAAAAGCATTTGGTAAAAGAAACCATTGTTCATTTGTTCCGTTTTGCTTTTATATTGAGATACTGGAACATTTTTTTGGCGATCACCAAACCGACAAGCAGACTTTTTCCCAAGGAGGATTACATGAAACGTTGGCTTTTCCCGGCCCTCATTCTGTTGAGCGCCTGCGCCACCGAGGACCAATCCAAAAATGCCATGGCCAAACACGACGCCGGGGTCAAATTTGTTTACGGGAGCTTTTCCGAAGCCCAACAAATGGCCACCGCCGAAGAGAAGATGATCATCATGGATGTTTACGCCGACTGGTGCGTACCCTGTAAAAAGCTGGACAAAGCGGTGTTCAAAGATGCGGCCGTGGGCGATTTTGTAAACGCCCGGTTTGTGGGTTTGAAGATCGACGGCGAAAAGGGCGAGGGTCCGGATATCATGAAGAAATACGGGATTCCCGGCTACCCGACCGTGATTTTGATGGATACCGAAGGCAACGAAATTGACCGCATCGTGGGTTTCGGTGAAAAAGAGGCCTATGTGGAAACCCTTAAGGATTATGTTTCCGGAAAAGGCACCCTGGCCGATTACCTGGCCCGTCTGGCCGAAAAACCCGACGATTGGGAATTGCATCTGGCCCTGGCCGAAAAATACGACGACCGGCAGGACCTGCTGACCGCCGCCAAACACTACCAGGCCGTTCTGGACAATGCCCCTGCCGAAGAGCAGGAGGTCCGCGAAAGCAGTTCTTTCCAACTGGCCATCTGCGACCTGGCCCGGGAGAATCCCCAACCGTTAACCACCTTTCTCGAGACAAGCGACAACCAGGGTTTCATCAAACGCGGCGCCGGCAGCCTGGCCCGCTACTACCTCAAACGCGATAAACCCGGCGAAGCATTTCAAGCCTATGAAACCGTTCTGAAGCGGGTTCCCCCCGATGCCGGATTCCTGAACGCCTATGCCTGGCGGATTTTTCAATCCAAACAGGATAGCCACTATGCCCGCGGCATTGAGCTGGCGGAAAAAGCGGTGGCCCTGGAGCCGGAATCCGATGCGATTTGGGATACCCTGGCCCAGTTGCGCTATGCCAACGGGGACGTCAAAGGCGCTATCGAAGCCATGAGCAAAGCAGCCTCCATCAATCCCGAGGAAAGCGGCTACCAGAAGCTTCTGGCGGAATACCAGGGCAAGGCGGCGGCCTGATAATTTGCTTTTGCCAAATGGCCCGCACCGGCTTATTTTAAGGCTATGAAGGATTGGATAGACATCCGTAAGGATCCGGCCCACATCTCCCGGGAAAAACAAAAAGCCCGGGAGTTGCGCGGTACACGCTGGTGGAAGGACCTTATCCACGCCGGGAAATGCCACTATTGCGGCAACACCTTCCCCCCGGATGAGCTGACCATGGATCACGTTGTTCCCCTGGCCCGGGGCGGAAAAAGCAACAAGGGCAATATTGTCCCCTGCTGCAAAAGCTGCAACAACGACAAGAAATACCTAACCCCTGCCGAGATGCTGTTAAAAAAAATAAGGGATGAGGGCAAGTTGTAAACCATTGGCTGGCAACGCAGCCCTTGTTCCGAAATCTTATGCCGTCAGTTGATTTAAACAGGCCTGCGCCGGATTTTTCCCTTTCCGATTTCAACGGTCATCTTTTTACCCTGAGCGCTCTCCGCGGGAAAAAGCACGTCTTGCTGGTTTTTAACCGGGGATTTATGTGACCTTTTTGCCAACGGCACATGGCGCAGTTGCGCCAGGATTATCAGGATTTTGAGGCAAGGGATATCACCATTGTGGTACTGGGGCCGGAGAGCCCGGAGAGCTTCGCACGGTTTTGGGAGCGGGAGAGCCTGCCCTTTGCCGGCCTGCCGGACCCGCGCCATCAGGTGTTGGATCTCTACGGCCAGGAAGTCAGCCTCTTTAAGCTGGGCCGCATGCCCGCCCAGGTGCTGGTGGATCGGGATGGCCTGGTGCGCCTGGCCCATTACGGTAACCACATGGCGGACATTCCCGCCAGCGACGACATCCTGAAAATTGCGGACAACCCCGGCATCTGATCGTTCCGGCGCAAGGGCCCGCTCCCGGCGCCCCCGTTTCAGCAAAAATGACCTGCTCGGTCCATCATTCGGATTCCCCATGACCCCAGATCCCCAACCGGGACACCCATACCTGAAGCGCTACAT
Source organism: Calditrichota bacterium (assembly GCA_020434205.1). Lineage (GTDB taxonomy): Bacteria > Calditrichota > Calditrichia > RBG-13-44-9 > J075 > JAGRBF01. The sequence continues at coordinate 6,229 of JAGRBF010000068.1, read as the reverse complement.
CCGGGACCTGATCGCCTTAACCGCCAACCTACCCCACCCGGAAGCCACCTCCTTTGATGCGGGATTCCTGCTTGATGTCGCCTATTATATCTGGCGCCGGATTCAGCCGGCCGGCGACGTTTCCGAAGTTTGCGCCCTGTTGGGAGAGGCCTGGCAAAAGCTGGAAAAACGCATCGGCGAGGACCCTCAAAAGGTGGACTCCCTTCCCAATTATTTCCGCATGGTGGTTAAGAACCTTCTCAACGATCGCCATCGCGAGGACACCCGGGATATCCGGCTAATGGTATCCACGGAAGGACTGGCCGAGTTGGCCGAAGCGGGGCTGCCCACCGCCCTTGTGGAACGACTGGCGGAACTGCACTCCCCCCTGCCCGTCAGCATCCGAACCTTTTCCGAACAATTCGACGCCTTGTGCGATTCCCTGGAAATTGAGCCGGGCAAACGGGCCTTCTACCGGAACTGCGCCCGCAATGCCTTTCGTTTTCACCTGCGGGAGGACCGTAGCGAAAGCGTCGAAAGGCCAAACGGCCATCATCTGACCACCTCGCAATGGGTGGATGCGGATATTTTGCTGGCCTGCATCCGGGGGTTAAAATCGCGTGAACAGGAGCTGTTAAAGTTGCGTTTGGGGTTGGCCGGGACGGAAGAAAACCCCCGCTCTTTCGCCGAACTCCAGAAGCATTTCGACCTGAAATCCGTTAAGGAGGCCCAGAATCAGTATCATTACTGCATACAGAAAATCCGCAACTGCTTGCGGCAAAAAGGGATTCAGTGGTAATTTTTTCAGCCGGTGCCAGGTTCCCCCCGTCATTAGGGTGTGTTGATCATCAGACTATTTTGCGTCTATCCATCGAAATGCTCAGGAAAAAGGTATGAACCCGTCCCAGCCCTCCGACCCCGGATCTTCCCCGGAAAGGCCCTGCCAAATCCGGGAAAACCGGCAGGAAGCTATCGACCGTTATTTATTGGGTGAAATGTCTTCGGCCGAAGCAGATTCTTTTGAAGGGCATCTCCTCTACTGCCCGCCCTGTTCGGAGGCCTGCCGGCTGCAGGAGAGTATCATAAATGTGCTCTCGGACAGCCAGGTTCTGGGGGCCGAAATCCCCGAAACAAACGCGTTCCCCCCTCCAGGGAACCTCGGTAAATCGGCCCTGCTGTGGCGGGTCGCAGCGATTTTTTTACTGCTCCTTGCTTCCGGAAGCGCCTTCTGGTGGCTGGGCCTCTCCAGCGACAATCCCTGGAAAAAGCTGGGCGATCTGGACCCTGCCCAATACCGGCCCCAGTTCTGGCAGGGCAATGGGGAAACAGCCTGGGAGAACTACAACAGCGGGGTTAATTTGCTGTTCGACGCCCGCCGCCCGAGATGGTGGGGCGGCGGTTACGATTACCGGGAAGATCAGGTGCGTCAGGCAATTGCCCGTTTTTCCGCCATCGAGCTGAGCCAATTGCCGGAAGACCGGCGCATGGACGTCTTGTTTTACCTGAGCAAGGCGCACCTGGTGCTCGGGGAGATCGACCCGGCCCTTTCCGCCCTGGATCTGTCCGGGCAGGTTGCCGTAAACCGCCTCAAGGTGGACCGGGCCCTGGCGTTGTGTGAGGGAATCGAAAAGGAGCTGGAGCTGGAGATCCCCGGGAAAGGAGATCCGCCGGGCCAGGCCCAACTTCAGCGGGCTCGGGCGATCCGGGCAAATCTGGAGGGTCTCCTCAAAATTCCGTAGGTGTGGCGTTATGCCGCGCCGTTCTACCGGCCGACCAGAACATAGGGCGCCCAATAAAGCGGGTGCTGAAAATCTTCCGAATCCAACATTTTTAGCTGGGCATTTCGCAGGGCTTCCGCAAGGGTTTCCCCACTCAGAATCTGATCGTAAAAAGTCACCATCAGGTCCCTGGCGCTGCGATTTTCGGTTTGCCAGAGGGTTACCAGCAAATTGCGAGCCCCGGACTGGAGAAAAGCCTGCGCCGGGCCCACCAGTCCCTCCCCGTCGCTCCAGGTTCCCCGCCCCGTCTGGCAAGCGCTCAGGACCACCAGCTCCGCGTTCAGCTTAAGCCGGTAGATGTCCGGCGGCAATAAAACCCCGTCGTTTCGGGCATCATCATAGAGAACGAATCCGGCAAAAGGAATTGGGGTTTCGTAAAAAAAGCCGTGGGTGGAGAGGTGCACATAACGGTAGCGCGACAGATCCTCTTCGAATAAATGAGACTCGCTGGCCTGGCGTCCGATACGCAAATGGGTATCCCGGGAGAACCAGCGGGCCAGCCACAGGGGCAACCCGCTGTTTTGGGCCAGGAAATGATCCCGGATGGTTTCCACCTCCTCCCGGCTGTAGGGCAGAGGACCACCACCGGAAACCTCGGCGGCCACGGCACCGGCGTTCATCATGGCTTCCAGAATCAGCGTATCCGGGGGAAGCCCTTCCGTAAAACCCGGGGCGTAGGCCAAAAAACGACCTGGCGGCGGAAGGGGATTTTGCTGTTCCTCCCCGGCCAGCAATTCGGCGGAATACCCATAGCGCAGGGAATTGCGGCGGATCAGGAAGGGAAGGTCCCCGAAAGATCTGACCCCGACAGGATCCGGCGGAGCGGTTACCAGCGCCGCAAAAGAGATTTGATAAAGCTGACGATCGGGAATGACAATCAGCCTTTTGCCGGCGATCAGCTTTTCGAAAGGGAAAATCGTTTTTTGGTACAGGCGATAACCGGCATCGGCCAGGTTTTTGAAATCGCTTTTTTCCCCGGCCTGAGCCTCCTGGAAATCGCTCAGCAGCTCCTGAAATGGGCCGGCCCATTCCACCGAGGCCAGCTTCAGGCTGTCGGCTGTTACCGCAAAAATGCGCAGACTGTCCCCATCTACGGAAAAATCCAGAACCGCCGCGTCTTCCGCCAGATGGTCCCGCAGTTTGCGTAGGGAAAAGCGCTGCGGCTCCCCGGAAAAAGCCTGATAGCGGGGAAAGCTGTCCCGGGTTTTCCGCTTGAAGGCACTCAGCCGCACCCGCAGGTTGTGCAACGAATCCTCCAGGGCCCCGACCTGGTCGCGAACGTTCTCTTCTCCACGCCCCAACAGCATTTGCAGATTGGTTTCCATTCGCCAGATGCGATTTTGCCAGTTTTCCTCGCGCTGCAAAAGGCTGTCCGGAATACCGGCGTAGCGGCGGGCGTGGTATTCCCGCTGCATGTCCAGCAGCATCCCGGCCTTGCTTTCCGTGGCATACTGAAAGGCCCGTTCCAGATCGGCCACTTCGCCGGAGCGCTGCCAACGGCGCAGGGCAGCTTTGACCCCGGTCCGGTAGATGCGCACCGCGTTGTCCCCCAGGGCCTGCTTAAAACGCTGATACTGATATGCGGAACGCATCTGATCGATCAGCAAAACCGCGGCATCAATGCTTTTCAGACATTCATCCAGCCATTTGCCCTGGGAGGTTTTTTCGAACAAGGCCAATTGCAGTTGCGATTTCTCCACCCAATCTTCCAGACAAAAATCCTTCAGCAGAATGGCATCTACCCCGGGATTGAAGGTCACCGGATGCCCCGCGGGATCCCGCAGGGTGTTGTTGATGGCCTGCTGAATATGCTCCAGGGCCTTTTCCGGGTTGCCCATCGCCAGCTCATAGCGGCTCATAGCGTTGTGATAATAAATCCACTCCGGGTGAAAGGGCGGAAAGGTAGACCGGAAAAACGACGTAACCTGATCCAGCAGTTTCCGGGCCTCCGGCAGGCGATTGAGACCGACATAAGCGCGGGCCAGATTCTGGCGGTTGTAAGATATAAACTGAGGCTGATAATCCGGGCGTTCCAGCCGTTTGGCCAGCACTTCTCCCAGATAAACCGCGGCCGAGTCGAAGCGGTCGGTCAGCAAATAATAATAGCCGGTGTTGTATTTGCCGAGGATTTCCAGATCCCCCGACGGGCTCGGCAGGCTGCTGTTCAGCGCCAATGCTTCCCGGTTTATGGCAATTGCCCGCTCCCAGTTATGCATTTTGGCGTAAACATTGGCCAGGTTGATCTTGTAATTGGCCTCCAGAAAGGGGGAGGCCGGACCGGACAATTCCCGGAAGCGCTCAAAGCCGGCCGCCGCTTCCTCATACTCCTGAAATCCGAAGTGCAGGATGGCCTTCATATTGAGGATCACGCCCAGGTTCAGGCTGTCCACCGCGCTAATCCGGTCGGGAAGGGCTTCCAGGGCTTTTTCCACGTGGTACATGCCGCGCAGCAGGTCCGAGTCGAAATAAGCGGCCCGCCCCAGATTCAGGTGCGTGCCAATCAGGACATCGGAGTTCGGTTTGGGGGTTTTTTCCAGGATTTTGAGGGCGCGATGGGAATAAAAAACCGATGAGTCCTGGGAAGTGCCGGACCAATACAGGCCCTTAAAAAAATAGAAGGTGGCCAGCGCAGGGTGATCCGCCCTGAGTTTCCGGCGGGCAATGCGCAGCAAACTGTCCATTGCCGCCACGGCATCCACCTTGCGGCGATATCGCCGGTCATACTCGATTCTCAGGGCTTCCCCCTGAAAGTATCCCCCCAGGCGGGCAGAATCGCTGACGGTATTGGAATCCAGCGCCACAAACCAGGTGGTGGCAGTTTGGATCAGGGAATCCAGTCCTTCCGTCTTGCGTTTTTTCAGGCGGAGCATGGCCACCGCCAGCATGCTGTCGCCGGGGGTAAGGCCGGTCCCTTCCACATCAGGGGTCCGGTGCTCCGCGGCGGGGGCCTTGGGGACCTTATCGCTTTGGCCCTGGCAGTTAATGAACAGCACCAGGCACGAGAAAAGCGCCAAAAAAAACAGCCAAGATCTGGAAGAACAGGACCCCATCAGGCCTCCAATTTTGGACAACAACCGCTTCAACTTAAGGTAATTACCTGCAAAAAATCATCATTTGGCTAAAAAAAGTGATTTTGCATTCAAAAAATTCAGATTTCTTCATTTCCCGCCCGTCATCCAGATAAACAGTGCAAGCCCATCCGCGAGGATGGTATCAATTCAACCCAAATTGCCGGGACTGCCCTTTAAGCTCAGCAACGCTCCGGCCGGAGGAAACTCAATGAAACGACTTTTCTGGTTAGTATTGATTCTGGGGTTCTTTATCGCCTTTCCTGCCATGGGGGGAGATTCCCACAAGGGTGAATTTATTATCGGCCCCCGCCTGGCCCTGGGCGCCGTATACGGCGCAACCTTCGGTTTTGCCGGTCAGGTGGAATATGTGCTCAAAGACGATGTGGTCGATTTCGGTTCGGATACCCCCACCTGGCTTGGAATTGGCGGCTCTTTCGCCTACTCCTCTTACAGTGAAGATTTCTTTTTCCTCGGCACCGGCGCTCAATGGAAATACACCAACATTGTTTTTTTGGGTACCGGCTTTTTCCACGCCAACTTTTTCAACGACCCTAAATGGGATACTTATGCCATGCTGAGCATGGGGGTAAATACCGGATCCGTTAAATACCAGGGCACCGGGACCAGCGGCTCGGTGAGCAGCCCGACGGTAAGCGGTTTTACCGCGGGATTGGGGGTCGGAGCCCGCTATTATTTTAATGAGAAAGCGGCTGTTGCCGCGGAAGTCGGCATTGGCATCAGCGCCCTGCGGATCGGAGTGGATTTTCGGTTGTAAGTAAACCCCTTGTAAAATCTGAATTAAAAGGATAATACCATGAAAAAATCCCTGTTCAATTTGGGCCTCCTCGGTCTGGCTGTGCTAACGATGCTATCCGCCTGCAGCAAGGACAGCACCGGGCCGGACGGCGAGGGCAACAATAACGAGATCACCGTCGGTAGCGGGGTTATGGCCCTCAAGGCCAATAATTCTCAGGTTGTTTTTGAGGACATTGCCGGGACGATCTTCATCCCCGGCAACGCCGTGAGCGCTTACGGCACCAGCACCAACTCGCTGAGCGGCTTCGCGCTGGTCCTCAACGATCCGGACGGGATTCGCCCCGGAAGTTATCCGATCGCCGATTACAACACCGCTACGGGCCTGCAAAAGTTTTTCACCTGCGCCTACAGCCAGATCGTCTCCCTGGACTCCGCTCTGGCGGCCGTTCCGGACACCCTCAACCCGGCAGGTAGTCTAACCATTACGGAAGTAGACTTCGGCAATGGTTTCATTTCGGGGACATTTAACGCGGATCTTAAAACCCGGGAAGGGTTTTTGGTCCGGCTAACCGAGGGCCAGTTTAACCGTTTGCCCCTGACCAGCGGCAAACGGTAGTTACCTGTCAATTGTAATGTGTCTACTTC
>JAGRBF010000577.1 GCA_020434205.1 Calditrichota bacterium | reverse complement strand
ATACCTCAAGGCCGGGAAATGCCGCTTCGTCGAGGGTTTCGTCCCAGGCCACCGGAAGCCCGGTCATTTGAGCAAATTGGGGCAACAAAGAGGAATCCTGCAGGGGCTCTTCCAGATACTCAATCGCCAAATCCCCCAAACTTTCGGCGAAGCTTCGGGCTTCGTCAAATGACCAGCGGCGATTGGCGTCCAGACGCAGGGACACCGTTGGCGGCAATTCCCGCCGCAGGGCATGGAGAAAGGCAACTTCCGTGGCCACCGCACCCCGGGCGACTTTGATTTTGACCGCCCGGCAACCGGAGGCAAGCACCTCGCGGGCCATCTCGCGGGGATTTCCCGAGACGCCGGCAATCAGCGTATTGACGGGAATTTCGGTGCGGGGATTTGGGGTGAAAAGGGCGGCAAAGGAGCGATTTTGTTTGCGGGCGAGCCGATCCAGCAGGGCGCCCTCCAGTCCAAACAAAACCGAGGGATAAAGGTCGGGGAAGGCTTGCACAAAATCCTCAACCATTTCCAGGCTATCCGGCAAGACTACGCCTTCGATCCGGGGAACAATACCGTGAATTTGCCCCGCGGCATCGGCCAGGGATTCGGCGTGGAGGCCGGGAAAGGGGGCCACTTCCCCAATCCCCAAAGCATCGGAATTTTCCTCCCGGAGGCGCAGCAGGAAGCCCCGCCTTTCGGTCATCCGCTTCCCCATCAGGTTCAGAGGCTCTCTAAGGGCCAGAGCATAGGGATACAAAGCGACCCGGTTCACACAATCCACCCGATGGAAAACAAAACCCCGTAGAGAAGCAGGATTTTTCCGGTGCTGGCCAGGACTTCGTTCAGGATGATGCCTTCCCGGCGGCTCATCACCAGTTTGAGGGCCGGGATGGCCACCGGCAAAATGCCCAGCGCCAGCAGAACCGGATAATGGCCCCCGGTCATCCAAATCAGGATGGGAAGGATCAGACAGGGAATTACAATCGAGGCGAGATACTCCAGGCGAGCAAAAGGGGCCCCGAAGCGCACTGCCAGGGTTCGTTTACCGGCGGCGCGGTCCGATACGATGTCGCGCAGGTTGTTGACCGCCAGCAGCCCCACCGCGATAAAACCAGGTCCCAAACCGGCCACCAGCACCGGCCAGGTGATCAGTTTGGCCTGAACATAGTACGTGCCCCCTACCGCCACCGGGCCAAAGAAGATCAGCACAAAAACATCTCCCAGCCCATTATATCCAAGGGGATAAGGCCCCCCGGTATAAAGAACGCCGAAGAGAATGGACAGGATACCGAGCACCAGCACCGGCCAGCCCCCCAGCCACACCAGATAAAGGCCGGAAAAAAAGGCCAGGGCAAAAGTGCCGATAAAAGCCCGTTTGATTTGTTCGGGGCTTACCAGGCCGGCCTGGGTTACCCGCAAAGGACCCAGGCGCTTTTCATCGTCTGCGCCACTGCGGAAATCGTAATAATCGTTGGCCAGATTGGTGCCGATCTGGATCAGCAGGGCGCCCAGCAAAGCGATGGCGGCGGCCGGCCAATAAAACAGCCCGTCGCCAAAGGCCATGGCGGTGCCGATCAGCACCGGGGCGACTGCCGCCCACAGGGTTTTGGGGCGGGCAGCCAGTATCCAGGTTTTCAGGGCGCCGGGTTTTGGGGACAACGGGCCGGTTTTGGCGACGTTCATAACCAGCGATCAGGGTCTGCGGGTAAATTTTTTGAAGTCGGGCTTGCGCTTCTCCAGAAAAGCATTTTTGCCTTCCTGCCCTTCTTCGGTCATGTAAAACATCAGGGTGGCGTTGCCGGCCAATTCCTGGAGGCCGGCCTGGCCGTCGCAATCGGCATTCAGAGCGGCCTTCAGGCAGCGAATGGCCAGGGGCGACTTTTCCAGGATCTCCATGCACCATTGCACCGTTTCCTCTTCCAGCTTTTCATACGGCACCACGGTATTAACCAGGCCCATATCCAGGGCTTTTTGGGCATCGTATTGGCGACAGAGGAACCAGATCTCCCGGGCCTTTTTTTGTCCCACGATCCGGGCCATGTAGCTGGCGCCGTAACCGCCGTCGAAGGACCCCACCTTGGGACCGGTTTGGCCGAAGATGGCGTTGTCCGCGGCAATGGTGAGGTCGCACATCATATGCAGGACATGTCCACCCCCTACCGCGTAACCGGCTACCATAGCGATAACCGGCTTGGGGCAGGTGCGGATCTGGCGCTGGAAGTCCAGCACATTCAGGCGATGAACACCGGAGGGATCGACATAGCCGGCCTCGCCGCGAATCCGCTGGTCCCCGCCGGAGCAAAAGGCCTTTTCGCCTTCCCCGGTCAGGATAATTACCCCGATGTTTTCATCGTCGCGGGCATCGGAAAGCGCCTGCATCATTTCCACAACGGTATGCGGGCGAAATGCGTTGCGCACTTCCGGGCGGTTGATGGTAATTTTGGCGATTCCTTCTTCGCATTTTTCGTAGCGAATATCGCTAAACTCAGCGGCAGACTGCCATGTTACCTTGCTCATTCAGTTCTCCTGTTGATAAATATCCATGTGGGTTTAAACGAATTTCAGGCGGAAGCGGGTTGGAAAAACACCTGCAACACCCCGGCGAGATTCTCCGGTGCTTCAAAAACGGGATTGTGTCCGGTATCGGCTATAACCGCCATTTCGGCCTTCTCCATTGCCCCGCTCATTTCTTCCGCAATAGCCTGGAATTTAGCATCTTTTTCCCCGACAACCAAAAGGACAGGGATTTTTAGCGCGCTCAGCGGGCGCCACAGGGACGGTTGGCGACCGGTACCCATTTCCCGAAGGGATTTGGCCAATGCGGAGGGGTCGTTTTCGGCGCGTCTGGCCAGCATTTCAGAGAAGCCCGGGTGCTCCGCAAGATCGGAAAACAGCGGCATGGCATACCAGCTTTTCAAAAATGTAGTAAGGGGGGGTTCCAGCAATTGCCGGGACAGCTTTTCATCGCTGCTGCGGCGGCGGGAACGCTCCGAAGCCTCAGCAAGTCCCGGAGAGGCGGAGATCAGACAGAGCCGGGAAAAGCGTTCCGGAAAGGTAAGGGCCAGGTAAAGGGCCAGCCGCCCACCCATGGAATAGCCGCACAGCGCCACTTTCCCATGGGGATAAGCTCGGTCCAGATAATCCAGCAGCATTCGGGAAACAGCCGGGAAGGTCCAATCCCCGCCGGGAGATATCCGCGTTTCCCCGTGGCCCGGTAAATCCGGCAGCAGGAAGGGGCCGGGAAGCGTCAGATTTTCGCAAAGGACAAGCCAATCTTCTCCGCGTCCCATGAAGCCGTGCAGAAACAAAGTCGGCGCGTTGCCTTCTCTGCGCAGGGTTTGCCAGGACAGTTCCTCGCCACCCGCAAGCCCGCCCCGGCTCATAACGTATCAACTTTTTCGGCAGATGAATTTTCAAAATTTTTGCGGATTCGCGGAAAACTAACATAGATGGAGGACGCCAGCAGAATCTTCAATTGGTCCACCGGCAGATAGCCAAACCAGCCGGCCTCCAGAACCTGAAGTACCGTCCAATCCCCGGCATAATAATACAGCCGGGTCAGGCCGATGGCAAAAAGCACCAGAGATCCGGCCTGAACGGCCAACCAGGCGCGCAACCAGCTGCGATGCCTTTTGTTGATCGCCCCGATGGTCCATGCCACCAGGGGAAATGCCGCCAGAAATCCCCCGGACGGTTGATCATAAAGGTACTGCAGGCCAATGCCGCCTGCGGCAAATACCGGCAGGAGCATCCCAGCCAGAAGGTATATCAGCTGAGACAAAGAGCCTTTTTTGGCTCCGATCCATAAACCGGCGCTGTAAACGACCAGGGTTTGAAGGGTAAAGGGGATTTCGAAAACCCGGTAAGTGGCCTGGGCGGAAATGGCGGTAAGCAGGGCAAAAAAAAGGGGGTCCGCCCAATAGGAACGCAGAAGGCGATCGAGGATTTCCGGGCGTTTTGGGGGCAATAGGGGCATTGATCCTCTCAGGTTTCGGGACACCAAGTATAGCGAAAGGAAGGGGAAAAAAGCAAGGGGAGCAGAAGCATCCCGGGGATGGAGAGGGCAGGTAAGGCCCGCGGATCAGGAGGGGATCTGCAAACAATGGTTGGAGCGCACATTATTTGTGTTAAATTTCGCTATATTTCTGTTATTATTCGCCATAGGATTCTAACCTTTCTGGAAACCGGTATGATACTGATTCTCTTTTACGTATTCGTGGCCATATTCATTGCCACGGCAGCGGTAACCCTGTTGGGTATTACCAAACGCATCAGCATAGATCAGGAGTATTTGAAACCGCTGTTTACCGCCCTTATTCTGGAGGTGGTCGGTGCGGTAATTGCCCTTTTTGCCGGGGCGGATTTTTTCGGAGACACCGCCGCGGGTTTTACCAGCACCCTTCCGGTGGAGGTCCGTTCGGATACCAGCGACGTTTCCCGCACCAAAATAAAGGACCTGGTTTTTCAGTATCAGAACCTCATTTCCACCAGGAGCGGCCTGGAAAGTGATCTCGCCGGTTGCCGGGTCGAGATTGAGAAGCTCAAACAGGCGCTGGGCGAATTTGATCCTCTCAAAGGACAGGTATTGGTGTTGTTTGCCCAGCTGAATACCGATATCGCGGCCAGCACCGGAGAATTTATCAACCTGTCCTACAAACCGGATGATAAGCAAAAGGTGGCATCCCGGATCCACCGGGCCCTGATCGCCATCAACGCCATTCCCGGCAGCAGCGATCCGGCCCCGCTAAAGGTGCATCAGGCTTTGATCGACTACCAAAAGCGCAAACAATTTCCCGATGTAACCGGCAATTTTGGCCGGATGACCCTCATTTCCATGATCAACGACTATCTGGAGAACGTTCGCCGCGGGGCTTAAATGCCTGACCCCGAAGTTCTTGTGTGAATAAAAAAAGCCTGGCCCCGAAGTTAAACTTCGGGGCCAGGCTTTATAATTTCAGTCTGAGACCGACGTTGGGTTACGCTTCCCCGCCGTTGTTCTGATCCTGCTGGAGCAGATATTCTTTGCGGCTGAGGTTATAGCGACCCTCGCGGTCGATCTTTTTCAGAATCACGGTTACCTTATCGCCAAGATTCAGGACATCGGTAACCTTGCCGACCCGTCCGCGGTCCAGTTCGGAGATGTGCACCAAACCTTCTTTGCCGGGCAGGAATTCAACAAAAGCGCCGAAATCCATAATGCGGCGAACCGTGGATTGGTAGACTTTTCCGACTTCCGGCTCCACCACCAGGGCTTCCACCATTCCACGCGCTTTTTCTGCGGCTTCGGTGTTGTCCGAGGCAATGATAACCGTCCCGGAATCGTCGATATCGATTTTGGCGCCGGTCGCTTCGATGATGCCGCGGATGGTTTTGCCACCGGGGCCAATCACCGCGCCGATTTTATCGACGGGGATCATCATGGACATAATCTTGGGCGCGTAGGGCGACATTTCGGCACGCGGCCTTTCGATCGTTTCTTCCATCAGGCCCAGAATATGGTGACGTGCCTTGTTGGCGCGCTCCAGAGCTTCGGTCATAATTTCGAAGGTAATTCCGGAGATTTTGATGTCCATCTGGAAGGCGGTAATCCCGTCCCGGGTGCCGGCAACCTTGAAGTCCATGTCTCCGAGATGATCTTCATCCCCGAGAATGTCGGTCAGAACCCGGACGTCCTTTTCTTCCTTGATAAGGCCCATGGCGATACCGGCCACGTGGCACTTAATCGGCACCCCGGCGTCCATCAG
>JAGRBF010000576.1 GCA_020434205.1 Calditrichota bacterium | reverse complement strand
GAATCTCCAGGGGGTCTTTCAGATACTCCAGGGGGCTGTAAAACAGAACGTGCCCCAGTCGGGCGCCGATTACCGTGCCGAAAAAGACGTAAATGAAAAGGTCTTCCAGATCATCCCGCGATTTGCCTTCCCCGGTAAAAATGCGCAGCATCAGGTAGTAGCCGCACAAAAAAGCGATCATAAATAAAAGGCTGTAATAGCGGATGGTTAGCGGGCCGATTTCGATCAGGGTGGGGTTGACGTTCCATTCCATCAGGTAAATTCCGGGCGGTGTTGGATTATCGATTGAACTTTTGCTACGCAGGTCTTGTTGAGAACCACAAAACCTCCAGGGACGCAAAGTTTCCCATCAGGTAAATTCCGGCAAATTTCGGGTTCTTGGTGGCTTCGTGGTTACCGCGTAACGTCAGGTTGAATAAGTAAAAGGCCGGGGTGCGAACCGGGCAGCAAAAACAAAAACCGGCAAACCACCAGGCCAGCCGGTTTTTTCAGAGGTTTATCCTCAAATATATTGCGGTGTTACTGCTTGGCGACTTTGGCGCCGTATCCGTGATCTTCGATGGTTTTGATCAGGGCATCCGGCGAGGTTTTGCTCGGATCGTAGCTGATGGTGGCCAGGTTTTGCTCCAGGCTGACTTCGCATTCGACCACGCCTTCGCTCTCGGCCATGGCGCTTTTGATGGAATTGACGCAGCCGTCACAGGTCATCCCCTCAACGTCAACTTTGACAATCTGAGGCTCAACAGCGGCTTCCGCCTGACTTTCCTGCTGGCCGCATCCTGCCAAAAAAAGTCCGGCAATCGTGAGAAGGACAAACAAATATTTCATGCGATGTCTCCTTATATGTGTTATCGCTGAGCTAAAATAGACCATTGGATCGCGGAAAGCAACGGTCTATTTGGCGGAAATCCGGGGTTTTACCCCCTTGTCAATCGAACATTTAGCGGGCCATCAAAACGATGCTGATCCCGTGAAAAGTGCTCTCCAGATCGCTGTTGCGGTTGGTAATCGCCATAAAATACTGAATGCTCATACGTTCCGCCAGCAAATCCACAATTTCGTTGCCGATATGGCGGCTTTTCCAGAGTTTGAACAATCCTCGGGCGCTAACCCCCAGACCCCGGGTTTTGCTGGTGCCGATCCGCCCATCGCTGATTTCCAGGGCCTCGAAAAGGCGCAGGCGAATTCCCTTGCGGATGGTGACGTTGTTATCTCCTTTGATGGCCAGCAGGTTGCCCCCCAGGCTGATGTCCCCCAGCGCCCCCTGAAAGGATTCCGGCCCTTCGGCGGGATCGTTGGTCAGATCCGTCGCAGATACCGCCCAGGTGAGGTGAACCGGCTGCATCAGGACCCGCCGGTAGGGAACGGTGAACCCGGAATTGAGGGAAAATCCCACCCGGGCGCTGCGCGGCAGGGCCATTTTGTTGCCGCCTTCATCCTCATAAGGATCCCCCATATTGGCCAGGGTCCAGCCCAGACCCAGATTGGCAAAGGGGCGGATTGCTTCTCCCCAGGTAATGCGACTGTCCCGCCATTTTTCGGCGATGCCGAAAAACGGGAGGTTGAGCATCAGGCCCAGGTCCGATGCGCCGTCTACCACGTTGCGCAATTCGGTATTGCCGGCTTCCGGGGTGTCGATCACGTCTGTGCTGATCCTTTTGTAATGATATCCAAAGGCCAGCTGAACGCCGTAATCCAGTCCCAAGCCCAGGGCAAAGCCGTTGTAGGCCTGGGAGGGTTGAAAGGTGCCGATTTCTTCTCCGTCGCTCAATTGCGGCTGATCGGGAAAGGCCAGGTTGCCGTTGGCGAAACCCAGTCCGATGGTTAAAGGCAGGGAGGCGCCGGCGGAGCGCAGGTCGAAACCCACCGCGATGCCCACACTGCGATAGCCATCGGAATCGGCCAGGAAAGGAATGTCGGTTCGGGCAGGGGCAATGTGGGCCCCCAGACGTCCGTTTTGGGGATAAAATCCCAGATGGGCGGGGTTGTCGTAAAAGGCCAGAGGATTTTCTTCCGGGACAGAGCTGCCTCCGCCCATTCCGGTGAGCGCGGCGGTAGGGGGAATCAGGAGAATGTCCCGGCTGGTTTGGGCCATCAGAAAAACGGAAACAAAGCAGGATAATATCAATACAAAGGGTGCGCGCATGAAAAGGCCTCCGGAACAATGCAGTTGAAACTTGGATTCGGAAAAATTTTACGTATTTTGGGTTCGTTTTGAAGCGCTACAAACAAGATTCACCACCGGGAACGGGAAAGCAATGCAAATTTTTAATCGGTTTTGGTTCGTTTTAGTGGTTTTTCTGGGGGCGGGCCTTTTTTCGCATCCTCTCTCCGGAAAAACGTTTACCCGGGAGCAGGGAGAGGCTTTTGTGCGGGATCTGGCCGCGGAGGGAGCAGACCTGAACGGTTGGCTGCACCCGGCTTCTCTGGCCCTCTCCCAACGCCTGGACATCATTTATTCCGACCAGCCGCTCAAATTTCTGATCCAGTACGATCTCAATCCCGGCCTTAAAACGGCGGTCCGCAACGGGCGCCGCACCCCCGAATTCAATGTCCACAACCGCCCCGACGGGTATTCCCGCCTGGAGGTGATTTTTACCCGCAGCAAGGTGGAGCAAACCTTCTACTTCCGCGATGGTCTGCTGATTTCTCCGGTGGAATACCACACCCGGAACTGGAAAACCGCGGAAAGCCGCTATTTCCGTTTTGTGATGAGCAATGACAACAATTACAACGCCTTTGCCCGGGATCGCCTGGACCGGTTTGTGGAAGAAGTGGCCCGGGTTCTGGAGCTCAGCGAGGTGGAACTGGGGCGCCTGCAGCAGGAGAAAATCTTTTACGCGCTGTGCGATTCCACCGGGGAGGTGGAGGAACTTTCCGGGAACAAGGTCCGCGGGGTGTATGTGCTGGGTTTTGATCAGATCGTCAGCACCTTTAATGCCCATTTTCACGAAGTGGCCCACTTGCTGATCAATTACAAGCTGAAGGAACTCCCGCTGCTAACCAACCCCCTCCTTCAGGAAGGGTTCGCCTGCGCCGTGGGCGGACGGGGGGGAAAGGCGGCCCGGGTTATCAATGATCTGGGGGCCTTTATCCACAGCAGCGGATTTACCGATGCCACCCAGATTATGTCTTTGAAGGGGTTTGAGGAGGAAGATCCCTCGATTTCCTACCCGCTCGCCGGGATTCTCAATCGCTTCTGGCTGACCGAATTGGGGCTGGAGCGCTACCTGAAATTGTACCGATCGGTCAGCGGGCGGCGATCCGAGCTGGAGGCCCAGGGAGACATTAGCGGCCTGTTGCCCTCTCCCGAGCAATTTCGCCTTTTCCTGGAAAAGTACGGACAGCCGCCGTTGGTAACCTTTCCGGAAACCCTTCCGGACCGGCCGGCGGACCGGGAGGGCCCCTGGGGCCGGTTGTGGATTGGCGACAGCACCGTGGTTTTCGACCTGTCTCAATCCCTGTTGCTGACGCCCCCGCCCCCCCGCTTCGAGAGGGGCTTTAAAAGCAAAGAGTTCCCGGAGATTTTTTCCGGGCGAACTTTTCGGGGCGAGCAATACCTGGTGGAGATTACCGCCAACGAAATCAAGTTGTTTGATTTTTACACCGGTATTCTGGATGCTTTTTACAGCATCGGCCTAACCCTGACCCCTCGTCCGGTTATGGATGAGGGCGGGCGGGCGCTGTTTGCCATCCGGCGCAGCTGTCTACCGGAAAACCTCCCCGACTGGAACCTGTCGGAATAAAAGCCCTCTCGCCCTCTCGCCCTCTCGCCCTCTCGCCCTCTCGCCCTCTCGCCCTCTCGCCCCCTCGCCCTCTCGCCCTCTCGCCCTCTCGCCCTCTCGCCCTCCCGCCCTCTCCCCCCCCCGCCCCCACACCCGCTCAGCCTCTC
>JAGRBF010000067.1 GCA_020434205.1 Calditrichota bacterium | reverse complement strand
AGCAACAACCTGGGGGAAATTTACCAGATGATCTCGGAAGGCTCCCAATGGGGGATGTTCACCATGGAGCAGGATCTGGTGCGCCTCTACAAAGGGGGGCAGATCGACGTCGAGGCCGCCATGAATTACGCCAATAACAAACGCCGGATGCAGCAGCAACTACAGATGTCGCGGGCTAAAAAAAGCTCCATTATTTAAGCGTTAATCCGGGAATACCAAGAGGTTTTGAATAATGAAAATGTCTATTCCGTTTCTCAAAAAGGAAACTGCTGCGCCTGTCCCCGAAGACAAAAAGCAGGAAATTCTGGGGGAAGAGCAGCCTCAGGATCCCCCCAGGAAAGGGCTGTTCAAAAAGACCCCGGCCCAACCCTATCAGATTTCCCTCTATGATGAGGGCAATCACGTTTACGTCTCGGTAACCCTGGTCCGGGAGGGGGAAATTGACATCCTGGCCACGGAACGCTACCGGATCGGCCGGGCCGGCGATGTGGACGGCCTTTCTTCCTACGACGAGGAAGCCGGGGATGCCACCCTGGACCTCACCGAAGCCGCCAATCAGATGGATATCAACGATGATATCGGCCTGGAAGACGATGAAGAAAGCACCGCCGGGCTGCGCAGCCTGCTGGATCGCTTTATGACCAGCAAAACCCAGATCAACATAACCCTGGGAACCCCGCGGGTGAGCTACCTGCATTACGACACCACCTGGAGCCTGAGCGGCAAAAGCCTGCGCGAGCGGGTGCTGGCCGAAATCACCACCACCAAGCCCTATCTGGAAGCGCTCACCAGCGACGAATTTGACCTGGTGGATCTGGCCAACGGCGGCATTGCGGTGGCGGTGCGCGAGGGAGAGTCCGGGGCCATTCAGCTGCTCAACAAAACCCGCAAGGGCATCCTCAAGCGAATTTCGCGGATCGAAAGCGCCGAAGTTTCCCTGATCAACCTGATCCGCTCCACCTACCGGTTTAAGGAGAATACCGTCAGCACCGTGGTGTATGTCGGGCACGATACCGCCCGCATCATTTTCCTGCGCGGCAACGCCATTCTCAAAATTTCCGATCCCATGGAAGCTTATCTGGACCCGGAAATGCTTTCCACCGCCATCTTTCGGGGCATCGCCAAGGAAGTGAAGGCCAACGAGCTGCCCACTCCGGTTAACATCCTGCTGACCGGCGAAGCCTACGACGCCGGGATTCTGGAATTTCTGCGCCCCAAATTTCCGGAACAGGTGCGCATCGGGTATCTGAACACCAAACTGTTCGGCAAAAAAGGCGGGGACCCCATCATTTCCCAATTTGCGGTGCCGCTGGGGACCGGCATTCAGGCCCAGGTTCCCGAGCCGGCGGTGGCCTACATTCCCATGGACCTGGTGCCCAATCATATCAGCAACCTGAGAAAGCGCTTCAAACTCGGGGCGGTGGGCTGGATGTTGATGCTGCTCATTCCGCTCTCCGTGGGTTACCTGGGCATGGAGCTTCACCAGCAAAGCGCTACCCTGGGCGAGCTGGAGCATCGCATTGCCCAGCGGGAAGCGGACGTCACCTCCCTGGAGGCCGTCCAGGAAATGGTGGACAAACAGCGGCTGCGCCTCACCCAGTACGAGTCCGCCACTAAAATTCTGGCCGCCATGGAAGTGGAGCGGGAACCCTGGAGCAACTTCCTGGAAACATTAACTAAAGTCTATCGGGAAACCGGGCGAATCTGGATAACAGAAGTGATATACACCCAACAGAACCTCGTTCAAATCAAAGGTTTTTCCCTGAGCAGAGATCGCATTGTCGCCTTTGTCCGGGGCATGGAGAATACCCGCCTGATCGAAGTGAAATCGCAGGACATTCGGGAAAAAGAAGTTTTTCAATTTGAATTAGAAGCCATTATCCCCGAGTAGCGGAAGGAATCGCAACATGAGTTATCAAACCCGAAACTGGATTGTTTTAACCGCCATCCTGGCTATTATCTGGCTGGTGGGAGGCTACCAGGTTTTTTTCGCTTACCCGCAGAAAAACCGCGCCCTGCAAAAGGACATCGGCCAATTCGACAAACGCATCCAGGCCATGGACGGCATTGAGGGCGAGTTTATCGGTCTGCAGGGTATGGTCGAAGAGCAGGCCGCCCGGCTGAAGACCGTCAAAAAGGATTTTTCCACCCGCATTGCCGCGGTCGATTTATACGAATACCTCACCGACATTGTCCGCCGGGCCGGGGATATCGAGGTCAACCTCAAATATCTCGGGGAAGAGCAGTTGGACAAATACGGCTACAGCCGCTTTCGCATCGAAGGTGAGGGAACCTTCGCCCGGGTCAACAATATGGTGCGCATGCTGGAAAAAGGCCCCCTGGTAAATCGCATTCGCAAGCTGTCCATTCGCAGCCTGGAAGAGCGCGACCCGGATTCCAAGGACAACCGGGTGCAGATCCCCTTCAACATGGAGCTGTGGACCTATTTTTCCAACTTCGACAGCCTGCCCACCCAGCCGGTCAACCTGAAAGACGTTGAGCTGGCGGGGGCCAACAGTCCTTTTAACCCGTTGGTGCGGCGCAACCTGCCCCCCAACACCCAAAATTTGCTGGAGGTGGAGCGGGCTAACCTGCAGGCTATTGT
>JAGRBF010000575.1 GCA_020434205.1 Calditrichota bacterium | reverse complement strand
AAGAACTCAGCGCCGCCGCCCAGGGTGTGGCCGACAACGCCGCCGCCCTCATGGAGGCCATCCGCTTCTTTAAAATGAGCCGGGGTTCCGCTTCATCCGTTGCGGCCAAAGCCGGCCCCGCCCGCCGCATCAGCCGAGCGGTACCGGAAATAACCCATTTCTAAATCCGCCTTTCCGGAAAGGGCCACCCCCGGCCCTTTCCCCTTTCTTTATTTTTCAAAAAAAGGTAAACTTTTTTTCGAAAAAACTGTCTTTATCAAGACTAACAGAGTCCCGACTCCACCGCTTACAGGAGATTTTCCATGCCGTTTTTTTACCTCGCCATGATGTTCCTGCTTGCCTTTGGCAACGCTCAAAGCGATCCGGATGCACCGGGATTTTCCCCCCTCCTTCAGCCGGAGCTGAGGGTTCCTTCCCTGGAGGGCGGCATTGAGATCGACGGTAAACTGGAGGACCCGGGTTGGCAGGGTGCGGCGATTATCGATCACTTCTCGGAGACCTTTCCCGGCGACCAGACCCGGCCTCCGGTAGCGGTGCACGGGAAAATTGCCTATGACCCCGATTTCCTCTACCTGTGTTTCGAGATGGAAGATCCCCCGGAGAACATCCGTTACTCTCTGCGCGATCGCGATGAGATCTGGCAGGACGATTACGTGGGCATTTTGCTGGATACGTACGGAGACGGCGCCTGGGCTTATTTCCTTTTCGCCAATCCACTCGGGGTTCAGGGAGATACCCGCTTCGTGACCAGCCAGGGCGAGGACGACGGGTTCGACATCATTTACAAAAGCCGGGGCCGCCTCACCGAAACCGGCTACACCGTGGAAATGGCGATCCCCTTCCGCAGCCTGCGTTTCCCCAATCGCGAGGAGCAGACCTGGCGGGCCACCTTCTGGATAACCCATCCCCGGGACAGCCGGCGCACCTATTCCTGGGCGGCCATGGATCGCGACAACCCCAGCTTTCTGTCCCAGTTCGGCACCCTCACCGGGATCCACGGCATCCAACCCAGCAATAATTTTGAGATTTTACCCGCGATTGTGGGGTCTCAGTCCGGCGCCCTGAAGGACGATGAGGATCCGGGATCCGGCTTCGACAACGGCGATCCGGATCTGGACGTTTCTCTGAATCTGAAATACGGGCTCTCCGCCAACATGGTGGCGGATCTGGCCATTAATCCGGATTTCAGCCAGGTCGAGGCGGATGCCGCCCAGATTGACGTCAACTCTACCTTCGCGCTCTTTTTCCCGGAGCGACGCCCCTTTTTCCAGGAGGGCAGCGATCTGCTCAGCAACTGGGTCAACATTTTTTACTCGCGGACCATCAACGATCCCCTCGCCGCAGGGCGCTTAACCGGGCGTTTTAACCGCACCAGCCTGGCCTTTATCACCGCCCGGGACCGCAACACCCCAATTATTCTTCCCTTCGAGGAGCGCAGCGGATTTGTGGATGCCGGGAAAAGTTACGCCAATATTTTCCGGATAAAACAGACCTTCGGCGAGGATTCCTTTTACGGGGCAACCCTGACCGACCGGCGCTTCGACGCCGGAGGCAGCAACACCGTGGCCGGGGTGGATCTGCGCTGGCAACTGCCCGGATTCCTCAAACAGTACCGAATCGAGTGCAACTGGGTCTTCAGCCATACCGAAGAACAAAACGACACCAGCCTGACCAGCAATCTCAACGGGGAATCCTTCGACAACGACCGCTACAGCGCCGATTTCGACGGAGAATCCTTTAACGGGGACGCCGGCTACCTCAGCCTGGAACGGGACGGCCGCACCTGGTCCTCCGATTTTGATTACCGCCAGTACAGCCCTGCTTTCCGCGCCGACAACGGGTTTATCAACCGCAACAACTACCGTTTTTTCCACGTTTACGAGGGGCTGACCTTCCGGCCCTCCCTGCCCTGGATAGATCAGATTTCTCCCGAGGTTAGCGGCGGGGCCATCTGGAATTACGACGAGGTGCGCAAAGACCAGTGGGTTATCCCGGGCCTTTTTCTGCGCATGAAACGGCAGACCAACATTTCCCTGAGCTACCTCTACAGCGAGGAGCTTTTTGGCGGAAAACGCTTCCGGGGCATCCACCGGGGCGATATCGAGCTCAACTCCAATTTCAGCAAAAAAATGCAGGCGGGGGTAGAATTCGACTTTGGCACCTACATCGCCCGCGGTCTGGATGAACCGGTGCTGGGGGACGGCATGGAAATCGAGTTTTACACCACCCTGCGCCCGGTCCCTCAAATGGTGATCGAGCCGCAGATCTCCTACGCCCGCCTGACCAATCCCGAGGCCAACGGGGAAACCATCTTCGACGGCTACATCACCCGCACCCGCTTCAGCTACCAGTTTACCCGGGAGCTTTTCCTGCGCACCATTATCCAGTACGACAATTTCGACAATCGCCTGGACATCGACCCCCTTCTGAGCTACAAGGTCAATCCCTTCACCGTTTTTTACCTGGGTTCCACCCATGATCTGCGGGATTTTGGCCGTCTGGGGGGATTTTCCCAAACCAATCGCCAATTTTTCTTCAAATTCCAGTATCTGATCCGGGCCTGAAGCCCTGCGGGTGTGCCGGGTTTCCGGTACGCCGCCGCGCATTTTTTTTCCGGAAATCCTGTGTTTTGACGCGTTTTCGCCGACAATAAAAACGGGCCCGTGCAGCGAAGCGGGGTCCGTGCCAATCAGACCAAAACAGGACACTGTTCAGGGAAGAATATGTCATGAAATGCGCCGCGGCCGGTTTCTTCAACACCTTTTTAAGACGCCTGGGGCTGTTGCTGGTGCTGGGATACAGCCTTCCTTTGCCAGGTCAGCAGCTACCGGTCCAGCACTTCCATCCGGAAGCGGGGTTGTTTCCCCATACCCAGGTCAAAAACGCAGACATCGGCGCCCATCCCCAAACCTGGCAATTTCTTCAGGATGACAAAGGATTTATTTACGCGGCCAATGGAGCGGGACTGCTGATTTACGACGGCGCCGCCTGGCGTATCGTCACCAAACAAGGTTATCACCACCTCAGGTCCATTTCCCTGGGCAAAGCCGATACCGTTTACACCGGTTTCTGGAACGACATCGGTTTCTTCGCGCCGGACTCCGCCGGCAAAATGCACTTTCAATCCCTCCTGCAGGAACTCCCGGAAGATTACCGGGCTTTTTCGGACATCTGGCAAACCCTCGCCACTGAAAGCGGGGTTTATTATATGGCCAGCGAGTATCTTTTCCGCTGGCAAAACGGGCAGATGAAAACCTGGACCAAAAAGGCCAACCGGGATTTTTTGGTCCACACCGGGGACAGCGTTTATCTGTTTACCCTGGGCGACGGCATCCGGCGAATAGACGAGGACTCCCTGCGCACCGTGCCGGGCGGGGAATTTTTCGCGGAAAACCTGGTTCTGGACGCTTCCTTCGATGCCGCGCATAACCTTCGGATCCTCACCGCGGAAAAGGGTCCGGTAGAGGTTGCCTTTAGCGATTCCGGCACGGTCCGCGTTTCCGAACCCCTCCCGGTTTTCGCCACCATTTTTCCCGGGCTCAATATTTTTCGGGCGACCTGGCTTTCCAACGGCAATATGGCCCTGGCCACCCTGGGCAATGGGGTGTTGATCGTTTCCCGGGAAGGGGAAATCCTTTATCGCATCGACAAGCAGTACGACTTTATCAGCGAAATGGCCCTGACCGTTTTTGAGGAACGCCACGGCGGTTTGTGGATTGCGGTGGACAGCGGCATTTTGTTTGTGGATATCCAATCCCCCTTTACCTTTTACGAGCGCCGCAACGGGCTGCGCAACCCGCCCACCGCCACCATTCGCCATGGCAAGGACCTGTATGTTTCCACCATTATGGACATCTTCCGGGTAGAACAACAGGCCGATGGCCAGGCCCCGGAATTCGTCAAAATTTCCGATGATCCGGTCTTTATCTGGCAATTCCTGGAGAAAGACGGGCGCCTTTTTGCGGTGGAGGAAGAAGGCTTGAAGGAAGTAGTGGGAGACAGCATCGTGGACGTCGGAATCCGCAACCGGATTTTCCGGCTCTCCAATTCCACGCTGGACACCAGCTACGCCTATCTTTCCCGGACCTACGGCGGGCTGCTGTTGTTCCGGTATGAAGATAAGAACTGGCGGGAAATCGGTTCCATAAGCGGAATCGACCGCATGATCCAAACCACCATCGAAAGACCGGGCAAGGGGGAAAACGCCCCGGACACCCTGTGGTGCAAAAGTTTCGACAACAAACTTTATGCGATCTGCAATCCCCTGGACAGCACCAGAAGGGAAATCCGCTATTTTTCGGAAAATAACGGGCTGAAAGAATGGAACACCTTCGTTCCCTTCGAATATGAAGGCAAACTCTACTTCCTGGCCGACGACCAGATCCTGAAATACGCCCCGCTCCAAAATCCCGAACAACCCTTTGTGGCCGATCCCTTGCTCCGGAAAAGCATTTTTCCCGAGGGCGGGGTATTGACGGAATGGAACGTTCTGACCCCCAACATCGCCCTGGTGGCGGACAAAGACCACTATCAGTTCCTGCACCTGTATCACAACGGCCCCTTCGACCGCATCCGACGCGGCCTGGGACGAATCGACAAACACGGGGTTGAGGGCCTTTTCAGCGAAAGGGAGGACCTGTTCTGGCTGGCGGAAATGGACTACCTCTACCGCTACGACCTCAGCAAAAATCCGGTGCGTTATTCGGCCAAAACCGCCATCCGCCTGATCAGCGATATGATCTCCGGAGACACCCTGTTTTACGGTTACCAGACCCGTCCTTTGGGTTCCGAACCGCTGCCGTTTGTCCGCAACAGCCTGCGCATCGAGTTTGCCACCCCCTTTTACGGGGAGAGCAAAGCGGTAGAGCACCGCACCCGTTTGCGCGGAAATGATCAGAACTGGAGCCGCTGGTCCACCGCAACCTACAAGGAAATCAACAACCTGCGGGAGGGGCAGTACGCCTTTGAAGTGCAGGCCCGCAACAGCGACGGCGAGCTTAGCCGCATCGCCACCCTGGGCTTCGAAATCCTGCCTCCCTGGTACCGGGCCTGGTGGGCTTACCTAACCCTGGCGGCCACCCTGTTGCTGATGATGATCACCTTTGCCCATTGGCGGGTGCGTTCCATGCGGCGCCACAACCGGGAACTCGAGCAGTTGGTTGGCGAGCGCACCGCGGTGATTTCCGAGCAGAACGCCACCCTGGAGGTGGTCAACGAGGATCTTCAAAAAGCCAAAACGGCGGCGGAAAGAGAACGGCGGCGGGCTGAGGAAGCCACCCAGGCCAAAAGCGAATTCCTGGCCAATATGAGCCACGAAATCCGCACCCCCATGAA
>JAGRBF010000574.1 GCA_020434205.1 Calditrichota bacterium | reverse complement strand
TCCGGAATCGTCCGGGGCGCGGGCCGGTGCCCGGTTTCGGTTCAAAAATGATGTTCATTTCCGGTGAATCCTTTGTTAACGGGTGGGCGACCGACTCACAGGCTGTGGTCGCGCTACTCCTATTAACGGGTGGAATCCCCATTTTCTTTACGGACAATCGTAACTGGTATTACGAGCTCATGTTTCGCAACCAACCCTATTTTTGCTATTTAACCGCGAAGCCGCGAAGCCGCGAAGAATTAATATGTTTGGTTTTTGCCAGACACAGAATTTCGGTGCCCACACCTGCTTGGGGGAGCAGACGTGAACCAGCTATTCATATTGGCCCGCGGATAACCGCAGGACAAGCAGATGTTCCGGTGCAGGGGCAGATCCGTCCGGTTTCAGTTTTCGCAATCTCGCAATTTCGCGGTTGATGGGCCGCAAATCGCTTCTGGCGCGTAAAGTCAGTTCGGAGGTGAAAGCCGTTCGATGGGAACTAACCGCTTCGAGGTTCAAGAAACGACAGGTTGCGGTACATCAGTTCGTAAAATCGCATTGACGGCGGGAGGCGGGCAGGGGGAGGAATTCCCGCTTTAGCTGCTCCGCGCCAGGCGATGGCGGTAGCTGAGGTAGGCGAACCCGGGCGGGCAGATCAAAGCGCCGGCAGCGGCCCAAAACCACACCTCATGGGGATTTCGGGCATAAATCCAGGGGCCCAGTATGGGGCCGATGGCAAAAGCCAGGGCGAAGGAAAAGCTGAAAAGGCCCATGTAAGTGCCGCGATTGCCGGCAGAGGCGCGCCCCGAGATAACGGTGGGGAGCATGGGGAAAACCAGCATTTCCCCAACCGTCCAGATCGCCACCGAAAAAAAAGCATACCAGGTGACCGTGTTGAGCGGCAGAATGGCAAAACCGGCGAAAAGCAGGATTTCTCCCCAAAAGATGATCATAAAGGGGCTTCTGGTCCGCATGGCATGCACCAGGGGCATCTCGGTGAGAACGATGATCAGGCCGTTGACGGTTAGCAGGAGCCCGATATAGTCTTCCTCCAGCCGGAAAATGTCCTTGAGGTAAAGGGGCCAGGTGTTAAAAAGCTGGTTGAACATCAGGCCGTTCATAAAGGTCAGCAGCAGGATAAACCAGAGCTCCCCGTCCCGAAAGGGCGAACGCCCGGGGGTATCCGCGCCGGTGGAAGTGGGGAGCGCTGCCTTCTCCGGGTGGAAAAACAAGTAGAGAAACAGCGCGGCAGCCAGGCAGGTTAAACCGTCCACCCAGAAGAGCAGGTGATAATCCCGCACGGCCAGAAACCCACCCAGAGCCGGGCCGATAGACACCCCCAGGTTGATGGCGAGCCGGTTAAGGGCAAAGGCCTGGCCAAGGCGGGCCGGTTCGGTGATTTGCGCCAGGGCGGAACTGTTGGCGGGGCGAAATCCCTCCGCTATAATCGCCAGAAAAAAGAGGGCAATGGCAATGGCCATCGGTTGGGTCAGGTAGGCCAACCACACGTAACCGCCGGCAGAGACCACCAGGCTGAAGATCATGACCCGGGGCGCACCCAACCTATCGCTGAGCCACCCACCCAGAAAGGCTCCGCCGATACTCCCCAGGCCGTAACCGCTAACCAGGAATCCGGCGGTGCGAACGTCATAACCCAGATCGGCGGTTAAATAGAGGGTGAGAAAAAAAAGAACCATGCCGCCGGCCCGGTTGATCAGCATGGCCAGGGCGAGGATCCACACCTGCGGGGAAAGGCCCCGATAGGCATTCAGGTACGCGCTGAAAAATTTTCGGGACAATAGCGGCTCCGGTTGGGCGGGCGGTGACTTTTTGAGGGCAAAGGTTGTCTTAACAATCGGAAAATTAAGAAGATTGCCAAAGCGCCCCAATATCGACAGGCCGGAGCGAAAAGTCACCAAAAAAAATCCCGGTTCCGGCGTTTTCCAGCAACCGGAACCGGGATGGCAAACAAAACCCTATTCTTCCAGAATAAAGGTCACCTTCATCATAACCCGGTACTCGGTAACTTTCCCGTTTTCGATGAGCACCTGCTGATCCTTAACCCAGGCAGAAACGACATTCTTGAGGGTCTTGGAAGCCCGCTCTACCCCAACGTTGACGGCATCTTCAAAGCTTTTGGCGGAGGAAGAGCTGATTTCGGTTACGCGTGCTACGGACATAGGGATTCTCCCGTGATTTTGGAATGGATGTCGCCGGCCCGTAGACCGGTGGATTTAGTGGACAGAGGATTAATGGACCGGTTTACCGGTAATATTGCCGATAACCTGCACCAGCCTTAGGGCCATTTCCCGGTCGAGGCCGGCGGCGAGTTGAAGGCTTTTACCTTCTCCCAGGAGCAAATAAAGGCCGTTCCCGACTCCAATGCCTTTGGGGGTGGTGCTCACTCCGCGGATATGGTCGAAAGTGAACAGCAGGGTTCCGTTTTTACTGAGGGTGCCGCGACCGCCATCCAGGTGGAAGGTTTCCCCGATGAGCGCTTTGGGGATCATACGCACCCAAACCGGGAGCAACAGGACCAGAGGGGCGGCAAAAAAGATGATCAGAAGGGGCTGCTCGCGCAGGAGGCCGATCGTTTTTTCCAGGAGGGTGGCTCCGGGTTGGTCGGCCACCACCATAAAGAGGCTAAAATACCAGAAGCCGAAAAAAAACAGCATAAAAATCGCCGGCAGCAACAGAACCCGCTGACGGCTTTCCAGAATCAACTCCCCGGGAACCGGCTGGGAAATTCTGAGCCCGCCGGTTTGGAAACTTTCGGTTAACGGTTCGGACAAAAAGGCTGCTCCCTGCGAGAGGTTGGGGTATGGCGGACGTTAATTATCGTCCTTGCCGGTTAGTTCCGCTTCCAGATCGTCTGCGGTAAGGCAGATGGTCAGGATGGCGTTGCGCAGCTGCTCGGCATTGATGGTATCCTGAATTTTGCCGGCAAAAATGAGCGCGCGGGTATTATCCCCCCAATCCAGCAGTTGAAAATTACCCAGATCCATTTCGGCATTCAGGGCCAGGAGGCGCTCGGTGAGAGCGGGCTCCACGGCACCCTGGATTTCCCGGACGATAGTCCAGAGTTCGTATCCGGGGCTGGCGTTGTACAGGTGAACAATAGGGGCAATATAGAGCAATTGGGAGCGGTCGTCATCCAAAAAAACGGTGAGGTTGTAAGTGCCGTTTTCGTCTAGTTCGAATTCCGTTTCCAGGCTGGTCAGGAGGGTGGCCATTTGGCGCGGCTCGGGTTCGCCCAGAATGGCAAAGGCATCAAAAAAACGGCGGACGTCTTCCGGATAGGAAACGGTGACCGGGTAAATGGTCATCAACTGGTAGAGGGTCGCACCAACCAGGTAGTAGCGAACCTGGAGAACGCCCTGGCCATCCTTAATGCTCAGGTTGGCGGCCAACCCGGGATAATCCCCGATGGTGATGCGGCTGCTGTCCTTAAGGACACTGGGGACATTGCCCATGGCCCCTTCCAGGCTTTTGGCCAACAGGGTATCCGGGGACAGGGTAAACACCGACTCCGGATATTTGCTGTAGCCTGCCAGAAAGCTGATGCCGCGGTATTCCACCGATAACATTCGGAAATTAATGATGCCCAGGTCCGTGCTAACCTGGGTGCTGTTGTCCTGAGGCGTTCCGGGAAAGGAGATTCGGAAGTTACCATCCTCAACGTCTACTGCCTGCCATTCCTGGGCCTGTACGGCAAAGAGAACGACCAGAAGCAATTCCATAAGGAGGAAAAAGGTGGATTTCATAAAAACTCCGCAGCGAGGTTTTCCGATTATTCGGTCGGATTTCCGTTCTGCCGAAAAATGCAGATGACGTTCCGGGTTGCCCGGATTTTTTTTAGGGGTAAAACGTCCGGAAAGTTAGCCTTTTTGCTCATCATAAACAACGGTTTACTAACCTCCCAAATCCTCTCGAAAAAACGGTAAAGACCCTCGCCTAAAACCCGATGATTAAAGGAGGTTGACCGGTCGAAAAAAAAACGAGCCGGAATTTGCACCCCAACCAGCCCGGGAGCCGGTGGAAACGGCACCAAATGTCTTCGGGAAACAGGGCGGGGCAGCAGACCAATTTTCAAAGAACGATAGTCAAACCGGGGTTAAAATGGCCAAAATTTTAGTGATTGATGACGACCAACAATTGAGAAAAATGCTGGTGCGCATTTTAAAAAGCAACGGCTACGACGTCCGCCAGGCCGGAAATGGCGAAGAGGGGATGAAGCTGCTTTGCGAGGATGTGCCGGAACTGGTGATTACCGACATTGTTATGCCGGACAAGGAAGGTCTGGAAACCATCTCGGACATCCGCCGCCAGTTTCCCCAGGTTAAAATTATCGCCATGTCCGGTGGGGGACACAGCATTGATGCCGCCAATCCCCTGTTTATCGCCGGGAAAATCGGGGCCAGCCACACCCTGACCAAACCCTTCGAGATTGAAAAAATCCTGGACGTAGTGGCCGGGATGGTCTAGAGCGCTCCCCAAAAATCTGCGTCCTTTAGTCAAATTGTCTTCGCTTGTTCATCCGTTGTTGGGCAAATAGCAATCCCGCCTGCTTAAGCTGCCTGGGCAAACAGCTGCGTTGCTCAACACCGAACTGACCATTGATGAACAAGCGATCAACGATTCTAATTGCCGGATTTGGCTCCATCGGCCGCCGCCATTTTCGCAATCTCCAAAGTCTGGGTTTCCGGGATCTGGCGGTTTTACGCACCGGTAAAAGTGTCCTGCCCACCGCAGAATTATCCGATACCCCCGTTTTTTATCACCTCGAAGCAGCCCTGGCGGAAAAACCGCTGGCGGTTATTGTCGCCAATCCCACCGCCCTGCACATCCCGGTGGCGCTTGCCGCCGCCCGCGCCGGCTGTCATCTTTTCATCGAAAAACCGCTGTCCGATCGTCGCGAAGGGTTGGAGGAACTGGGTCGCCTGATTTCCCGGGAAAACCTGATCGCCCAGAGCGGCTTCCAACTGCGCTTCCATCCCGGACTGCAGCAGGTTCGCCAATGGTTGAGCGACGGTTTGGTCGGCGAGGTGGTGTCCGTAGACGCCCATTACGGAGAATTTTTGCCCGGCTGGCATCCCTGGGAGGACTATCGGGAAAGCTATTCGGCCCGGGCCACCCTGGGCGGGGGGGTGGTGTTGACCCTCTGCCATCCCTTCGACTACCTGGAATGGCTTCTGGGGCCGGTCGCCGGGGTATTTGCCCTCACCGCCCGGCGCAGTGGCCTGGGTATTGAAGTGGAGGATACCGCCCAGATTCTGCTGCGTTTTGCCAGCGGGGTTATCGGGCATCTCAATCTGGACTACGTGCAGCAACCGCCCTCCCATGGCTTTCGCATTGTGGGCCAGCAGGGGACCATCGAATGGCACTATCACGACGGCCATGCCGGCTGCTACGAAGCGCCAAAGAAACGCTGGCACACCTTTCACCTTCCCGAAAAATTCCATCGCAATCAGCTTTATCTGGCGGAGATGCGGGCTTTTCTGGAAGCCGTTTTTTCGGGAGGCCGGCCGGAAAGTGATTTCAGGGCCGGAACCCGGGCCCTCGAACTGGCTTTAGCGGTCAAAGAGAGCGCCGCCGCCGGCCAACTGGTGAACCTGGATAAAAACCCGGGCGGGCCCGAAATACCGGTCCTGTCCCACAATTCTCTCCAACCTAACCAAGGATAAATTATGTCTGCCCAGACCCTGGCCCTCATTCCCGCCCGCGGTGGTTCCAAGTCCATTCCCCG
>JAGRBF010000573.1 GCA_020434205.1 Calditrichota bacterium | reverse complement strand
CGGGAGTAGCGATTGCGCATCCTGGCCCCTTTCTCCAGCTCATATCCCTTCTTTTCCTGATCGGGGGGAAGGTGGTACACGCGGGGCACAAAAACCAGCTCACAGGTCTGGCAGTGCAAATATTCCCGGTGTTCGTCCTGATTGTAATAGCGTGAGTTTTTGGTATGACAAAGTGGACAAACGAGGTCCATTGCGGTTATTTCCGGCATGATTTCCTTTGATGAAGGGTCGGTATACAGAGCCATACTAATCCTTTAGTTTTGTTTACACATACGCTTCAAAGTCGGAGAAGATTCTCCGACAATAATAACCATCCGTTTTTGAGACCAAAGCAGGTTTTTGATCACCACCAATATACAAAGTTCTTCAGGTTCACCAAATTTGAGCTGTTTTGGATGGGAATTACGAGGCATCGGAGCCTCAGTTCCGCGAAATTTTTCTCCCGGTGAATTTCTGGCGACCTTCGCAATTTTGTGGCCTGCATTTCGCCCCCAAATTGAAAACAGCCGTCTGGCCGCGAAAAGGGGCCTCAGTTTTTACGGCTCATATTTAGGAAATTTTTTGGTCAGATGCTCGAAAACTTTTATTCGGAGCAAATTTCGCTTAACTTTTCTGATGATTAATCATTGAAAAACAGTGCCAAACAGGCATTTTTCGTCATCCGGGCGACCTGAAGCACTATGGGGAGATTTCGTGAAAAATATCGGCATTCTTACCGCCGGCGGCGACAGCCCCGGCCTCAATTCCGCGATTCGGGGAATCGGTAAAGCGGCCCTTAAAATGGACATGCAGGTTTTGGGATTCCGGGACGGGTTCCGGGGGTTGGTGGAAAACCGCTTTATCCGCCTGGACAAAACCGTCCTGCCCGGACTGCTGACGGTGGGGGGCACCGTCCTGGGCACCAGCCGGGACAAACCCCACCGCATGGTTATCGGGGGCAAAACCCTGGACATGACCGACGCCGCGGTGGAGACCTACCGCAAGCATAATCTGGATGCCCTGATCTGTATGGGAGGCGGGGGAACCCAGAAAAACGCCTTCCGCCTGCTGCAAAAGGGCCTCAATATTCTGACCCTTCCCAAAACCATCGACAACGACGTGGCCTTGACCGACGTGACCTTCGGCTTCGACACCTCCCTGGGAATCGCCACCGAAGCCATCGACCGCCTGCACAGCACCGCCCACAGCCATCACCGTATTATCGTGGTGGAGATTATGGGGCATAACGCCGGATGGCTCGCTCTGGGAGCCGGTATTGCCGGAGGAGCGGACGTCATTTTGATCCCGGAAATCCCCTACGACGTGGAAAAAATAGCCCCGGCCATTCGCCGCCGGGTCTCCAGCGGACGGCCCTTCAGTATCGTCGCCGTGGCGGAAGGGGCCCGCAATCTGGCCGAAAATAAACAATTTGCCAAAGCGAATGAGGCCAAAAAGAAAGCTCGTACCAAGGCGGAGAAAAAGGCCGCTGCCCTGCATCTGGATGACGTAGAGAACCAGCATAAGGGCAGCACTTTACGCCTGGCCCAAAAACTCGAAGAGCTGACCAGCCTGGAAACCCGCCTGACCATTCTCGGCCATCTGCAGCGCGGCGGCACCCCCTCGGCGGCCGACCGATTGCTGACCACCCAGTTGGGCACTGCCTGCGCCAGGCTTATCCAGGAGGGCCAGTTCGGGGTGATGGTAGCTATCCGGGGCGGGCAAACCCTCCCCATTCCCCTGGAGGAGGTGGTTGGCAAACGCAAAATCGTTCCGCTGGACCATCCCTGGATCGAAAGCGCCCGATTGGTCAACACCTCTCTGGGAGACTAGCGGTGAGAACTCC
>JAGRBF010000066.1 GCA_020434205.1 Calditrichota bacterium | reverse complement strand
AATTTTCCCAATCCCTTCAACCCGGAAACCACCATACGCTTCGATCTGCCGCCCAGCGCGGGTTACGGCAGCGAGGTTCGGGTGGCGATCTTCAATATGCTGGGCCAGCTGGTTCGGACCCTTCAAAACGGCCCCCTGGATCCGGGTCGCCACGTTTTGGTGTGGGACGGCCGCAACGAGGCCGGGGCTCAGGTCGCCTCGGGAACCTACGTGCTGAGCTTCTCTCACCGGGATTTCCACGATACCAAAAAGATGATTCTGCTGAAGTAAATCCTCCGGCGCCGGTTCCCCCGGCGCCGCCCCTTTGTATTTCCCCTTGACAATTGGCCTGCCGCAATAAATATTCCGGGCTTGATGTTGAATTGCTCAATGATCACCCGGAAAGGATTACTGTTATGGCGGCTTCCCCCAAAGCGGTTGTTTTGCTTAGCGGCGGCCTGGATTCCGCAACCGTTCTCGCCATTGCCAAAAATCGGGGTTTCGACCCTCATGCCATTACTTTCCGTTACGGCCAGAAACACCATTTTGAGATTAACTGCGCCCGGCAAATTGCCGCCCTGGCGGAGGTTCGCGAGCACGTGATTGCCGAAATCGATCTGAAGATGTTCGGCGGCTCAGCGCTAACCGGGGATCTGGCGGTTCCCAAGGGACGCAGCGAAGCGGACATGGGGGCAGGCATCCCGGTAACCTACGTGCCGG
This sequence comes from Calditrichota bacterium, assembly GCA_020434205.1. GTDB lineage: Bacteria > Calditrichota > Calditrichia > RBG-13-44-9 > J075 > JAGRBF01. The sequence continues at coordinate 1,854 of JAGRBF010000066.1, read as the reverse complement.
CCCGCAACACCATTTTTCTGTCCTTTGCCCTGGCCTGGGCGGAGGTGCTGGATTGTCAGGACATTTTTATCGGGGTGAATGCGGTCGACTACAGCGGGTATCCCGACTGCCGGCCGGAATATATCGAAGCCTATCAAAAGATGGCCAACCTGGCCACCCGCAGCGGGGTGGAAGGTAAAACCCGCCTGACCATCCACACCCCCTTGATCCACCTCAGCAAAGCGGACATCATCCGCAAGGGTTTGGCGTTGGGTGTGGACTACAGCCAGACCAGCACCTGCTACGATCCTTCTCCGGAGGGTTTGGCCTGCGGCGCCTGTGACGCCTGCCAACTGCGTTTAAAGGGATTCGCCGAGGCAGGACTGGCGGATCCGGCTGGCTATGTGAAGAGGGCGTAGGGAATGGGGGGTATCGAAGTATCGGGGTGTGGTGGTAAAACCACGACAACTCCCAAACGCCCACACTTCGACATATTCTGTAAAAACAATTAGCCAGTAACCCTGTAGCCATGTCATTATGCCATACGCCGTCAAGGAAATCTACTACACCCTCCAGGGGGAAGGCGCCCAGAGCGGTCGGGCCGCGGTTTTCTGCCGCTTTGCCGGATGCAATCTGTGGAGCGGCCGGGAAGCAGACCGGGAGCAGGCGATCTGCCGCTTCTGCGATACCGATTTTGTGGGAACGGACGGTCCCAACGGCGGAAAATTCGCCAGCCCCGGAGAACTGGCCGCTGCGGTAAAAGAGCAGTGGCCGGCGGCGGAAGGCCATCCGCTGGTGGTATGCACCGGCGGCGAACCGCTCCTTCAACTTGATGTAGCGCTTATCGAAGCCTTTCACCGGGCCGGGTTCCAGGTGGCCATCGAAAGCAACGGCACCCTGGCTGCCCCTCCGGGAATCGACTGGGTTTGCATCAGCCCCAAGGCCGGTGCGCCACTCATACAAACCTCCGGAGACGAACTCAAGCTGGTTTTCCCACAGGCGGCGGCCCGCCCGGAGCAGTTTGCGAATTTGGCCTTCACCCATTTTTTCCTGCAAGCGATGGACGTTGCGGACCCTGTGCTGCGGCAGCGACACCTGACGGATACCCTGGCCTATTGCCTGGCCCACCCCCAGTGGCGGCTGAGCCTGCAGAGTCATAAAATTTTACAAATACCCTGATTGGCTGTCAAATGTGGTATGTTCTGTTCGTCATCCCGGCATGTTTAAGGCCGGGATCCATCAGGGTTGGGGTTTGGACCCCGGCCCAACTGCATACCGGGGTGACGGTTAAGAGTTTGAACCAGACTAAGCACAATTGACAGACTACCAGGCCGAGTGTACAATTGTCTAAATTCACTAAATTCTCTAATGGTACACACGGCCTGATTTTAACTGAGGTTAACATGCAGATTTTTAAGGATTTTACCTTCGACTCGGCCCATTATCTGCCCGGTCTGCCCAAAACCCACAAATGCAGCCGTTTGCACGGCCATACCTTCCGGGTCCGCTTGTATCTGGACGGACCGGTGGACCCGGAAATCGGCTGGGTGGTGGAATTTGCCGATATTAAAAAAGCCTTCATGCCGGTTCACGAGCAGTTGGATCACCGTTTGCTCAACGAAGTGCCGGGTCTGGAGAACCCCACCTGCGAGAACGTGGCGAAGTGGATTTGGGAGCAAATCAAACCCACTCTCCCCTACCTGAGCTGTGTGGAAGTTCAGGAAACCCCGACGGCTGGGGCGGTTTATCGGGGAAGGTGATAACGAGGGTACGAAAATACGAGGGTGCGAGGCGCCTCCGGGGCATGTCACCAGGCTACAGTCGACGCAGCCGAATAACCCTGTAATTTTATCAATCATCAATCATCAATCAACA
>JAGRBF010000572.1 GCA_020434205.1 Calditrichota bacterium | reverse complement strand
GTTTGGTTGCGTAACATGAGTTAATAGGATCTTAGGATCGTTTCTTAGTCATCTTTTGGGCTTGATTGATGGTCTGGCTCAGGAAAAACTGGTGGGGAGATTGCGCACCTGGTTGAGCATGCGGCTTTTGGTATCGTCAATTTGCCGGTGAACATCCAGCAGAATCTGGAGGGCCTCGCGGGATAAATCCAGGCCTTTGCCCAGGTTTTCCGGATCTTCTCCCCGCAGTTGGCGCATGGCCAGAACGTGAGCTTCGTCGGCCTTTTGCAGATCTTCCTGGAGGTGCTGGAACTGCACCAGCTCCAGGATACCGCGGTAATACAGGCTGTCGACCTGGCTGCTAAGGCGGGAATGGGCTGCCTGGAAAGAGAGGTTGGTTTCTTTGCTGATAACGGCCTGAACTTCGTCCAGGGGCAGGGTGCTGAGGGTTTTCACCGAGGTGCTGTGCAGGGCGGGGCGCTGATTATCCAGCTCGTTCAGGCTGCGGTCGATTTGGGCAATGGTCCCGAACCAGTTCTGCTGAAGATGGGTTCGGCGGGCAATTTGCTGCGCCTCGCCCACCACATCGTTTTTCCAGTTTTCCAGCAGTTCTTTGGCTTCCCGACAGGCGGTGAGGGCCTTATCGGTTTGGGAATTGGTAAGCTGATTTTCCGCTTCCCTAAAAGCCTTGTGAAGTTCGAAGGTGTCGGGAAAAGTGACCGCCATTTCCGCCAGCATCCGCAATTTTTCGCGATTTTCCTTGCGAAAGGCGGCAAAATCCAGGCGCAGGGATTCCAGCGTTTCCCGGGTGTGGGTCAGCTTTTCGGCACTTTTTTTAGAAAAAAAAACACCGCCTGCCACTGCTCCGGCCAGGGCCAACAGCAGGGTAACCCCCATCAGCCCTTTGAAAAGGCGTCGGATGCCGCGGGGTTTATCCTCTCCCTCATCCAGATCTTCCGCCGCTTCATCGCTCTCCTCGGGCTCCAGGGCTTCCAGTTCCACCGTCTTATCGCCAGTGTCATCAAATTCGTTTTTTTGAGAAAAGCTGACCAGGCATTCTACCGACTTTTTGATCGGCTGGGACGGTGAGGGCAGAAAAGAATCGTCGAAGTGTCCCAGGATTACGGTCACGTTGTCATTTCCCCCGCGCTGATTGGCGAGGTTCACCAGCTCATTGCAGGCCGATTTCAGATCGGCGGCGCTGGTGATAATCTCCAGCATTTCCTCTTTGCGCACCAGCCCCGAGAGTCCGTCGCTGCACAGCAGCAGCTTGTCGTTGCGGGAAAGGCGAACCCGGGTAACCGCCACCCGTAAATTGGGCTGATTCCCAAGGGCCTGGAGAATAACGTTGCGGCGGGGGTGGTTTTCCGCCTCTTCCTCGGTGATTTTTCCGGCCTGGACCAGTTGATTAACGAAGGATTGGTCCTGGGTAATCAATTGGATTTGGCGTTTGCGAACCAGGTAAGCCCGGCTGTCCCCGATTTGCCCGATAAAGGCTGTATCACCTACCACGGCGGCGGCAGTGGCGGTGGCCCCCATCCCGCGCATTTCCGGATGGTTCTGGGCGTAATCGGCAATGTTGCTGTTGGCTTTTTCCAGGGAGGCGACCAGCTTGTCGGAAAGCTCCTTTTCGCCGGGGATCTTGTCGAAAACCATTTCCTGAAGGGCGGTTTTCACCGCCAGTCCGCTGGCCACTTCGCCGGCGGCGGCTCCCCCCATGCCATCGGAAACCATGATGGTCAGGTAGCTGTTTTCCACGGCAAATTCGCGGATTTCGGGCAGCATGCTCACTTTTTCACTGGTTGTGTCCCCAACCAGAAAGCTATCCTCGTTACCTTTGCGGACCATGCCCACGTGGGTTTGCGCAAAAACTTTAATGGTTAACCTCCTGAAACCAAGCAGCTCTGTTACTATTACGGACCGTCATCAGCGTTCCCTCACTGATGAAAAATTTGAGAATGTGAGCAGACTGATAAAAATATATCCCCTCGACCACCTAAAATCAAGGTGTCAAGTCCCGTATCATAAAGTTATTTCTGGATCCATCCCCGGCGTCCTGCCCGGGATTTCCGACCCTCTGGCGAAATGGTCCGGCAAATCTATGCAATTTTGACGGGGTTACAGTTGCGTTACGACAAGTTTAGAAAATTTTAATGCGACGCTAGCACCCGACAACCGCATTTTTACCTTGATAAAGGGCAACAGTGCCGAAATGCTTCTGTTCTTTCCGGCAATAACCCGGTCCGTTTGTCTTAACCGGCCCAAGCCGGTAGTTATATTGGCCCACCAGCGGATTCCCTATAAAACAATCTCAGGGGGAATTCCGGCTTGATACCTGTCACAATGCGTGTTTTTTCCGGTGTTTAGCCCTTGCCTTCCGTTTTCGCCGCCGGTTGCGTCCGCGATTTCCCTTCTCCGGCCTGGGGGTTGGCCCGGCAACCGCAGCGCCGGCCTTCTCTCCATTATCGGCCAAAAGCCTCAACAAAGAAAAGCCCCGCTCTTTTCGAGCGAGGCTTCAGTAGTTTGGGTCCTTTTCAACGTTTCGCTTTCTCCGAAGATTTTTTTACCCCGGAGAATTTGGCGATAACCTCGATCGCGGCGATCAGGTAGAACGAAAAGCGCCGCCCAGCTCCCCGGGAGCATTGCCGGGTTGCAGGTTGGTAGATTCGTCATCTTCTTCCTTCTCGGCTTCCCGGAGCGCTTCGATTTTTTCTTCGGAAAGGGCCAGGAAGTCGTAGAGCACCGGCACCACCACCAGGGTCAGGGCGGTGGCAAAAAACAGCCCGAAAATAACCACCACTCCCATACCGCTCCACCACAGGGAGCTTTCCGCCCCCAACTGGAAGTAGGTACCGAAGTTGGGGCCGAATGCCCGGAAGAATTCCAGATCTCCGGTAAACAATT
>JAGRBF010000571.1 GCA_020434205.1 Calditrichota bacterium | reverse complement strand
TCGCTTCTCGCTTCTCGCTCATCGCCTGCTAACCCCGTTACCAGCCATTGCGGTCAACTCGACAAATTTACCGACATCGCCTGCCGAATTGTCGAGGGATTGCTGGGTCCCCTACCAGCCCTCCCGCTCCACCAGCCGGGTGAGGTGAGCCAGATGGTGATTGCAATGCCAGGCGTACAGACCCATGGCGGTTTCCAGGGTAACGGTGGCCTTGTCCGCGGGATGAAAATAGCTGCGTTGGTAATCTTCCTCCCGCAGCGCTTTCAGCGCTTCCACCCAGCGCCGGTGCAAATGGGTCAACAGGTCCAGGGACAGGCTGATGGGGGCGGTGCGGGCCTCCGGCAGCTCCGCCCAGTCCTGCTCTTCATAGGGGCGGATGGTGGGATTGTCCTCGGTGAGGGTCAGTTTGAAACGGATATAGGCGTTCATGTGGCTGTCTGCCACGTGGTGGATCAGCTGGCGGATCGTCCACCCGCCCGGGCGATAGGGGGTGTCCAGCTGGGCATCGCTCAGGTTGATAGCCGCACTGCACAGCCGGGCCGGAAAGGCGGCGATATCGGCCAGGTAGGCGGCGCGCTGCCCCGCGGTTATTTTCCCGGGCTTTTGAAACTTGCCGATCGGATAGCTGAGGTTCTCGGAGGTCGGGGTCATAACAGATGTCCTTTGCTTGGGGGTAATTGGGCCTAATGTCGGAGAGCGGAAAGAATCCGCCCCAAGATAGGGGCCAATCATCCCGGGAAAAAGGACTTAATTCGGTGCCCGAAATTTTGTGTGCATCGCCTGTTGCGGGGAATAGGGTCCGCTCTTCCTTCCTTCCTTCCTTCCTTCTCCCGCTGTTGGCAAAGTCTCAAGATTTCTTGAGACTTTACCGCCCCCCGGGTTCTCTTTAAAGTGAAAATTGCTTTTTTGCCCCCTCCCGAATGTGATCTTTCTCTTTTGGGATTACCCGGGACGGTGGTAGATTTTGAAATTGACGCTCAACAACCCATCATCCAAAAAAGACTCGCCATGCCCAAACGCCTGATTGTCTGTTCCGACGGTTCCTGGTACACCCCCGACCTCAAGGACCGCGGTGTCTACTGCCCCTCCAACGTGGTGAAAATTGCCCGCACCATCGCCCCCATGGCCGGGGACGGAACCCCGCAGATCGTTTTCTACGATCAGGGAGTGGGCACCGACTGGGGAATGGACCGCATCACCGGGGGCGCCTTCGGCCGCGGCCTGTCCAAAAATATTCAGGATGCCTACCGCTTTTTGGTCCACAATTATGAAAGCGGCGACCAGATTTATTTCTTCGGCTTTAGTCGCGGGGCCTATACCGTGCGCAGCTGCACGGGGATGATCCGCAATTCCGGCCTCCTTCACAAACGCCACGCCGGTAAAATTCAGCAGGCCTTCGACCTCTACCGCAGTAAGGACGTCCATCCGGACGACCCGCCGGCGCGGGAATTCCGGGAGCGCTACGCCCGGGAGGTGCGCATCCACTTTATCGGGGTGTGGGACACCGTGGGAGCACTGGGGGTTCCCCTGTGGGGCCTCAACGCCCTCACCCGCCGGTATCACGAATTTCACGACGTCCAGCTGAGCCGCTCTATCGATAATGCCTTTCATGCCCTGGCCATCGACGAAAAACGCAAGGCCTTTCGCCCCACCATCTGGGAAACCAAAGAGGTGGAATATCAGCGGGTGGAACAAGCCTGGTTTCCCGGATCCCACGCCAATGTCGGGGGCGGGTTTGTCGACGCCGGGCTCAGCGATCAGGCCCTGAAATGGATGATGGACCGGGCCACCCAATGCGATCTGGAATTCGAAGCCGATGCCCAACTGGAACTGGTGGAACCCAATCCGCTCGGGGAATTGCGCAACTCCCGCACCTGGTTTTTTAAGTTGATTCCCGCCTTCCTTAGGAAAATCGACGCTAAAATTTCTTCTCAGGAGCGCATCGACCAAAGCGCCCTGACCCGCATGGCGGAGCGCAACCTCCAGTATGAGCCCAAAAACCTCCTGGAATTCCTGACTGAGCGCAAAGCCCTGGAGAGCAAAGGCTCGGGCGATTGACCCGCCTGGAAAAAATCCTCGATTTTATTCCCGATTCCGCCCGCACCGTGGCCGATGTCGGATACGACCACGGCTTTCTAATCGAGAAACTGGTGACCGGCCTGCCCCCGCGCCGGGTTATCGGGATCGAGATTCAGGAGGGCCTGGACCAGCGCTTCTGGTCCCGCAGCCGCCTGCCGCGCCGGGATTTTGAGCCGCTAATCGATTTTCGCCGTGGGGACGGACTGCAACCGCTTGTTCCCGGGGAAGCCGACTGTATTGTGATGGCCGGCATCGGCGAGGGCACCATCCGCCGCATTATTGAGGCGGGCCGGGGCGCAATGCAGGGCTCGGAAACCCTGGTTCTGGTTCCTTCCCACCCGCCCACCGGTTTGTTTCACGATCTGTATGCCATGGGTTGGGCCATTACCCGGGAAGACATTCACCTGGAAAAGGGTTATTTCTACCACCTCAGCACCCTTTGCAGCATCAGCAGCCTGCCCGCAGGGAAGGTCCGTCCCCAGTTCGTGGGCGAAACGCTGCCGGAAAATCATCCGCTCCTTAAGCCCTATGCCGCCTACATCAAAAAACGAATGATCCGCGCTTTCCGGAACGCCCATCGCCAGCCGCCCCTGCGCAAGGCATTGATCGTTTACCTGAACCGCATCCTCGGAAAACCGCCTCTCGACGACCTTCTGCCCGAATGACATCTTTTGACAAACCTTGACCAGCGCATGACATCTCTGACATTGGGTGGGCGTATTGTTTAAGTGAATACAATGCGAACATAACCCACAAACTCTTCGGAGGACGTCATGAAAAAAGCCATCATTTTTATCGTAGCCCTGCTCAGCATTAACGTTTTTGGCCAAAGCCAGAAGGTTCTGGAAGCCGGAGTCGTCAACCTGGAAAAGGCCCTGGCCTCGGATGTTAACGGATTGGTTGCTTCCGGGATTTATACCATCGTCAAAATGAAAATGGCCCATCCGGATCTCAAGATGGAAACCCTGCACCACAAAATGAAGAAGCTGGTGGTTAACGGTGCCACCGCCGAGATTCGCTACAAAGCCGCCCTGGCCGTTCAGTATCTGGAAAATCCCTGGATGTTCCGGGATGTCAAGCTGGCCGAGTGCCAAAACCCGGTCGCCATGTTTACCCGGATGGCCACGGTCCTGGAAGAGGAACTGCTCGCCGCACAATAAAGATCTCCTGAGGCTGTCGGAAATGTGGTGGCTCGCGTCTCCGACTGTCTGTTTACCCTGGCACGCCTGATCAGCGTGCCTTTTTTTTGTTCCCGCCTGTCCCATATTTCGTCCCTTGTCGGAAAAATCGACATCCCCATGGGGATATCCCCGGCTCTATAAATGCTCTAACCCCTTGTTTTTGTTTGATCTGAGGTGGACCAAACCCCCTTTTGTCCTTTTTGGCACATGGATTGCCAATGAGATATAAAGAGTTCATGGAATGGACTCTTTCAGGGAAGAAACCTTTTTGACGGAAAAGGTTCAGGGACGCTGAAGAAACGCCGCAACACGGAAGTTGCAACGCTCCAAAAACGGGAGCCAGAATTTCAACAGGGACGTTGAAAGATTACAGGGACGTAATAACCTGGTCTCCTAAAAAGCAGTTCTACAACAGGGATGTTGGCCGGCAGGAAAGTGGCATTGCCACAGACTTGCAGACAGGGAAGTTTCCGGAGCACCGACAGGGAGGTGGGCGTAGAATTTAGCGATCGCAAGCCGGCACGGATTTTTCCTGCCGGCTTTTTTTTGGTGGAAAGTCTCACGCGGAAACCATCTGACCATTTTATTTAACTCATGTTACGCAACCAAACCCGTTTCTGCTATTTAACCGCGAAAACGCGAAAGCGCGAAGAATTAATATGTTTGGTCTTTGCCAGACACAGAACTTCCGTACCCGCAACTGCTTTGGGGAACGGAAGTAAACCACCTATCCATGGTGGTCCGCGGATAACAACGTGACGGTTAGGTTTTCCGCTGCAGGGTCAGGTGAGT
>JAGRBF010000570.1:147-3977 GCA_020434205.1 Calditrichota bacterium | reverse complement strand
AATTTGTGCGCTCCGGCCGGGTGGCCATCCGCCGTCCCATGCACAAGATCACCGATGCCATGCTGGCATTGGAAGCGGTTACGGAGGCGTAGAGCGAGAAGCGAAAAGCGAAAAGCGAAAAGCGACGGGGTAAAGAAGTTGGCTGTTGGGAGGTGGTCCTTCAGTCCTTCGGTCTTCCAGTCATGAAGTCCCCCTTCACCAGACCGATCGATAACCCTCCGGCAGCAGGTCCCAGGTTTCCCCGTAAACATGGGCGGTTCGGGTGGGCCCCAGGGAGTCGACCAGGACCTGTCCGGCATGGGCCCAGGCGAGGAGACTGCCGGCCAGATTGTAGGCGTCCAGCCCTTTTTCCCGCAATTGGCGGGTGTAAAGGGCGCTGCGGAAGCCGATGGTGCAGTAAACCACAATCCGGTAATCGCTATAACTTGCGGCTTCCGCCTCAAATGCCGCCATGGTAATGGCGCCGGGCAGCATGGAAACCGCCTGTTCGGCAGGCTCCCGCACATCCACCAGCACCAGGGAATCCCCCCCGGCCATTTTCAGAAAATCCCCCACGCTGAGGTCCGGGACTTCCGGAAACCCGGCGGTTTTGTAGGCGGCATAGAGGCTGTCCACTTTGGCGCTGCGCGCCGCATCCTCCCCGCTCTGGGCGGAAAGGGCGTTTGGGAGCAACAATACGAGCCACATCACCAGACCCAACATAACCATTCCTCTTTTTAAGGTTACCGGAAAGCTACCTTTCTCAATTCCCCGGCGCTGCAATTCCCGTTACAGAATTCCCTTTTCCCAAAAAATCGGTTAAATCCCCTTCCTTAACCGCCGATTATTTGAAAGATGCATTGACCATCATTCAGATGCAATCACCATAACCAAAGCGTCCATCAGAAGAATTGAACCTTTACAGTAGAATTGATCGACCCTTTATTTGAGAAGACCGGGTTCCTGATGGTCAGGCGGCGACGCGAGAGACAACACTGGTCGCCACCCTATAAATGATTTTAAACCGGATACCTTATGCGCCACTTTTTACTGTTCCTCATATTGATGTTAACCCCCTTGCTGGCTCAAAACACCGGACGCACCGTGTTTCTGAACGGCTACGGCGAGTGGGTTTACGGCAAAAGCGACGGAAACGAATATCTGGCCGGCAACGAAGCCGGCAACTACGACCGCACCAATCTGTCCCTGGCTTTGCTCATCCAAACCGACACCCCGTTGACCATCAGCGCCCAGGTTTTTTGGGCCAATACCCGGGAGAATGAGAGCGAGGTGGGTCTGGATTACGTTTTCGCCCTGTGGAAATTCTCCGACGCCCTCAAATTTCTGGCCGGACAGGTTAAGCAGCCCTTTGGGATCTACACCGAAATTTACGATGTGGGGACTGCCCGGCCCTTTTTCAGCCTGCCGCAATCGGTTTACGGCAATGGAGGGTTGGTCACCAAAGCTTACCGGGGCCTGGGCTTCAGCGGCTATCTGCCGGTGGGCGAGAGCATGGAATTATCCTACGATCTTTACGGCGGAAAGCTGGATCTGGAAGCGGTCAACCCGATTGGTCTGCTGGTGACCGGGACGGACAAGGGGTCCGGGCTTTCCGAAGATAACGGTGCCCTTCAGGAATCCGACGTCAAAAATATGGTGGGAGGCCGGCTGGTTCTGCACGGGATTCTGGATCGCCTGGATCTGGGGGCATCCGCCTTCTACGGCCATGAAGAAGGTGACGAAGACGGCGTTCAATCCGACGAGTACAATTACTCCTACGGATTCCAGGGAGAATATTTCGGCAACTACAGCGAATTGCGAGGGGAATGGGTTCTTCACGCTGATGAAGACGGCTACAAAACGACTGGCTGGTATGTCGAAAATGCCTTCCGCTTCAGGGTAAACTATCAGGTGGTGGCCCGTTATGAAGATGCCAACCTGGACGAGCAGCTTGAGGTGCCTGCCGGCCTGAGCAATCTCTTCAAACATCGGGAATTTGCCCTGGGCTTCAATTACTGGTTTAACACCCAATTCGTCATTAAAACCTCCGTGCATTGGGTTGAGGGTAATCGCTACGCGCTCCCGGAAGGGGGCTATCCCGAAGCGGCCGACCTGACCGATTGGGGATCGCAATTGGATAGCAAAACCCGGCTGTTTATGCTGGGGGCGCAATTTTCCTTCTAAAGGATAGTGACCATGAAACCCATCGCAAAGACACTCTGGCTCCTGCTTTTCTGCCTGCTCCTGCCCTCGCATGGGGGTTGGGCCGGCGAAAAACCGGCCTTTGTGGTTATTGTCCATCGCGATAACCCCCTGGAGAAGATTTCCGCGGACCAGCTCTCCCGGATTTTCCTCAAAAAAATGACCCAATGGGATGATGGCCGGGAGATTTCCCCATTCGATCTGAGTCCTTCGGCGGAAGTTCGGAATAAATTCTCCCAGGACATTCTTCGCAAAACCGTTTCGGTGGTCCGGGCTTACTGGCAGCGTCAGGTTTTTGCCGGACGGGCGGTTCCCCCGCCGGAAATTTCCGAACAAGCCGAGGTGGTTTCCCAGGTCTCCGGAGATCCCGGGGCCATCGCTTATGTCGCCGGGGATTTTCCGCTGAGCAACCAACCTGTAAAAATCCTCACCGTTTCCCAGGACTGATCCCATCCCCCACCTTTTAATCCGCCGTGCCCCGTTCTGCCCGTTTTATATGTCCCCGGGTTTTCTTAACTTTGCTGACTCTTGTTACGCAACCAAGCCCATTTTTGCTGTTTAACCGCGAAAACGCGAAGTATTTATACTTTTTCCGTGCCGGACACAAAACTCCCGGCTGCCCGGCGAAAACCTACCCTTTGCAGCGTTGATCCGGGAAAGGTTTGTCCCTGGCAAAGACCAAACTGAAAAGACTTTCGTGCTTTCGCGATTTCGCGGTTTGTTTCCCGGAAATTGCTTTGCGCGTAAACCCTGAAACCGGAGAGACAGAATGACATCTGCCCTTCCCCCGGATAGCTCCAGGCGCTACGCCCGAATAGCGGGATTTTTGTATCTGATCATCTTTTTCGGCGCGGGATTCGCCGAAGGGTTTGTGCGCGGGGGCCTGGTGGCGCCCGGTGATGCCGCGGCCACCGCGGCCAATATTGCCGCCAACCCCTTTCTGTTCCGGCTGGGCTTCGCCAGCGACCTGATTGCCTTTGCCGCCGACCTGGGGGTTACCGTATTGTTCTTCCTCCTGCTGCGGCCGGTCAGTCCGGTGCTTTCCCTGGTCGCAGCGGCCTTCCGGCTGGTGGGGCATCCCGCCATAGCCAGCATCAACATGCTCAACCATTATGCCGCCCTTCAAACCGCGCAGGGAGCGGGTTTCTTTTCGGCATTCGGGGCCGAGCAACTCAATCAGCTCACCTTATTTTTTATGGGATTGCACAAATACGGGTATCTGATCGCCGGGGTCTTTTTCGGCATCCATTTGCTGTTGTTGGGATATCTGATTTACCGCTCCGAGCTGTTTCCGGGGGTATTCGGGATACTACTGGCGGTGGCGGGAGGTGGTTATGTGATTGAAAGTTTCGGGACTATACTCCATCCGGCCGGGGGAGCCTTTTACACCATGGTGGTCGCTTTTACCGCGGTGCTGGGGGAACTGAGCTTTACCGCCTGGCTGCTGATAAAAGGGGCCAGGTCTTCGGCGACCCGGAGTGCGCCACAAAAACCTTGACTACCATCGCAGTGAACCGTATTTTTTGCACTGCCAATTAGAAGCTGTGCTGCCCGGGTGGCGGAATTGGTAGACGCAAGGGACTTAAAATCCCTCGGTGTTATACACCGTACCGGTTCGAGTCCGGTCCCGGGTACCAACCGATGAGCGA
>JAGRBF010000570.1:0-120 GCA_020434205.1 Calditrichota bacterium | reverse complement strand
TGGTGAATTGGTAGCATGGTGGTAGGGTCGATGGGTTGTTGTATGGAATTGTGGTTTAGTGATTGCTTTTTTTTGACGTAAGGAATCGAAACCGCCCACCCAACCACGCGCCGCAGGCGC
>JAGRBF010000065.1:2849-11547 GCA_020434205.1 Calditrichota bacterium | reverse complement strand
GGGCTGGTGGCCACCTTTTTTCATCCCGCTTACGGGATTATGACCTACATTTACGAATGGCATAACCACCCGCCTTTTTTCTGGTGGGGCGATGGCTGGCCGGATCTGCGCTGGTCCTTTACCCCCGCCATCATTACCCTTGCCAGCCTTTTCCTCAATTACAGCAGGATGCGCAAGCTGCCGGAAATCAACGTCAAACCGGTCGGTTGGCTGTTTATGTTTGTCCTGAACGCCTGGATGGTTTCCAAAACGGTGGCCGTTTTCCCGGAAGCCAGCATGGACAAGTTCTTTGAATTGTTCAAGGTGATGATCCTCTTCCTGCTGATGATTTTTATTATTCGCGATCACGAATATTATCGCATGATGATCTGGGTGATCATTTTCTGCGTGTTCAATTTCGGCTTTACCGCCTGGGAGGTGGGCTCCAACCGGGATATCGGGGTTATTGCCCCCAACGCTACCGAAGAAAACGCCATCTCGGCGCACGTGGTGGCCTGTCTGCCCTTTTTCGGGATGTATTTCCTCCGGGAAAAAAACCGCTGGCTTAAAGCCTTTATTGCTATCGCCATCCCCTTTTGTCTGAACCTGCTCATCCTGGCCAACAGCCGTTCCGCCCTTATCGGGCTTGGCGCCATCGGGGTTGCCGCGATCTTCCTGACCAAGGGCCGGGCCCGTTTTACCGTCATCTTCGGCATCATCGTCGGGGCGGTGGTGTTTGTGAACCTGACCAATGATGATTTTGTCGAACGCCAGCAAACCACTATGGACTACGAGGAGGAAGCCTCGGCCATGAGCCGCTTTCACATCTGGCGGGGGGGGATGGAAATGCTCAAGGATCACCCCTTCGGGGTTGGGGGTGGCGCCTTCGGGGCGCTGTCGATGTCCTATATTCCGGAGATTCACGAGCCCAAAACCCAGCACAATACCTACGTGGCGGTTATCACCGACTGGGGTTACATCGGTTTCTTTTTCTACATGCTCTTTCTGATCCACATAACCCTGATGACTTTTCGAATAAAACGAATGGCCAAACGACATCCCAGCATGGAAATCTTCCATTTCGAGGCGACCGCCCTCCAGTTGGCCCTGCTGGGGATCAGCGCGGCCGGGGTTTTTCACAGCCGTCAGTACGCCGAGGTGGTTTACTGGCTGGGGGCCTTTATCTGCATGATCTACAACATGGCCAACGCCCGCCTGGAAGAGGTGAAGCTGGAGGCCCTGGAAGAATTGGGAGAACTGGACGGCAGTGAAACCAGCTCGGAGATGATCCCCAATCCGGTTCCCTCCAAATGAGACGAATCCTCTTCCTGAATATCAATTTCCCGCCTTCCACCACCATTGGAACCCAGCGGATTATCAGGATCGCCAAATATCTGGATCCGCTGCGCTGGGATATTTTTGTCCTGACCCTCAAGGAAAAATATTACAATCAGAATAACCCGGCCTCGGCCATCCCCGCCTCCATTTCAGAGGTATACCGCAGCGGCAAAATCGACCCGCTGGGTCTGTTGGTGCGCCTTCGGGACGCCTTTAAAGGCCAACCCAAAACCGGCGGAGCCCCCCGCGCCGGTGGCCAAAGCGCCCCGGTTAAACCGGCCTCCAATCCCGGTAAGCCCTCCCTGCTGCGGCGCATCCGGGAAAAGGTGGTGGGGATGTTCGAATTCCCCGATAAGGATGTGTCCTGGCTGCCCCTGGCGGTGCTGAAAGGGGTTTATGTTATCCTCAAACACGACATCGATGTTATTTATTCCTCCTCCCCCTCTCACAGCCAGCATCTGGTCGCCACCTGGCTGAAAAAACTTACCGGACGCAAATTGGTGCTGGACTTTCGCGATCCGTGGGCCCGTTCGCCGTGGCTGGATGAGGAGCGCAGCGCCAGCGCCTCGGCCAAACGCAAGGCCCGGCGCATTCAGCGCCTGGAGCGCTGGGTGGTGAGCCATGCCGATCAGGTGGTGTTTGTGACCCGCCCCATGCGGGACGATTTTATCGCCTATTATCAGGACCAGCCGGCCGGCAAATTCAAGCTTTTTTACAACGGCTACGACCCGGACAACATCGCTCTGCCCGAACAAAGCGGGCGCAAGAAAAAATCCCGGCCTTTTGTGCTGGTCCATACCGGCACCCTCTACAAACGCCGGGATCCTACCCCCATTCTGGAGGCCCTGAAAAAGCTCCTTGATGAGGGGAAGATCAAACCCGGGGATGTGGAGTTCCGCTTTATCGGGACCATCACCGAGGAGCTGCGCCATGTGCCGGCCCTGGTAGATGAAATGGGCCTGAAGCAGATCGCCTCCTTCCTGCCCCCGGTTACCTACAAGGAAAGCTTTCAGGAGATGTCCCGCAGCGATGTGCTGACCCTCCTGCAGCCGATCACCAGGCTGCAGATTCCGGGCAAGTTCTTCGATTATATCTGCTTCGAAAAACCGCTCTTCGCGGTGTGCGAGCCGGAGAGCGCGGTGGAAGTGCTGGTGAAGGATCACTTCGGGGTGGTGGCGGATATCAACCGGGTGGAAGATATCGCCGATAAGATTCTCCAGTGCCGGGAAATGCAATTTTCCCCGGAACGCCTGCGCGAAGAGCGCGAGAAATTCGATATGTCTAAGTCTATCCGGATTTTTGACGATATTCTGGATAGCGCAATTGGATCGGAAAAATAAAGCCGGTAACCCTCGGTCATAAAGAACAGGATGTGCGCCTATGTGTGGAATTGCAGGATTTTTCCATTTTCAACCCCGCGAAGATGATTTCGAGCCGCTGGTTACCCGGATGATCGATCAGGTGGTCTACCGCGGCCCGGACGCCGGAGCCACCTATACCGACGAGCAGGTGGCCCTGGGCCATCGCCGCCTCAGCATTATCGACCTTTCCTCCGGCGCCCACCAGCCGATGAGCAATAAGGACGGCTCGGTGTGGATCGTCTTCAATGGCGAAATCTACAATTTTCTGGAAGTCCGCAAGGAGTTTGAAGCGGAGAATTATCCCTTCAAAACCCGCTCCGATACCGAAGTGCTGATCGCCCTTTACGAAAAATACGGCACCAACATGCTGGAAAAAATCAACGGCATGTACGCCTTCGCCATTTACGACAAGCGCAACAAGCAAATGTTCATCGCCCGGGACCGGATCGGCAAAAAACCGCTTTACTACTACCGGGACAGCGAACGCCTGATGTTCGCCTCGGAGATGAAGTCCATTCTGGCCGATACCACCGTTCCCCGGGAAATCGAACCGACCAGCGTGGATCTTTATTTTTCCTTCATCTTTGTGCCTGCACCCTACACCATGCTCAAAAATATCTACAAGCTTCTGCCCGGGCATTACATGGTGGTCAATCCGGACGGTATGCAGATCCACCGCTACTGGGATGTGGAATACAACCCCATCACCGACCTGGAAAACCGCAGCAAATACGAAGATGAATTATACGACCTGATCTACAAGGCGGTGCAGCGCCGCCTGATCAGCGATGTGCCCCTGGGGGCCTTTCTGAGCGGCGGGGTGGACTCCAGCTCGGTGGTCGGGATGATGTCCATCGTCAACGAAATCCCGGTTAAAACCTTCACCATCGGCTACGAGGAAGCGGATTATTCCGAAGCCCCGGACGCCCGCTTTATCGCCGAACATTTTAAAACCATCCACGAGGAACTGACCGTCAAACCGGCCTCGGTGGATATTTTCCCGGAACTGGTCTGGCATTTTGACGAGCCCTTCGGGGATGCCTCGGCAGTGGCGACCTATTACGTCTCCAAGATGGCCCGCGATTACGTGACCGTGGTGCTTTCCGGCGACGGGGGCGACGAACTTTTTGCCGGTTACCGCCGCTACCAGCGCTCCGGACAATTGGACAAATACCGCCGTATTCCGGAATGGAGCCGCAAGCTGCTGCTCAGCCCGGTGGCCAATGCCCTGCCCCTCAACTTCCCCGGTCGCAACCTGGCGGTGGATATCGCCAGCGATCCGGACGGCTGGAAAAACCTGGGGGTTTATCCCTACATCAAAAATCAGCTGTATTCTTCGGATATGCGCCACAAGCTGCGCAATTTCGAAATCTCTTTCGACCTGTTTCCCCAGTTGCGCCAACTGGACGGCCTGCATCCTCTCAGCCAGCAGCAATATCTGGACTTCAAGCTTTATTTGCCGGACGACATTATGGTGAAGGTCGATAAAATGAGTATGGCCTGCTCCCTGGAAACGCGGGCCCCGCTGCTGGACTACACCATCGCCGAATTTTCCGCCAAATTGCCGCCGGAATGGCAGTTGGAAGGCAGCAACGGCAAGGCCTTCCTCAAGAAAGTGCTGCAGAGGTACGTTCCCGAGCGGGTCTTTACCAAACCCAAGCAGGGCTTTGATATCCCCAAACGGCACTGGTTTAAGAATGAGCTGAAAAGTTATACCCGGGACATCCTGCTCAGCGACAGCGCCCGCCAGCGGGGTTATCTGAAATTTGACCTGGTGGAGAAGATCCTCAACGATCACGAACAGGGAACCCGGGATTATCAGGTGTGGATCTGGAATCTGCTCAACTTCGAGCTCTGGCACCGCACCTTTATGGACCCCGCCACGCGGCGGATTTAGACCGGGATCCATCGGGAGGTCGGGTAGGGGCCCCGGCCTGAAAATATGCCGGGGTGACGGTCCGGAGATCACCAATAAACTTAACACGCCCCTGACATTGACTTAGAAAATGAGCATGAAGCAGAGAATCAAAGTAGCCCACATCGTTAACCATGTGGGACCGGCAGGGAAGGAAAAGGGGATCATCAAACTGGTGGACCATCAGGATGATCGCATCTTTGATATTCATATCGTGGTGCTCAACCATATTTCCTACCCGGACGCCCTCAAACTGGAGCGCTTTAAGCTCAACCTGCTGGAAATTCCCCCCGGGAATCAGATCCTCAAAACCGCCCGCTACCTCAGCAAAATTTTCCGGGAGGAAGATTACCACATTATCCACACCCACTCCTGGGGTACTCTGGTGGAAGGGGTGCTGGGCGCCAAACTGGCCGGGAGCCCGGTGGTGATTCACGGAGAACACGGCAGTTTTCCGGACGGATTTCCCCAGCGGGTAATGCAGAATGTGGTATGGCGGCTGGCCGACCGGATTCTTTCGGTTTCCGGCATCCTGGCGGACAAACTGGCCGAAACCATCGGCTTCCCCCGCGGGCGGATGGAAGTGATCCTGAACGGGGTGGATGAAACCCTCTTTTTCCCGGATCCCGACCTCCGCAAAGATTTCCGGGAGCGCTTCGATTTTGCAGAGGATGATTTTATCATCGGGGCCATCGGCCGCCTTTTTCCGGTCAAAAATTACCCCATGCTGTTCCGGGCGGTGCGCCTGATGAAGGACCGCGGGGTGCGCTTTAAGGTGGCGATCGTGGGCGGGGGTGTCGGAGACATGGAAGATGTTGCCAAAGAGCTGATCGACGAGCTGGAAATCGGCGACCATATCCACATGCTGGGCTTCCAGAAGGAAGTCAATACCATGCTCAACGGCTTCGACGTTTTCACCCTCACCTCCTTCAGCGAAGGCTGTTCCAACGTGATCCAGGAAGCCATGTTCGCCGGCCGGCCGGTGGTGGCCACCCGGGTCGGGGGAAATCCCGAACTGGTAACCCATAACGAAACCGGTTTCCTGGTGGAAAGCGACAATCACGAGCAGTTGGCGGACCGCTTTATGGACCTGCTGGCCAATCCCGATATGCGCCGCCGCTTTGGGGAAAAGGGTCGCGAAAGGGGTTTGGCCAACTTCTCTCTCAACAAAATGGTGCAACTTTATTCCCGCGCTTATCTGGAAGAATACCGCCGCAAAACCGGCAAACCCCTTCCCCCCGGCAGCGAGGAAATCCTCGCTGACAAGGCTATCCAACCCCCGTCCTCCCGGCCGGAAAAAATTCTCCGGGATTGAGAAATCCTTAACGAAGCCCCTATGGAACCCGAGCAAAACGATCAGCAAAACGCGCAGGCACGCGCCCGCCAAAACCGGGATTTGGCCAAAAAAACCAAGGAAGGCGCCATCTGGACGGTGCTTTTCGATGCGGTTGAGTTTGTTATTCAAACCGGCAGCAGCATCATTCTGGCGCGCATCCTTTTTCCCGAAGACTACGGGTTGATGGGCCTGGCCTCCATCTCTATCCAACTGGCCCGGCGCTTCACCAACTTCGGATTTAACCTGGTACTGGTCCAGCGCAAAACCCTGGAAAAAGAACATCTCGATACGGTTTTCTGGACCAATCTGGGTCTGATGGTCCTCACCACCGCTCTGCTGGTGGTGGCCTCGCCTTTTTTGAGCGATTTTTTTAACGAACCGCGCCTCACCGCCATTCTGATCGCGGTCTCCATCAATTTCATCTTCTCGGCCATCGGCGGGGTCTCCCAGGCCCTGATGAAGCGCAAGATGCAGTTTAAGGAGCTGGGCCTGTCGGTGAACCTCTCCAATGTCTCCGGAATTGTGCTTTCGGTGGTCCTGGCCCTGATGGATTACGGGGTGTGGTCCCTGGTTTACGGCCAGCTGTTTACCTCGCTTTCCCAATCCCTGATGATGATGGGCCAGGCCCGCTGGCTGCCCAGATTTTCCTTCAAAATGTGGGCCCTCAAGGATTGTATGTCCTTCGGCCTGTGGGTTTTTCTGAGCTCCTTTATCGGCTTTGGCATTAACAAAATCGACTACACCTTTATCGGAAAATTTCTGGGTACCAGCCCGCTGGGGATCTATGAAAAGGCCTTCGAGACCATGAGCCTGCCCCGCAAAAAGATCGTCCGCAAAATGAACAGCCTGATCTTCTCCAGTCTCTCGCGGATTCAGGACGACAACGAGCTGGTGGTCAAAGCATTTCTGCGGGTGGTGGCCTACCTTTCGGTGGTGATCTATCCGGCGATGGTGTGGCTGTTTTTCGCCGCCCCGTCGCTGATCCTGTTTATGTACGGGGAAAAATGGTCCGGGGTGATCATTCCCCTGCAAATTATGTGCGTCAGCGGACTTCTGGATTCGTTCTCTTTGGTTTTCCAACCGTTGCTGCACGCCAAAGGTCTGGTGGGCAACCACACCAAACGCCAGATTCTGCAGTTGCTCGGGTTAACCGCCGGGGTGCTGGTGGGCCTGAACTGGGGCATTATCGGGGTAAGCTGGGGTGTTACCGCCGCCTCGCTGTTCTTTTACGGATTGATGCTGCATACCACCGTTAAGGTGCTGCCCATGACCCTGCGCGGGTTTTTCGGGGTGCAGCGCTCGGTATTTTTTTACAGCCTGATTCTGATCGCCCTGCTGGGGCTGCTCACCACTTTCGGCGGACCTTATTTGGGCGAAACCAGCCCCCTGATGCTGCTGGCCATTTCCGCGCTGACCGTAATCGGCTATGTGGGCGCCCACCTGATCTTCCGTTTCCGGGATGTGGACGACATATTTCAGGAGCTCTTTTCGGAAGTGGGACGCTTCTCCAAAAAGTTCACCAAATTTTTGCCGCAACGGTAGGATTACCAACGACATGCAAGGAATTGAATGGATCTGATCCGGTTTCAGGAAATTTTGGAGGCGGTACCGGCTTCGCATTGGGAAAGCCACCTCGATATCGGGGACTTCGCCGGCGTGGAATGCCTCACCACCGTCACCCGAACCTTCTCCCACGTAGCCCGCTGCCGGGTAAGCGGTACCAGAAGCCGGGTGATGGTGTATGCCAAAATTTACCGCAAGGGACTGGAAGATCCGCAAAACTGGTCCGATGAAGAGATGTTCCACGAGCAGGAAAAAATGTCCTATTGGTACGAGCTGTTCAAAGGCAACGAGACCTTCGGGGTGGTGCGCCCCCTGGGGGTGATCCCCGAATTAAAGATGGGGCTTACCCAGGAAAGTCAGGGCAAAGTTCTGGAAGAGCTTATCGCCAACAAGCTGAGCCTCTTTCCGGGCCGATCTGCCATTCGCGAATTGGAAGAAGCCCTCTTCGCGGTAGGACAATGGCTGAAATACAAGGACGAGGTGCTGACCCCGGTTCCCGGACGATACCCGATGGAGGAGTTGTTCGAATATGTGGACCTGCGCCTGCGCTTGCTGGTGGAAGAAGGGGCGCACGGATTTGACGCCGCACGGCGCCGGGAAATTATGGACTTCTTTCGCAACAATGCCGCCGCCATTCCTCCCAAACATCTGGGGATGGTCTACACCCACAGCGATTTTAATCCCGGAAATATTCTGATCGACGGCAAAAAAGTAACCGTCCTCGATTTTGGCCGCAAAGTGGAGGATTCCGCTCTGCTGGATATGGTGAAGTTATGCCATCAGATTTTTTTGTTCGGCTGTAAACCGGCCTACCGCCAGATTCACCTGGAGCGCCTCCAGAAATCCCTGCTGGCCGGTTACGGCACCCCCGGGCTGTATCAGGAGACCATGTTTCGCTTCTTGTTTATCCGCAATATCCTGACCCATTTGCTGGCCTCCCACCGGCGGCGGGGCAAGGGCGGGATTCACCAGCGTCTTTACGACAGCTGGGTGGAACGGCAGGAGCACTACCGCCTGCGTGGCCTCCTGGCCGGGTAAATCCCAGGCCCTTCCTCCCGGATACCCCGTTTTCCGCCAAAAACGCTTAACATCAGGACCGCCCGTGCGCCACTATCTGACCCTGTTTCTGTTGATCGCCTTGCCCGCCGTTGCCCAGGTGGCCGGGCCCTATACCAAAATTCATCCCGGGGACGGGCGGGTGGTCGG
>JAGRBF010000065.1:0-2669 GCA_020434205.1 Calditrichota bacterium | reverse complement strand
CGGATATTCCGGGAAAAACCTGGCCGGATGTGTTGCTCCCCCTGCAAGCCCCGCCCGGCGCGCCGGTTACCACCCGGGAAGGGGCCCCCCTTTTTCCCCGGGAAAACCGCTACCAGATCATCTGGGTGGACATTCCGGTTGGAGAGGGTCCCGCCGCCCCAACAACCTTGCTGGCCACCCGCGACGGGGTTCAAAAAAGCCTGATTGTCCATATCGCGGTTTCCAAAGGAAAACTGGCCCCGCCGCCGCTGTTGATCGATCTGAATGAATACGGGGACAAATACCTGCGCCATTTACCCGGGGACGTGGACCGCGACGGGCGCCTGGCCGCCGAACAGGCCATCTATGCCGGCATCGGGGAACATTACGGGGTGCTTAATCCCCTTCCCTACGACAGCCAGAAAGGCAGCGGCCGGCGGGGCATGGTGCCGCGCCTGAGCAATGAGGACCTGCTCCATCCCCAACTCGACTGGACGGAATTCGACCGTCGCTATCAGGGAATGTTGAGCGGCGCCGCCATGCCGGACGGCCGCCCCATCCATCATTTTTATCTGCCCTTTAACCCCAACTGGCCGGCCCCATTTGCCCTGTATGCCAGCGACCGCAACCGCTACGAGGCGATATGGGCCGCCTTTGCCCGGGCTTTTGCCGATCATTTTCGGGAAAAAGGGTGGACCCAAACCATTTTTCAGCTTTATTGCAATCAAAAACCGCGGGATGGCAACGACATTCCCTGGAATCTCGACGAGCCGAAGGGGGTGGACGATTACCGGGCCCTGCGCTATTACGCCGATCTGACCCACCGCGTCTTCGCCGATGCCGCCCCGGTTCAGATAGCCTTTCGTATGGACATTTCCCATTTTTACTGCGATAAACACCGCGGCGAAGCGCAGAAGGATTTTCGGGTAAACGGCGGCTGGGAGATCCTGGAACCGGTTGATATCTGGGTGATCAGCCAGCATTCCCTCAAGGACCTTCCTGCACGGGATAAGGCCCGCCAACTGATGGCGATGGGGCGGGAAATCTGGGAATACGGGGACACCCCGCGACTGGATGAAGGCGGCTCCAAAGCGGCGGCCCGCATCTACAATGCCTGGGAGCAGGGCTGGAACGGGATCATGGCCTGGCGCAGTTTTAGCCGGGAAATGGGGGAGGATCCCGGGCAGGATTTTATTGCTTACGCGATCAATTTCGGGGGCAATGAAGTATTTGTCCCCTCAATCCGCCTCAAACAACTGCGCCGGGCAGTGGACGACCTGCGGGTTCTGGAAAGCGCCATTGGCAGGGGCCAAACGAACCAAAATGCCGTTCTTGGCCGTCTGAAAAGCCGCGATGTTAACAGCGGCTGGCGCGAACTCCCGGTTTCCCGGTAAGCGGTATTCCGGAAATATCAGCGGCAAATTACCTTTGTAAACGGAGATCCTTATGAGAGCGTTGATCAAAAAAATGGTGTATCAGGTTCCCGGATGGCTGGGGGTTTATCACGCCCTGCGAAAGCGCCACCAAAACGAGGCGGTGGTTCTGACCTACCACGGGGTGGTGCCCGGCGTGCCCGCCAACCGTCCCCGCTTCGAGTACCGGAATTTCGTGACCACCGCTCAGTTCGAAAATCAGATCCGCACCATGGTCAAACACTATCGTCCCCTCAAAGTGGCAGACTTTTACCGCGAGGACGGCGAGGTCGGCGGGGGATTCCTGGTAACCTTCGACGACGGTTTTGTCAATAATTACCGCTATGCCATGCCGATCCTCAAAAAGTACGGGGTGGAAGGGTGCTTTTTTATCACCACAAATCTGATCGGAACCCGCAATTTTCTGTGGACGGAAGAGGTGACCCGCCGCCTGGAGATGACCCGTATGCCGGCAGTGGAGCTGACCTTTGAACAACCGCAGACCTTTGCCCTGGGCAGTCGGGAAGAGCGTCTGGGCGCCTCCCAGCAAATCCGCAAAAAAATGAAGCTTATGGGGCCGGCTCCCCTGCGGAAAATGATGGCGGATCTGCGCGAGCAGCTCTCCGATGTGGCGGCGGAAATGAGCCGGGAGGAAGAGGATCGTTATCTGATGATGACCTGGGAGGAAGTGCGGGACATGCTCAAAAACGGGCAGGCGATCGGGTCCCACACCCATAACCACCCCATGCTGGCGACCCTGCCGGAGGAAATGAGTTTCGAGGAGCTGCGCCTATCCCGGGATAAAATCCGCGAGGAATGCCAGATCCCCTGCCAAACCCTCAGTTACCCCAACGGAGAGCGGGAAAATTTTTCGCCCAAAATCAAGGAGCAGCTTCGGGAACTCGATTACCGCTGCGCCTTCAGCCAGATCCCCCTCTTTAACGACCGCCACAGCGATCCCTACGAACTGCGGCGCTTCAACGTTTCCCTGGAACTGCCGCTGGCGGCCATGGAAGCGCGTATTGCCGGGCTGTAAACCGGATCCCGGATCCGTCATCCCGGTATGTTTAAGGCCGGGACCGGGGTGACGCCCTAAGCCCGGTTTAATCCCAGCCGGCGCCACCGCAAGCCGGATTTATAGAGATTGTCCCGCCAGTAGCTGATCTGCAGCGCTTTTTTCACCAGATGCGCCCCTTTCCAAAAAACCTTCTCCGGGAGGGTCATGGGAAGGGGTTTCTTTTGGGTCACGGTCGGATAACGGTACCATTCCAGACCCTG
>JAGRBF010000569.1:3081-4853 GCA_020434205.1 Calditrichota bacterium | reverse complement strand
TGTGGGGAAGCGATCAGGGCATTTATCCCCCGATGAGCGATTTTCTGGAAGCCCACCGCATCCCCGTTACCGAAGGTTTTTCGGAAGAAAATCTGGAAAAGTCTTTCGATCGGGTGGTGATCGGCAATGCCATGAGCCGCGGCAACCCGGAGGTGGAGGCCATCCTCAATCGCGGACTGCCGTTTATCTCCATGCCGGAGCTGATCCGCCGGGAACTGGTGGAAACCCACCGCAACATTGTGGTCGCCGGAACCCACGGCAAAACCACCACCACCGCCCTGATGGCCTGGGTGCTCACCTGCGCCGGACTCTCGCCGACCTTTATCATCGGGGGCATCGCCAAAAATTTCGATTCCTCGATCGGGCTTGGAGAGGGACCCTTTTTTGTGATTGAAGGGGATGAATACGACTGCGCCTTCTTCGACAAACGCCCCAAATTTATCCACTACTTCCCCGAATACCTGATCGCCAACAACCTGGAATTCGATCACGCCGATATTTATGCCAATCTGGAGGCCATCCAGAGCGAGTTCCGCAAGGTGATTCGCATTATGCCCGGAAAAGGCTTGCTGGTGGCCAATCAGGATTCACCCGGCCTGCTGCCGGTTCTCGATCCCGTTTATTCCCGCCTGCAGCACTTCGGCCGCTCGCATGAAGCGTATTGGTCCTACCGGGCCCTGGAAACCGACTCCACCGGACAGCGCTTCGAGATCCTGGAGAAGGGACAAAGCGTTGGGGAATTTTTCTTTCCCTTCCCCGGGGAATATCAGCTTCAGAATATTTGCGCGGTGGTGGCGGTGGCGCGGGATCTGGAGATCGACTGGCAGACCATTCGCAGCGCGTTGGCCGGTTTTCAGGGGGTAAAAAGGCGCCTGGAATATTGGGGGCGTTTTCATGAAGCCCATGTTTTCGACGATTTTGCCCATCATCCCGGGGCTATCCAGGTAACCCTGGAGGCGGTCCGCAAACGGGACCCGCAGCGCCGCCTGGTGGCCCTCTTCGAACCGCGCACCAACACCTCGGTGCGCAATATCTTTCAGGCGGAAATGTCCCGCGCCCTGCAGGTGGCCGATGTGGTGGTGATGACCCCCTTGCATCGCCTCAACCGCATCCCGGAGGCCGATCGCCTGGATTTGCCGCGCCTGACCGGAGAGATCCGCGCTGCCGGCAAAACCGTGATTCTGCTGAAGGGTTATGAAGATATCTTGCCGACCCTGGGGGAGGTCCTCCGGCCGGAGGACAATCTGATTCTGCTCACCAACGGCAGTCTGGGCGGGGTTTACAGTCAGCTGCGGGATTTGGTGAAGCCGTAAGTAACTGTTTTATTGGGGATTGGCGGTGTAATGCAGGCCCTGACCCATAAAACGCTGCCGGATTTTATCGAAGCGGTCCGCCACTGCCAGGAACAGATCGAAAAGCTGGGGGTCAAAATGCTGGCCGCGCTCCAGGCGCATGGTGTTGAGGGAAACCTCGTGGGAAAAGGCTTTCTTGTATATGCGCCGGGAGGTAAGGGCGTCGTAAACATCGGCCACCGCCACGATCTGCGCTGAAAGCGGAATCTCATCTTTTTTTAATCCCCGCGGATAACCCCGGCCGTCGAAGCGCTCGTGGTGGGCGTGGGTAATCTCGATCCCCATATTCAGAAATTCCATCTCCCCGTATTGCTCCTTGATGGAGCTGAGGGTGTGATAGCCGATCAGGGTGTGGCTTTTCATGATGTCGAACTCGCCCGGGGTCAGCCGTCCCTTTTTCATCAGGATATTATCGGGAAT
>JAGRBF010000569.1:0-2940 GCA_020434205.1 Calditrichota bacterium | reverse complement strand
GTGTCCTGATCGCGGTATTCGGCCAGGCGCGCCAGCCCGAAAATGATGGCCTGCTGGGCTTTGGTGGTGCGCTGCAGGCTGCTGATGAGGGCTTGCTCGACGCTGCGAATACTGGTGACGTCGGTGAAGATCCCCGAATAGGAAAAGGTCTGCCCGGTTTCGTCCATGACCGGGTAAAAGGCAATATTGGCGTGCCAGATGGCGCCGTCCGGGCGGGTGCAGATGATCTCGTCCCGCCATTCTCCGTTCTTTTTAATGGAATCGCGCACCTCGGAAAAAGAGACGGAAAGGTTCAGCTTCTCAAACAAAAAGTCCAGATTCTGAGCTGCGAAATCGCTTTCCGCCACCCCGCTCATGCGGGCGAAACCGGGATTGACCTTCACCACCGTCCCGTCGGTGGCGATAATCAGCAGACCGTCTTTTTTGCTCTGAAAAATATCCTGGTAGATGCGCAGCTCTTCCATACGCTTGTTGAGAACGGCCCGCATCTCGTTGAGGGAGACCCGCTCCAGGCGATTCTGGCGGGATTTCTCCAGAACCTCGTGCATTTTGCTGACCAATTCCTTGATCTGAATCGGCTTGGCCAGAAAATCGTAGGCGCCCTGTTTGAGGCTGTCGATGGCCATGTCCAGGGAGGGATTTCCGGTAATAAACACGAAGGGCAGGTCCGGATGGTTTTGCCGGGCGTGCTCAAAGAGGTCGAAGCCGGACTTCTCGGGGAGGTAAATATCGGAGAGAATGGCGTCAAAGCTTTCCTGGTCGACCGCGGAAATCGCATCGTCCACCGTGGTAACCGCCTTGGTCCGGAATCCGGAATTTTTCAGGGCCTGGGAGAGAACCTCGCCCAGAACGTCTTCGTCGTCTAAAATAAGAATGCGATAACCTGTAGCGTCCATGCGTTTGCCTTTTGTAGTAACCTCATACATCATCGGAGCATTGCCTTAATCGTTTAGCGGCGCATGGCAAATTTGTTCGGCGTCTTTTTTTCGCTGCCCGTTGTTCCCCGGAAGAGGACTGAAGGACTATTGGACTGAAGGACTATTGGACTAGAGGACTATTGGACTGAAGGCGATCCTAAGATCCCTCAGTCCTCCGGTCCCTCAGTCCTTTGGTCCCCCGGTCCATCCGTTCTCAATTCAGCAACTTTCCACCCGTCCCGTCATCCTTGGGCGGGGGTGGTTGGCGGTAGCGCAAAGCCTTGACAAACGCGGGATAAGTGGATTTGTATCGCCCGTGGGGATATTCATCGACAAATTTGGGGAGAAACTTTTCCAGCAATTCCCACTGCCGGAGTTCCACATAGGTGCGGCACAGGAAAAAGGTCAGGGTTTCCTTGTCAAAAAAATCCGGGTCGTTTTCCAGGATCTTGCTGACCGTCTCCTGCAGTTGGGGATAGGCTTTGCGGGCGTATAACAGGTGGGCCAGTCCGAAGAGCCCGGGAGCTTTGGCCTTGCCCTGCCCTTCCCGGACAATGCTCTCGAAACGTTTTTCGGCGGCGGTGAGGTCGTTATCGGTGATGTCGATAAAACCCAGGTAATAGCGGGTGGTGTTGCGGTATTCGATTTCTTCCGGCAAAAACAGATCCAGGGCCTTGCGCAGGTAGGGCCGTGCTTCCGCGCTCAGGTTCTGGTGAAAAAAGAGCTTGCCCAGCTCAAAGTAAACCTGGCGCTTCTGGAATTCTTCAACCGGCTGAGCGAGGGCATCCTGCAGGAAGGCGATGGCCCGATCCCCGTTGCCGAGGGACCCGTAGCTGAAGCCGATCAGGCGCAGGGCGTCGAAAACCTCGGCCGGAGGGAAGTGGCCTTCCCGGACGGCGTTCTCCAGAAAAAAGGCGGCCTGGTCGTATTCCTGCAGAAAGTAATGGGTCCAGCCGATCTCTATCATTACCGGGAAAATATTGGGGTCCTGGTCTCCCAGGGCGTCGTAGACCACCATATAATCCTGAAGGGCTTCCCGGTATTGTTGTTTCAGAAAGGCGGCCTGGGCGCGTTTGAGGGCGGCCACGATCTCTTTGGGGTTGTGATTCATAAAATTCGCTTGCTCTAAAATTTAGGTATTCCTTATTATGCATGCCGGGCCCTTCGAACAGCGTTCGGGATGGGAATTGAGAAATGATCCGGTCGGGGCGGCATTTCGGGCGGTTCGGTTCGGCACTCAAAGATCGGCAACTGCGGGTCGTCAAAATTAGGACAAGACACAAAAAATTGCAAAGATATTCATCGGCGTTGGGCATCTGCCAGAATATCGCTAACAGTTCATTTGCCACAGGAACAAGGGGAACGTTATGAGCACAGATCAACTTCAGGTTGGAGCACCCATTACTCAACTCGCTGAAGAAGAAAAAATGTTTCAGGAAGCCATCACCGAATTCGCCCAGGAGGCCATCAAACCCAGGGTGATGGAAATGGACGAGGCCGCCAAATTCGACCGCGACCTGCTCAAGCAGTTTTTTGAGCTGGGGTTGATGGGGATCGACATTCCCGAGGAATACGGCGGCACCGGGGGCAATTTTTTTATGTCGATCCTGGCCATCGAAGCCCTGGCCAGCGTAGACGCCTCCGCGGCCATTTATGTGGACGTCCAGAATACCCTGGTTAACAACGCCATGATGCGCTGGGGAAGTGAGGCGCAAAAGAAAAAATACCTGCCCCAGTTGGCCCAGGAAAAAATCGGGGCCTACTGCCTCTCCGAAGCCACCTCGGGCAGCGATGCCTTTGCCCTGAAAACCAAAGCGACCGAAAAAGGCGACCATTACCTGCTGGAAGGCGCCAAATTGTGGATTACCAACGCCGCCGAAGCCGATATCTTTCTGGTGTTCGCCAACGTCAACCCGGAATTGGGCTACAAGGGCATAACCGGATTTATCGTGGAGCGCGATTTTGAAGGTCTGCGCATCGGAAAGAAGGAAAATAAACTGGGCATCCGCGCCAGCAGCACCTG
>JAGRBF010000568.1 GCA_020434205.1 Calditrichota bacterium | reverse complement strand
GATGAAAAAAGGTGGCCACCAGCCCTACACTGAAAGACCCGAGAAATAAAATGCCGCGTAAACTCATCTAAAACCCTTAAACCCGGTAAACATGTCGCAAATATAAAAGCTGTCCGTCCTGGTTTGTTGATCCATCTGACAGGTTGGGACAGGAAATTTTCGCCATCATTCCCGATCCCTGCCGCTATCGCCCTCCCGGCCGGCTGCCCACCCCATTTTGAAGATACCAAAAATTAGCGGCAATTCTCAAATATGCTGTGATTCCCGTCGTCCTTTACCCGGGAATATGGCGGATTATCCGGGGCCCCAGGAGGTTGCTGATGCCCAGCGGCAGCTTCTGCCACATCTGCACCATCATCTCAAATTTGGGATTGGCCGGACTAACTTCCGGCAGCGTTTCGTTTTCAGGAAGGGCATAATACCAATACAAAGGGACTTCCCGGGAGCCCCACTGCTTTTTGAAACGGTAGGTGCCGGCATCCACGGTGCAACGTCCGAAGTCAAAAAATTTGCATCCGGCCTCCATGGCCACCATAAAGGACTCCCAATAGAGGAGCATATTGGGGCTGGAGCGGTTGAACTCCCGCAGCGAAGAGGCCCAGGGGATTTCCATGGTTTCCCCGGAGCGGATCAGAAAAGAGGCGGAAGCCGGGCGGTGGTCTGCGTCGTAAACCGCCACCACGCTGGTCTCTTCGGGAAAGGTCTCCAGAATATCCCGGAAAAAACCCTTGGGCAGCACCGGGGTCCCCAGATCCCGCATGTTCTCCGCGAAAACCCGGTAATACACATCCAGCAGGTCCACCCCGCCCCTTTTGGCGTAAAAACCGTCCTTTCCGGGGCGGCGGATCTGGCTGCGCAGTTTGGCCTTGAAGAAATTCATCAGGTCGTCCGGATTCTCCGGGAGATCCAGAATAAAGGTGACCTTGTGGGTTTTGAAAGGCGCCCCGGTTTCCAGTTTGGCATCGTGACGGATTTCCACGGATTTCCACCCTTCGCGGACCCGCAGCTCCTTAAGGAAGGTCATCAGCGGTTCGGCGCCGGCGGGGTCCGCCAGCAGGGGGCCGCCGTAATTGACGAAGGGCAGGGACACCCCGGTTTGCCCGAAAATAAGCGATTTAAAATGGGTTACCGGTAAAACACCGGCCAATTCCCCGTCCCGTCGCAGGGTAATAAAGCGGGTGGGATGCCCGAAATTGCGGCGGATCAGTTCCGTCCAGGCCGGGCGGTGATACAGGTGTGCGGCGGGATGGGCGGCAACAAACCCTTCCCAATCCGCCGGCGGGCTGTTATGGGCTTCAATTTGGAAGTCGGATGAGGTCATTTCACATATTTCCGGAGATTTTTGAGCGCGTTTTGCACCGTTCTAAAAAGTATCGGCATAATGCCAAAGCATATCCATCAAAAACGCAATGGGTTTAATACAATGTCAAAGCGTCATTTCCGTCCGGCCCGGAACAAAGATCCTGCCGCCGGCCCGGAAAGGACATCTCAACAGACACATTAATTGAGGGGAGCGATCGGAATACGGATGAAGCAGTTAAAGGTCCGCGGTATGCCGCGGACCTCTACCTTCGGCGTGAAACGCCAATTAGTAATTGTAATAGGAATACTGGTAGCGCTGATTTTTGCTGTCGACTTTAACCATGTTCAACACCAGCCCCAAAATGCGCTGCTCAATATTGGGGTATTCGTGAATTTTGTCTTTCAGTTGATCGACATTGGTGTAATCCGCGCGCACCACAACCGTAACCCCATCCACCTGGGAGGACAGGATGGCCGCATCCGAGCTGGCCTGGAAGGGGGCGGTGTCGATGATCAACATCCCGAAACGGCTCTTCAGCATGCTCACCAGATTGGCCATTCTTTCCGAGCCCAGCATTTCGGTGGGATTGGGAATAGGCGACCCGGTGGTGATGATGTAGAGATTGGGGATCATGGTTTTCTGGATCAACTTGTTGACGTTGTCGTAATCCACCGTCGCTTTGGAGATCAGAAAATCGCTGAGTCCGGGTTTCTTTTTATTGCCGAAAACATTGTGCAGCACCCCGCGGCGCAGGTCCGCGTCGATGATCAGGGTGGAGATTTTCTGCTGAGCGAAGGTAACCGCCAGG
This sequence comes from Calditrichota bacterium, assembly GCA_020434205.1. Taxonomy (GTDB): domain Bacteria; phylum Calditrichota; class Calditrichia; order RBG-13-44-9; family J075; genus JAGRBF01. Next base: position 1,469 of record JAGRBF010000568.1, on the reverse strand, counting down.
TTGGAGGAGGTCAGGGACTTTCCTTCACTGGGGCGCAGACTGGTCAGCAGAAAGGAGGATATCGGCTTGTCGGAATTGGCGAACAGGATCTTGGTTCGCAGATCCCGGTAGGATTCCGACTCCAGGGTTGGCGAATAGTCCAGGGTTATCAACTTGGCGTCGCGCTTGCCCTTCAGGTCCTTGATATTATCGCTGTTTTCGTTGGCGCTTTCGATCAGGGGAACGGTGCCCAAAACCGGAATGCGCAGGCGGGACTGCAGCTCTTCCTTATCCTGAACGGTTTTGTTGAAAAACTCCAGGATAATAGCCAGAACCACACCCAGGCCAAGGCCGAAGCCGATCCCCAGAATGGATTTTTTGAGGAAAAGGGCCAGCAGACTTTCCGGCGGGGGGGCCACCGCTTCGTCGAGGACCACAATATTGCCGACTTCCACCTGCTGATTAATTTTGGTGGCATTGTAGCGGCTGAGAACCCGCTCGTAAATATCTTTTTTGACGTCCCGGTCGATGGTGAGTTCGGCCAGGCGGCGTTCCTTTTCCGGGAGAGAGCGCAGGGTGTTGTTCTCCCGGCGAATATTGGCGCTCAGATTGCTTTGGCGGTTGCTCAGTTTGCTGATATGGTCCTGGGCGGCATTGACGATTTTGCCGATCAGAGCCCGGAACTTTCCGTCCAGTTCCTGAACCAGGGGATGAGTGGGGGCGTATTGGCCGATCTGGCGGTCGCGCTCCTGGGAAAGCTCCTCGAATTCCGTGCTGTAGGCCGAGGCTACCGGCACCCCTTCCGCGGCCACGAAGGTCAGCAACTCGCGGGCGGCCACCAGCTTCTGAGACATATCCCCAATACTGTTGACCTGAGAAATGGAGTTGTTAAGATCGTTGATGATGGTCCCAACAGAGGCGCGCTGGTTTTCCAGATTGGTAATTTGATCCACTCCCCCACCACCGGCGCCGGCAGTAAAGACCACCCGCGGGTTTTGTTCCCGGAAGGCCTGCAGTTGGTTGTTGGCTTCGTTGAGCTCCAGCTCGGCGGCGGCCAGCTCTTTCTCCAGGATTTCCAAAACCTCGTCGACCCGGCTGCTGGACATTTTTTTATCGAATTCCACAAAATTCTGGGCGAGGGCATTGGCGATATCGGCGGCCATCTCCGGATTGCGATGGAAAGCCATCACCACCAGGTTGGTCCAGGTATAGCGGTCCAGCCATTTGTAGGAAGTAGCTTCGCGCAGCCAGTCTACCGCCACGTCGAAACGGGTAACCCGAAAGGAGAGGTCCTCCCCTTCCCAGGTATTCACGAAATCCTCATTCAGCTTAAAGCGCAATCCCTTCACCTCGATGGTGTCGGCGGGATTGAGCTCCAGCAGGAGGCGATCCCTGATGCGGCGTTCCTCGAAGGTGTACATCAGGTCAAATTTGCCGCCTTCTTCCTTGGGATGCAGGGTGTAAATGCCGGGTTCGCTGTTTTTGTCCAG
>JAGRBF010000567.1:9172-9451 GCA_020434205.1 Calditrichota bacterium | reverse complement strand
GCCGAGATCCCCGGGCCGGAGAACCTGATGCGCACGGTGGTTTTCCACATGGCCGGCATCGAATCCGAGCAGGGCAACGTCCTCGGGGTGGTGGGCACCTTTATCGACATCACCCGCCAGCGCGAAATCCAGCAGGCCCTCAAGGAAAGCGAAGCGCGTTACCGCACCCTGGTGGAAACCTCTCCGGAAGCGATCTGCGTGTATCAGGACAGCCAGATTGTTTTTGCCAATGCCGCCTGTCTGAGGCTGCTGGGCGCCGCCGATCTGCGCCACGCCAAC
>JAGRBF010000567.1:0-9139 GCA_020434205.1 Calditrichota bacterium | reverse complement strand
GCGCCGGACCGCCAGCGGGAAAGCGACCGCCTGGAGCGCATCGAAGCCGGAGCGTATTTGCCGCCGCTGGAGCATCGCCTGATCCGCATGGACAATCAGACCATTGAGGTGGAATCCAGCATTCGCAGCATCGTTTTCCAGGGCAAAAAAGGATTACAGGCGGTGATGCGGGATATTACCGAACGCAAGGCCGCCCAGCAAGCCCTGCTGGACTCCCAGCAGCGATATTCCGCCCTGGTTCACTCTATCGAGGGGATCGTCTGGGAAATGGACAACCCGGAGAATTTCGAATTGTCCTTTGTTAGCGACCAGTGGGAGCGGGTCCTGGGAGACGGCCCCGAAATCTGGGATAAAAATCCCGACCTGTGGCGGCAGCGCCTGCATCCCGAAGAGCGGGACGGGGTTCTCCAGGAATTTGTTCAACATTTCCGCAACGAAACCCAGGGAGAGATCACCTACCGGATGATCCGCGCCGACGGACAGATCGTCTGGCTGCGGGATCTGATCTCGGTGGTTACCGATGCCAAGGGCTTCAAAAAACTGGTTGGGGTCAAAATCGACATTACCACCCAGAAAATAATGGAAGAAGAACAGCAGCGCCTTCAGGACCGCATCCGCCAGTCCCAGAAACTGGAGAGCCTGGGGGTATTGGCCGGCGGCATTGCCCACGACTTCAACAACATCCTCACCGGCATTCTCGGACACACCGGCATGGCCCAGCTCAACACCGAGAACGTCTCTCCGGCCTGGGGTTCTCTCCAGAGTATTGAGAAAGCCGCCAATCGCGCAGCGGATCTCTGCCAGCAAATGCTGGCCTATTCGGGCCGCGGGCAGTTCGTCATCAAGCCGCTTTGCATTAACGACATCATTCGCGATATGGACGGTCTTTTTCAATCCACCCTCCCCAAAAAAGTGACCCTGGGCTATAATTTTGATCCCGATTTACCGTTGATTGACGCAGATGCCGCCCAAATGACGCAACTGGTGCTAAACCTGATGACCAATGCGGCGGAGGCGATAGGGGAAAAAACGGGGCGGGTGGACATTTCCACCCGGTTGACCTTCTGCGACTGCCAGGCCATCAAAAATACCATCATAGACCATCAATTGCCGCCCGGGGAATACGTCTGCCTCACCGTAGCCGATGAGGGCTGCGGCATGAGTAAAGAGACCCTGGCCAGGATTTTCGATCCCTTTTTCACCACCAAATTTACCGGTCGCGGATTGGGATTGGCCGCGGTTCTGGGAATTGTCCGCAGCCATGGCGGCACCATGACCATTGAGACGGAAGAAAACCGGGGGACCGTTTTCCAGCTTTATTTCCCCCCTTCCACACAGCCCGCACCCGCACCCGCAACAGCTCCTGCAGAAGGAAAAGGCATTATGAGTAATCACGCGAATACCATTCTGGTGGTAGACGACGAGGAAACCATCCGGCAATTGTGCGGCTCGATTCTGGAACGCGAAGGTTTTACGGTTCTTCAGGCCGAGGACGGCATCGAAGCCATGACCCTCCTTAAAGAGGGAGGACAGGAGGTTTCTCTGGTTCTGGTGGACATGACCATGCCGCGGATGGATGGGCCGGAGACCCTTTCCGCCATCCGCAACTGGAACCCCGCGGTAAAAGTCCTGCTCACCAGCGGCTATTCCGAGGAAGAAGCCATCAACAACTGCCGGGAAAATTTGCCGGACGGTTTTATCAAAAAACCCTTTTATCCCAGAGATCTGGTTAAAGGCATAAAGGAAGCATTGGAGGGATAATCGCAGAAGGCCTTGCTTTTTCTGCAAAAGGCCGGTCTGCGCAAGCAGGTCGTATAACACCTCAACTTCCGTTTTCTAAAGGGAATTTACCCGCATCAATGGCGCCGATTATGGATAATATCATCAAAAAGTCTTTGCACCCGCATCGCAAGCAAAAGGAGGGGATTGGGGAACGGGAGAGCGGCTTTTCCGGGGAGATCTGGCTTTTGGAGTCTTTCCCGGATGCCGCGGCAGACATTTTGAATCAGCTTTTATCGCAAAAATACCCGGCGCGGACATTTTCCGACCGACCATCGCTAAGCAACGCAATGGCCGTTGAAAAACCGGACCTGATTCTGCTGCACTTTGATCCGAACGGATGGTTCGAGCTGGATACCTTTGTACAGCTTGGCAACGATTTCGGCCCCTTTCGCCTGGTGGTTTGCGGACCGGAGGATCGCGACTGGGAGCTAAGCTGGCTGCAGGCCGGCGCTTTGGAATACCTTGGCGATGCGCGGATTTCCGACCTGGATTTTGTGATCCGCAAAGCGATGATCCGCCCCCACCCGGAAGCCAAAGAGGCGCCGGCGCAAAGCCGCAGCAATCCGAGCCAACCCGATCCAGATCAGGTTTGCGCCCTTTTCCGCAACCTGCCGGAAGTGGTCCTCTTTGTCGATGCCGGCGAAAACATAAATTACCTCAACAAACCGGAATTGCTCCCCGGGGGCAAACAAGAACCGGGGCTGCTGGCGGACCTGTTTCAGGGGGACAGTCTTCGGCTGCTGAGACGGGCTTTAAAAGCGGCGTTGATCCACCGGGTTAACCAGAGTTTTTCCAACTTTCTCCAACTGCCCCATTTTACCGGGTGGTTCAAATTTCAGATTGTCCCGCTGGTGGACGGCGATACCGTATACCGCTTTGTGATAATCGTCGAAAACATCAGCACCCAGCGGCAAACCGAAGAAACCCTTCGCAGCGAGCGGGATCTGGTTAACCAGATCATGCAAACCAGCATTGTGGCCATTATCCTGATGGATCCCAAAGGCTACATCACCTTCGCCAATAAAAAAGCCGAGGAAATTCTGGACCTGGATCCGCAAATGATATTGCGGCGGCATTTCAACACCCGGGATTGGCAGCTTTCCGACTTTGAGGGGCGCCCCATTCCCGAGGAGAAATTGCCGGTGAGGCGCATCATGGAAAACGGGGTTCCCGTTTTCGATATGGAGCTTTCCGTTTACCTGCATTCGGGCAAAAGGGTCATCTTATCCCTTAACGCCGCGCCCATCAAAAACGGCGAGGGCGACATTACCTCGGTGGTATGCTTTTTTTCGGACATCACCCAGCGCTACCACACCCAGGCTACCCTCCAGGAAAGCAAAAAGCGTTACAAAGCCTTTATCGACGCTATTCCGGACCAGATTTTCCGCATCGATTCCAAGGGCGACTACCTGGATGTGGAAATCAAGGATTCCGATGACATCGCCACCCCGGTCAGCGAGTGGATCGGGCTGAATATCCGGGATTTTTTCCCGCCGGAGAAGGTAGAAGAAGCGCTGGCGGTAATCGACAAAGCCCTGTACACCGGGGACATTCAGATTTACGAATATCAATTGCCGGACAAGGAGGGGCGCTACCGGGTCTACGAAGCCAGGATTGCGCCCAGCGGGATCGATCAGGTCTTGGTGATTGCGCGGGATATCACCGATCGCAAACGCATTGAAGTGGAGCGCCTGGAACAGAGAACCTTCCTGGAGAGCATTTTCCAGGGTGTGGATCTGGCCATTTGCGTTCTGGGGCTGGACGAAGAAAATCGTCTGCATTTCGTGGACGTCAATCCGGCGGGGATGAAGTTGGCCGGCCTCGACCGGTCCATGCTTGTGGGCAAAACCCTGCAGGATCTCAGCCTCACCCAAATTTCCCGGGAGGCTCAGGCGCGTTTTGCCTCCTTTCTGCGAACCTGCATCATCAAGTCCCGCAGTATTCAATTTATCCAGGAGGTCCGGCTGGGCGAGCGGGAAATGGCCTGGCTGGTCACCTTTACCCCGCTGCTGGACGCCCACAAACGGGTATACCGCATTATTGCCACCGCGGTAGATCTGACCGATCAGGTCGAAGTGGAAAAAAAGCTGGAGCAGTCCAATCAGCGTTTTGCCAAACTGTCCGCCAACGTGCCCGGAATGCTATACCAGTTTATTATGTATCCCGACGGCAATTACGACTTCCAGTACGTCAGCGAGGGGTCTTATCGCCTTTTCGGTCTGGCGCCCGAGGATTTCCTGAAGAAAAGCGAAGCCTTGTTCGACTATCTGCATCCCGAAGATCGCCGCGGGTTTGTGGAAACCCTTTATCAATCCGCCCAGGAACTGCGCCCCTGGAACTGGGAAGGGCGGGCCGTTTTTCGGAAAGAAACCCGCTGGTTTTACGGCATTTCCCAGCCGGAGCGTTTTGCCAACGGCTCGGTTCTGTGGAACGGTTTCCTGATGGACATTACCGAGCGCAAGGATCAGGAGCGGGCTCAGCGGGAAACCGAGGAAAAATACCGGCGGCTGTTCGAAGAAACCAACGACGTGGTTTTTTACTGCAACACCGACGGCGAGCTTAACAGCGTCAATCCCGCCGCCTTGACACTGCTGGGGTACGACACCATCGGCGATATTCTGGGGCGGAACCTGGCCCGGGATTTTTTCGTCAATCCCGCTGCCTGGGCCCATTTTCGCAAGGAAATCGAGGGAACCGGTGGGACGGTTCAGAACTTCGACACCATCCTCAAGCACAGTGGGGGGCAGGACGTCCACGTGCTGATCAGCGCTTCGGTGGTTCGCGAAAACAGCGGCATTATCAGCGGCTACCGGGGTTTTATGCGGGACATTACCGACCGCAAGCAGTTGGAAAGGCGCCTCAACCAGGCCCAGAAGATGGAGGCCATCGGCACCCTGGCAGGAGGCATCGCCCACGATTTCAACAACATCCTGGCCGCCATCCTCGGTTACGCCGAGTTGACCCGGGAAGACGTTCGCTCTCATCCGGTGCTGTTCAACAATCTTGATCAGATCTACAAAGCCGGCATGCGGGCCAAGGAGTTAACCAAACAAATCCTGACCTTCAGCCACCACTCCCAGCGGGAGAAAAAACCGCTGCTGATCCACATCGTGGTAAAAGAGGTTCTCAAGCTCCTGCGCGCTTCCCTGCCGTCTACGGTGGAAGTTATCGACCAGATCGACCCCCGGGCCGGGGTGGTGCTGGCCGATCCCAACCAGATCCACCAGCTGGTGCTCAATTTGTGCACCAATGCCCACCAGGCCATGCCGGGCCAGAAGGGCACCCTTACCGTTAACCTGCGGCGGCGCGAGGTAGGCGAAGAGAGCGCCAGGCTCCACCCCAATCTCTCCGCCGGGGAGTACATTACCCTGGAGATTATCGACAATGGCGAGGGAATGGACGAAAAGACCCTGGAGCGCATTTTCGACCCCTTCTTTACCACCAAACCGGCCGGCAAAGGCACCGGTATGGGTCTGGCGGTGGTCCACGGGGTGGTTTCCAGCCACGGCGGTGCCATAACCGTCAAAAGCCGGATGGGCGAGGGCAGCCATTTTACCGTTTATTTCCCGAGCTTTTCCGGTCAGGCGATCGACCAGGAAGATGTCGAACACCCCATCCCCACCGGGCATGAAAATATCGTGGTTATCGACGATGAAATGCCGGTCGCGGACACCCTGAGCAAACTGCTGGCTCGCCTGGGTTATCAGGTCAAAACCTATACGGACTCCCGGCAGGCCAGGGACTGGATCGAGGAGCATCCCGGGGAAATCGATCTGCTGATTACCGACCAGACCATGCCCAATTTAACCGGCGTGGAATTGGTCAACGATCTTCGGCAGCTTTTTCCCGAACTTCCGGTTATATTACTCACAGGCTACAGTGAGGTAATTAGCAAAGAAACTGCTTTGAATTCCGGCATTCAGGACTTTTTATACAAGCCTGTCATGGCGGGCGATCTGGGCATTGCGGTGCGCCAGGTCCTCGACAGCCGGCGGTAAGCATACAGGATAAGGGCACCTTTCACGGCTCATCTACAATCTCGGATGTAGGGCTACCTTTCGAACCTACTGGGTGGTTCGAGGATCATATACATGCAACCGTTTGGGACGCTTTGCGCTCAGCCGGAATTCCCGGTAATGCGGCAGTGCGCCCGTAGCCAATACGAGGTTTGGTTTTGATATCCAAAGCTATCCGGGTTTTATACGTGGACGATTCCCGCCTGGACCGGGAATTGGTACGCGATGCCCTCAGCCAGTCTCCGGACCGCTTCGAACTGATCGAAACGGACTCGCCGGATACTTTTGAGACGAATCTCTCCCAGGGCGAATACGACATCATCCTGACCGACTTCAACATCCTCGGCTTTTCCGGGCTGGAGGTTTTGGAGCTGGTGCAGGACCGCCGCCCTGACACACCGGTCATTCTGGTAACAGGGACCGGCTCCGAGGAAATTGCCGTGGAAGCCATGCGGCGCGGGGCTACCGACTACGTGATCAAAACCCCCCGCCATATTCGCCGGCTTCCCGAGTTGCTCAAAGCGGCTCTGGAGAAGGTCCTGCTCTACCGCGAGCGGGAGCGGGTGGCCGCGGCCCTGCAGTACCGCATCGAGTTCGAACAATTAACCTCCCGCCTGGCCGCCGATTTTCTCAACTGCGAGTTCGGCGCCCTCCCCCCGGTAATCCACAAAACCCTGGAGACCATCGGCAACTTCCTGAAGCTGGATCGCGGTTACGTTTTTCTGTTTTCCGCGGACCCTCACAGCGAAAATTTGCGCCTCAGCCAGTCCTGGGCTGCCAAAGAGGGAGACGAATTACCGGAGGACAGTTGGGAACTGCCGGGGCGGAAGATCAAGCGCCTTTCGGAGAAAATCGCCACCGGCGGTATTATCGCCAACCCCCCGCTTAAGTCCCGCACCCACATCAACGGAGAGGTTCCCGGGTGGTGGCCCTTCGAGCCGGCCCGGGCCAGCATTCTGGTGCCCCTACGGGCCAAGGAGCAGCCCATCGGTTTCTGGGGTTTCGACGATCTCAACGAATTCCGGGAATGGGACGAGGATACCTGCGCCATGCTGCGTTTCGTGGGGGACATCCTGGCCAGCGCCGTGGATCGCCACAATAAAGAACGAGAGCTGATTTTCTCCGAAGCGCGCTACCGCACCCTCTTTGAAGAATCCAACGACGTCATCTTCATCAGCACTCCGGACGGCCGCTTTCTGGACATTAACCCGGCCGGGGTAAAACTGTTCGGCTACGAATCCCGCGATGATCTGCTGAACATCGACATCTCCACCGAATTGTTCGTCAACCCCAAGGAGCGGGAACAGCTTAAAAAGGACCTCTTTGCGGACGGGGCGGTGCAAAACCGCGAGTTATTGCTCAAAAAAAGCGACGGCACCCCGCTAACCGTTCTCTCCTCCAGCAAAGTGGTCTGGAACAGCGACGGCCATCCCATTTTGTTTCGGGGGATTCTCAAGGACATCAGCGAGCTGAAACGCCTGCAGCAAAAGCTGTTTCAGGTTCACAAAATGGAGGCTCTGGGCACCCTGGCCGGCGGTATTGCCCACGATTTCAACAATCTGCTGATGGGCATCCTCGGCTATACGGAAATGGTGCTGACCGATCTTCCCGAAGGCAAAAGCCGCCAGAATCTGCTTTTCGTCCACACCGCTGCCGAGCGGGCCAAGGAGCTGGTTCACCGCATCCTGACCTTCAGCCGCCAGAGTATTTCCGAGCCGCAGCCCGTGCAGATGCGCACCATCGCCTCGGAGGCCATCAAGCTGGTGCGGGCCACCATCCCCAAACACATCACGGTGCGCCAGGATCTCCGCGAAACACCGCTGATCATGGCCGATCCCGCCCAGTTGCACCGCATTGTGATGAACCTGCTCACCAACGCCATTCAGTCCATGGAAGGCCGTCGCAGCGGCAAACTCGGCATCACCATCGACGAGGTGGAAATCGACCTTCAGCAAGCCACCCGGGACCCGGAACTGCATCCGGGCAATTACGTAAGGCTCACCGTTTCCGATACCGGCTGCGGCATGGCCCCCGAGGTTATGGAGCGCATCTTCGAGCCCTTTTATACCACCAAATCCTCCGGCAAAGGCACCGGCATGGGACTGGCGGTTCTGCACGGGGCGGTTAAGACCCTCAACGGCACCATCCGGGTCCATTCCGAACCCGGTAAAGGCAGCACCTTCGAAATCCTTTTGCCCGGGGTAGCCAACCTCCAGAAAACCCATTTCGTATCCCCGGGCAGCGCCCCGATCGGTTCGGAACGCATTTTTCTGGTGGATGATGAAAACCTGCTGCTGGAAATGGGCTACCAGATGCTGGGGCGGATGGGATATGAGGTCACCACCTTCTCCAGCGGTAAGGAGGCTCTGAAAAAATTTGCAGAAATGCCGGAAACTGTGGATCTTGTGATTACCGACCTGATGATGCCGGAGATGAGCGGGCTGGAAGTTGCGCGGGAGTTTCGCAAAATCCGCGGCGACGTGCCCGTTATCCTGATGACCGGTTTCAGCGAACCCGCAACCCCCCGAAAGGCCAAACAAGCCGGGGTTAAGGAAATACTAATCAAACCGATCGCCTCCCAGGATTTGGGCATTGCCATACGGCGGATTTTGGACCAGGATAGTTCCGAATCGGCCTAACCCATCACCATCTTATGTCTGATACGCTGTGTGTTTTCACCAATGCCCCGGAGTTGGCCGCCCAGGTGCAGGCCTGGGCCGGCGATGGCGGGTCTCCTTTGGGAGTCCGGACATTCAGCGGCAAAAACCTCCCCATCGAGCGCCGGACCGACCTGCTGCTTTTTCAGCATAGCGGCGCCAAATCGGCCCTGAGGTCTTTCAGGAACTTCCGCAGCAAACTCAATCCCTGCTATTGCCTGATCCTTTTTGACCGGGCGCCCGGGAAGGAACTGAGCGCATTTCTGGAGGCCGGCGCAGATGATTATGTGATCGGGAAGGAACCGGAATACCTGCACGCCGGTCTGCAGGCCTGGCAATTCCGGCGCCAGCAAGCCTGTCGGGAGGAAGATCATCTCACCTCCGACTTCGCCGCCTGGCAGTCCCCCCTGCCGGCCATTATCCGCATGAATTCCGCCGGGGAGGTTACCGGATTTTCCCCCTCCGCGGCGGAGATGCTTCGCCTACCCTCACGGATGCCCCTTCCCTGCAGCCGGGAAACCCTGTTCCGGGCCTCACAAATTCCCGGATTGCCGGAGATTCTCGCCCGGGAGGGTTTGCTGCCGCCACCACAGGCGGGGTTGAAACCACACGAGGTTTTTATTCCCCCACCCAGCGAGGACCACAACAGCATCTGGCTGAACTTTCAGCATTTCCGGACCTCAC
>JAGRBF010000566.1 GCA_020434205.1 Calditrichota bacterium | reverse complement strand
CGCCACACCCCGTTCTTCGCCAACTACCGGCCCCAGTTCTACTTCCGTACTACCGACGTTACCGGCACCATCGAACTGCCGGACGGAATGGAAATGGTTATGCCCGGCGACAATACCCAGATCACCGTAAATCTCCAGAAGCCCATCGCTATGGACAAAGAGCTGCGTTTCGCTATCCGCGAAGGTGGCCGCACCGTTGGTGCCGGTGTTGTAACCGAGGTTATCGCGTAGTAATCCCCTTTGCCGGGCGTTTACCCTTGGGTGGCGCCCGGTTTTGTATTACTCCCGGTAAGTAACCTTTTTGGACAGGCTCGTAGCACAATTGGCAGTGCGTCGGTCTCCAAAACCGAAGGTTGGGGGTTCGAGTCCCTCCGGGCCTGCAAGACTAACTATCTAATTGGCTGTTACAGAGAACGGTTTGAAATGTCTGAAAAACTGAGTTTTGTTGATCGAATTAAAAAATTCTTCGAAGAAGTGTATCGGGAATTTAATAAAGTCAACTGGCCGGATCACGAAAAGCTGATGAATTCCACCTTTGTCGTGATCGTTATTTCGGTGATTTTTACCCTGTTTATCTATCTGGCGGATATCCTGGTTTCCACCGGGGTCCAGTTGATCTACGGGTAAAACAACTCCAAATAAACAAAGGATTTAGGTTTTGGAAAAAAAGTGGTATACGCTGCGTGTTTATTCCGGACAAGAAACCAAAGTTAAGGCCCACCTGGAAAATGAAATCCAGTTCAAGGGACTTCAGGAGGAGTTCGGTCGCGTTGTGGTTCCCTCCGAGCCGGTCCTTGAGATGCGCAACGGTAAAAAGCGCCTGAAGAACAAGGTGTTTTTTCCCGGGTATGTGCTCATTGAAATGAATTACAACACCAAGACCTCTTTCCTGGTGTTGGAAACGCCCGGGGTGCTGGGATTTATTGGCCCCAAAAATCGCCCCGAGGTGGTAAAGCCCGAAGAAGTCGAGTTTATCCTGCGCAAGGTTGAGCGCCAGGAAAGTGAAGTGGAGAAGGTCGAAGTGCCTTTTCAGATCGGGGACGTTATCCGCGTCGTCGACGGTCCTTTCGCCGATTTTACCGGTGTGGTGGAAGAAATCAACGAAGAGAAAAAGAAGGTGAAGGTCTCCGTGAGCATCTTCGGAAGGCCCACCCCGGTTGAGCTGGATTTCCTTCAGGTTCATCTGGAAGAATAGACGAAACCTATATACACTCGTTTTAGGATTTAGTTATGGCTAAGAAAATTAGTGGTTACATCAAGCTTCAAATTCCCGCCGGGCAGGCAAATCCCTCTCCGCCGGTAGGTCCCGCCCTGGGTCAGCATGGCGTGAACATTATGGAGTTCTGTAAAGCGTTCAATGCCAAAACCCAGGAGCAAATGGGTTACATCATTCCGGTGGTGATTACCGTTTATGCCGACCGTTCTTTCAGTTTTATCACCAAAACCCCCCCGGCGGCGACGCTGCTGCTTAAGGCGCTCAAGCTGGACAAGGGTTCTCCGGTTCCCAACCGCGACAAAGTCGCCAAAGTTACCCGGGCTCAACTGGAAGAGATCGCCAAGGTGAAAATGCCGGACCTGAATGCCATGACGGTGGATGCTGCGGTAAATATTATTGCGGGTACCGCTCGCAGTATGGGAATTGAAGTAGTCGATTAATCGAGGTGAATACTAGATGAAAAAGAGAAGCAAACGCTATCGCAAATTTGCCGAGCTGGTCGAGAACCGGGAATACACCCTCGCAGAAGCTGTAGAACTGTTGAAAAAGACCGCCTCCGCCAAATTTGATGAGACGGTGGAAATGTCGGTGCGCCTGGGAGTTGATCCCCGTCATGCCGATCAGGCAGTGCGCGGCACAGTAGCCCTTCCCCACGGGTTGGGAAAAGAAGTGCGGGTACTGGTCGTTGCCAAGGGTGACAAAGCCGATGAAGCCAAAGATGCCGGTGCCGATTTTGTCGGTTATGAGGACAAAATCGAAGAAATTCAAAAAGGCTGGCTGGACTTTGACGTTATCGTCGCTACTCCGGACGCCATGCGCGATCTGGGTAAGCTGGGCCGGGTTTTGGGACCCCGCGGTTTGATGCCCAATCCCAAAAGCGGAACCGTGACCATGGATGTCGGCACGACCGTTAAAGAAATCAAAGCCGGTAAAATCGACTTCCGGGTAGACAAAACCGGGATCATCCATACCGGTGTCGGGAAGGCGTCCTTTGAGGCGGACAAAATCCGGGATAACGTCAAGACCCTGGTGCAAAGCATCATCCGTCTCAAACCCGCTTCCGCCAAAGGCACTTATCTGAAAAGTATTTCGATTTCCAATACCATGGGACCAGGGATTCGCATCATGACCAATCCCTATGAATTCCAGGACTAAGTCATCTGAGTTTGAAAAGTATCAAGAATAAGGATTAGACAGATGCCAACGCCGCAAAAAGAAATGATCGTACAGGAGATGACCGAAAAATTCTCCAAGGCGACCAGCATCTTCCTGGCCGATTTTACCGGGATTGACGTTAACACCGTCACGGAATTGCGCAAGACCTTTTTCGAAGCGGATGTCGAATATCGCATTGTCAAGAATACCCTGGCCAAGCGCTCCCTGGCGAGTGCCGGTATTGAGGGATTGGCAGAGCATCTGAGCGGTGTCAACGCTTATGCGATCAGCTATGACGATCCCACCGTGCCGATCAAGCTGCTCAAAAAGTTCCGCAAAGGTCTGGATGGAAAGCTGGAAGTTAAAGTTGCTTATTTCGATGGTCAGGTGGTGCTCAAAGAGCAGGTTGAAGCTCTGGCCGATCTGCCCAGCAAGGAAGAGCTGCTGGCAACGTTTGCCATGATGTTGAATACGCCTATGACGCAATTTGCGCGGGCGACCAACGGTACTATGACCGGATTTGTAACGGCCCTTAAAGCTCTTGAAGAGCAAAAGGCCTAAACTGAAAATTAAACTCTGATTTTGTTTCACTTGATTCCACCATTAATGGAGGTGACTGTAAAATGGCTGAAGTAACGCGTGCCGACGTTATCGAGTATTTGAAAAATGCCACCATGCTTGAAGTTTCCGAGCTGGTAAAAGAAGTTGAAGAAACTTTTGGCGTTTCCGCTGCTGCTCCCGTTGCCGTAGCCGCCGCAGGTCCTGCTGCTGCCGCGGAAGCTGTTGAAGAAAAAACCGAGTTTGACGTTGTTCTCAAAGACGTTGGTGCTCAAAAGATTCAGGTTATCAAAGTGGTTCGCGCCATTACCGGTCTGGGTCTGAAAGAGGCTAAAGAACTCGTAGAGAGTGCACCCAAGGCAATCAAAGAAGGTGTTCCCCAGGCCGAAGCTGATGATCTGAAGAAGCAGCTCGAAGAAGTCGGCGCTGGTGTAGAGATTAAGTAGACCGGATTGAATTACATTTTCGGTTACCTCTGCAGTCTAAGACTTTCTGTTGTCTATCACTCAATACCCAAGAGGTGCCTCTTTGAAAAACGATAGCTTGCTAACGCGCCACTCTTTTTCAAAGATTCCGACGATCGTTGAATATCCTGATCTTCTGGATGTTCAACGACGTTCTTTTATAGAGTTTTTGCAAGAAGATGACGCCCCCGACGAACGCCAAGAGAAGGGTTTGCAGGCTGTTTTCCAGAGTATCTTCCCGGTAGTTGACAGTCGTGAACATTTCATTCTGGAGTTTGTCGAATACTATATCGACAAACCCAAATATTCGGTAAAAGAATGCCGTGAACGTGGCTTGACCTATGCGGTTCCGCTGAAGGCCAAGCTGCGTCTGTCCATTAAGGACCCCAGCGGCGATACCGACGACTATACCGATACTATCGAACAGGATGTTTACCTGGGGAACATGCCCTACATGACCCAGCGCGGGACCTTTATTATCAACGGTGCCGAGCGGGTCATTGTCAACCAGTTGCATCGCGCTCCCGGGGTTTTCTTTGACGAAAGCGTACACCCCAACGGGACTAAAATCTTTTCCGCCCGCATTATCCCTTTCCGGGGAAGCTGGGTGGAATTTATGACCGATGTGAACGACTGTTTGCACGTTTATATCGATCGCAAGAAGAAGTTCTTCGTAACCACCTTTTTGCGTTCGCTGGGATTTGCCAGCGATAAATCCATTCTGGAGCTTTTTGACCTCCATGATGCCATTGATCTGAAAGGTGCCGACACCGCTTCCGTTGTGGGACTGCGGTTGGTCGGCGATATTGTTAATGAAAAAAGCGGGGAAGTGCTGGTGGAAGCCGGTACCATCCTCGACGACGAGACGGTTGAGGCCTTAAAAGCCGCCAAGGTGAAGTCGATCCCGGTTGAAAAACCCTCCGATCCTTCCATGCCCAACCTGATTCTTAATACCCTGCACAAGGATCCGGCCAAGTCCGAAGAAGCCGCTCTGCGTCTCATTTATGAGCTGCTGCGCTCCGGCGAACCCCCGGATCTGGAAACGGCGCGGGACCTGCTGCCCAAGATGTTCTTTAATCCCAAACGCTACGAGCTGGGGGATGTGGGCCGCTACCGCCTCAATAAAAAGCTGGGTATGGAGCGCGATTA
>JAGRBF010000565.1 GCA_020434205.1 Calditrichota bacterium | reverse complement strand
AAGATCCGAGGAACCGAAGATCCGAATAACCGAAGATCCGAAGATGCGAAGACCAATTATTCCTGGGATCTAAGGATCTAAGGATCGTCTTTGCTCTCTCTTTTCTCGTCGTTGCTTTTTGGGCCGATAATGTCTATTTTCGCGCCACAACTTTGGTCAGAAATAATGCTCAACTTTTTCAGAAAACCACCCATTGCCGTCACCTTCCGGGTTAAGGACACCCAGGCCGAGGACCGCGATATGTTTATCGTGGGAAATCACGATAAGCTGGGCAGTTGGAATCCGGCCAAGGTCCCGATGGACTACATGGGCGATGGCATCTGGGAGAAAACCCTGGTCTTTCCCCAGGGAGCGCGCCTGGAATATAAATTTACCCGCGGCGCCTGGGAGAGCGAGGCCGCCCTGCAAAGCGGTCGCAGTCACCCCAATTTCCACCTGCGGGTCCTGGAACCGGAAATCCGCTCCGCCACCATTTCCTACTGGAAGGATATGCCGGCCGGCAAAAAGGTGAAAGACCGCCCCGAGCACCGCATCACCGGAACGGTGCGGTTTCATAAACACCTCAGCCGCGAAGGCCTGGAGAATCGCGACGTCATCGTCTGGCTCCCCCCGGGATATCAGCAGGCGCGCCAGAAGCGCTACCCGGTGCTCTATCTGCACGACGGCCAGAACGTGTTCGATCCCTATACCGCCTACACCGGGGTGGAGTGGGCCGCCGACGAAACGGTAACCCATTTGCTGGGGCGGGACCTAATGGAAGAGATCATCATGGTGGGGATTTACAACAGTCCCGATCGCCTGGAGGAGTATTCCATTTCCGCGAAGGGCACCCTTTACCGCCGATTTATCGTGGAAGAGCTTAAACCGCTGATCGACCTCAATTACCGCACCCTTACCGATCCCCTCAACACCGCGACCATCGGGTCCTCCCTTGGCGGTCTGGTTTCTTTTCTGCTGGCCTGGGAATATCCGGCGGTTTTCGGCAAGGCAGCCTGCCTGTCGCCCTCTTTCATTTACAATAAAAATCAGGCGATCCGGATGCTTCGCCAAAGTCCGGCCCCGGAAGCGCCCCTGCAGATTTACATGGACTGCGGCAATTTCGGGGGGGAGCGCCTGTTGCTGAAAGGCTGCCGCCGGGTAATGCGTTTGCTGAAACGCAAGGGATTTGTCGGCGGGGTGAACCTGATGTTTTATCACGACGTACACGGCCACCATTCCGAGGTGGATTGGGCGGAACGGCTGTGGCGTCCCCTTATCTTCTTGTTTGGCCGCGAAAATGCCCGCCAGGCAGTCCTCAAGGACCGCACCGTCGTCAATCCCACAAAAACGCGATTGCAAAAATCGTGATTCGGGGAGGGGACCCCTCTGGGGATTCCCCCTAACTTAGCCTCCAGCAGTCCAAGATCTAAAGATCACCCCTTTTTGCCCCGACAATGGGGATATCACTATGCGGCAAGCGCTCTCCTTCCACCACAGCGCCGGTCTGCTGACCGTGCTTTTTATGCTCCTGATGACCCTTCCTGGCGGTCTCCGGGCGCAGCAGATCCTCTCCGTGCGAACCATCGACGGTATGGCGCCCGGCCGCAGTGCTATGCCCGTTTCCGAACGGGTCAGCGTTGCCGGTAATTTTGATTTTGACGGACAGGGCGAGCGCGTTTCCGTGCAACTGGCCTGGCGTCGCCAGGGTGAGGATGCCTGGTGGGTCAGCAAACCCTCCGATCCCATCGCCGTCGCAAAAGCGGGGCAGGGCTGGACCCTCACCGACGTTCCGATTGGCAAAGCCTTCGATTTTCGCCGTCAGCTGGAAATGATGATGATTGCCATGCCGGCCGGGAAAGCCTTTCCTGAGGGTATCACCGATTTTAATGCCGTCATCCTCTCCGCCCTGGCCCGTTCGCCACGCTACCGGGTTTATCGCGGTTCCCGAAGTCGCGATGTGTTCATGATTACCCCGCGGGTGCGTATCGACCAGGTGGACGGGGAGGGGGTAGAGCCGGAAGCGCATCTGGAAGTCGGTCTGAAACCGGTGCTGACCGGGGAGGTGCGGCGTCCCAGCGACGGGTTGTTGCGCCTGGTGGTTCAGCCCCTTTCCGGAGATCAATTGTGGGTGCTTCCCGAGGATCCCCTGGTGCGCAACGGGCGCTGGATAGCCCCGGTAGATCTGGCCCTTGCCGATTATGCGCACCTCACCGAATTTCTTGTTTTTGCCGTTTTGAGCCGCGGCGAGCTGCCGCTGGACAAAGCGATCGACAATCAGCGTTGGGGAGAATTGCAGGCGCAGGAAATTATGGCCAGTTCCTCGAAAATTCGCCTCACCCGCATCGAGGCACCGCTTCCCAAAGGTGAGGCGGCCCTGCGGATTCTCGCCGTCAACGATCAGCCGGTTCGCAAGGGAGAAACCCTGGCAGTGCCCTCTCAGAGTTTGATCCAGGGAGTTATCCTGGGGCGGAATCTCCAGAGCAACGAGGCGATCTGGGTGCTTGGCGCCGATCCCTATGCCAAAGAAGCCTGGCGGGTTCTGGGTAAGGCCGAGGTGCTTAACCAGGGGCGGCACTGGAACTATGCCCCGGGCGAACTGGGCCGGCCGGGTAGTTTTTTGCGGATTGTGGCCATTATCGGTCCCCTGCAGCGAAACGGTTTAGATGCTTTTTTGAAGCAAAACAGCCCTGCTTTTTCGGGGATGGTGAACCTTCAGCTGAGCGATCAACCCCCGCTGGAAGTGCGCATCAGCCGGGTGGACCGGGTGCTGATCGGTCCCAACAGCCGCGGGGCTTCGATTAGCGCACCGAGCATCAGCGCCATTGAGGGGCAGGTGGCCGGTCGTCCTCTGCAGGGAAATGAGAAGATCTGGATTATGAAGCTGGTCGGCGAAAAATGGCGCCTGATTGGCCAGGGCGCCTTTCGCAACCGGGAAAGCTGGGCCATGCCGCCAATCGCCCTTGGTGAGCAGGGAGAGGAAATGACGGTGATGGCGGTGGTTTCCCCCGATCCCGTGCAAACCCTCAGCCTAAATGAACAAGGAGCGGTTTTGGCGACCTCCAACCGGGTTAAGGTGCAGGTGCGGTAATGTCGCGAACAGCGAACAGCGAACAGCGAACAGCGAACAGCGAAACGGCGAAACGGCGAAACGG
>JAGRBF010000564.1:3713-4594 GCA_020434205.1 Calditrichota bacterium | reverse complement strand
TTGCCGGTGCGGATGTCGAACATTGCCCCGTGCAGCGGGCAGCTGATTTTGCAACCTTCCCGGATTTCTCCCTCACTCAGGGAAGCCTCGGCATGCGAACATTCGTCCTCGATTGCATAATAACCGTCCTCCAGACGAAAAATGACGATTTCGACATCGTCGCAATCCACAACCAGCCGGTCGTCTGCGAGGTCTTTTTCCGCGGCAACTTTAATCCAGGCCATTGGCGTACTTTTCGATTACGGTTCTTCTAACGGACATTAATTCTGGAGAGCGGTTTGGCAGAAGCGGCGGCAAGTCAAAATGCCGCCGCTCCAAAAACTTAACCCTGATAACGGGGAATGGTCGATCCGCAAACCCGGGCGTGAAGAACCTGGTCGTAATGTTCTTTGGGAACGGAAGGACCCTCCGCGGTGCAGGTTTCGTCGAAGATCTGGCGCAGTCCCATAGCCAGTTGCTCCGGCGAATATCCTTCGATCATATACCGGTGGACCATAAAAACCACTTCCCCGTTTTTGATCAGCGCCATGGCCGGCGAAGATGGCGGCAGGGCGGCCAGAAAGGTCTCGCGCAAATGGTTGACGGCGGCCTTATCCTGACCCGCAAACACCGAGATCAGACGATCGGGAATAACGGTATGTTGCAGGGCTTCGCCGACACCCGGACGGGCGCTGCCGGCCGCGCATCCGCACACCGAGTTGATGAACACCAGGGTTACCTTGTCGTCCTTCAGGTTCAGAACGTCGTCCAGGGCTTCCGGGGTGGTCGCTTCCGCGAAACCGAAGCCCAGAAGCTCGTCCCGCATCGGCTGAACCGCTTCCGGATCGTAATTGGGTTGCAGGGCAAAAGGCATGCTGCTCATAGAAATGTCCTTTCTCATA
>JAGRBF010000564.1:0-3610 GCA_020434205.1 Calditrichota bacterium | reverse complement strand
AAAAAAGAAACTTAATCGGGATACGACCTGCCCATTACCAGGGGACACTACATAAACCCCAGCTCCAAACGGGCCGCTTCGCTCATGCGCTCGATGCTCCAGGGCGGATCCCACACCAGTTCCACCGTGGCTTCGCTGATCCCGTCGATGTTGCGCACCTTTCCCTCCACCTCGCCGGGCAGGGTGCCTGCCACCGGACAGGCCGGGGAGGTCAGGGTCATTTTAACAAAGGCTTGAGAGGCCTCGTCTATGTAGACGTCGTAGATCAAACCCAGTTCATAGATGTCTACCGGTATTTCCGGGTCGTAACAGGTTTTGAGAACGGAGACAACCCGTTCTTTTAAATCCAGCGCCTCCGGATTTTCCACCCGACTGTCGGCAGGCATGGGTTCCTTGTCCAAATCTGGCCTCCTTATGGCTATTCCCCGGCACCTCCGCCGGGATCACATAAACATTTGGTTGACTCTATTCGGTGGTTACCGAACCTTCGCCCTGTTTAAGGGCGGCTTCCATGGCGTGCCAGGCCAGGGTAGCGCACTTGACCCGGGCCGGAAATTCCCGCACCCCGACAAAGGCCAATAACTGACCAAAACGCTCTTCGTCGATATCGACGATCCCATCCATCGGCCCGGTAACCACCTCCACAAAACGCTTCATCAGCGCATGGGCTTCCGCCAAAGGCATACCGGTCAGCAGGGTGGTCATCACCGAAGCCGAAGCCTTGGAAATAGCGCACCCTTCACCCTTAAAGCTAATCGAATCGATTTTGCCGTCCCGCACGGTCAAAAAAACGTGCACCTTATCCCCGCAAAGGGGATTATACCCTTCCGCGCTGTGGGTGTAGCTGTCGGGAACCCCGAAATGGCGGGGATTTTTATTGTGGTCCAGGATTATTTCCTGATAAAGCTCTCTGAAGACATCATCCATCAGCGGAATACCTCGACGATTTTCAGCAGGCCGCGCTGCAGGGCTTCCAGATCGGCTTTGTTGTTGTACATGGCCACCGATGCCCGGGAGGTTGCCGGCACTTTAAAGTAGGACATCACCGGCTGGGTGCAGTGGTGACCGGTGCGAATGGCCACGCCTTCATGGTCCAGCAAGGTGCCGATATCATGGGGATGAACGTCCGCCAGCACAAAGGCCAGGGAACCGGCCCGGTGGGCGGCGGTGCCGATGCGGCGCAGGCCCGGCACCCCGGCAAGCAGGTTCTCGCCGTATTGCAGCAGCTCATCTTCCCAGGCGGCCACCTCGTTAATATCGAAGGCCATCACATACTCCAGGGCAGCGGCCAGGCCGATAACCCCGGCAATGTTGGGGGTTCCGGCCTCAAACTTGAAGGGAAGGTCGTTGAAGGTGGTCTTCTCAAAGGTCACGGAACGGATCATATCCCCCCCGCCTTTAAAGGGACGCATTTTTTCCAGATGATGCTCTTTCCCATACAACACCCCTACCCCGGTCGGGCCGTAAACCTTATGGCCGGACATGGCCAGGAAATCGGCATCCAGATCCTGAACATCGACCGACAAATGCGAGGTGGCCTGGGCGGCATCGACCAGCACCGGCACCCCGTGCTGGTGGGCAATGCGAATCACCTCTTTCACCGGGTTTACGGTGCCCAGGGAGTTGGAGACGTAGACGATCCCCACCATCCGGGTCCGCTCGCTGATCAGCCCCGGCAGGGATTCCAGATCCAACTCACCCCGCTCGTTGATGGGAATAACCTTCAGTTTGGCGCCCAGATCCTGACAAACCAGCTGCCAGGAGACGATATTGGCGTGATGCTCCATTCCCGAGATCAACACCTCGTCGCCTTCCCGAAAAAACTCCCGGCCATAGGCATTGGCCACCAGGTTGATGGCATCCGTGGTGCCAGCGGTAAAAATAATTTCCCGGGTGCTGCCGGCATTCAGAAAACGCCGGGTTGTTTCCCGGGCCGCCTCATATTTGGCGGTGGCAATTTCGCTGAGGTAATACACCCCGCGGTGAATATTGCTGTGCTCGCTGCGGTAGTAATTGGCGATGGTTTCGATAACCACCTCCGGCTTCTGGCTGGAAGCGGCGCTGTCCAAAAAGGCCAGGGGTTTGCCGTGGACCCGGGTGCTCAGGATGGGGAATTCCCCGCGCACCACTGCCGGATCGAAGCGGCGTTTGCCGGCGATTTTTTCCGGGGTTTTGACGGTGGTCGACATTGACAGTTTCCGGTTACAGGTGGCTGAAGCGTTGGAAAACCAGGTCGTTAAGGTAATGGTTAACCGCCTCGTTTTTGACATAGCTAAACACGTCGCTGGCAAAGGCGAACTGCAGGATAGCGTTGGCCCGGTCTTCGGGAATCCCGCGGGCGCGCAGGTAGAACAGCGCCTCGCCATCCAGCTGACCGACCGTAGCGCCGTGACTGCATTTGACATCATCGGCAAAAATTTCCAGCTCCGGTTTGCTGTTGATGGTGGCGTCGTCGGACAGCAGCAGGGCCTTGTTATTCTGATAGGCATTGGTCTTTTGAGCATCCTGGGCAACGTAGATCTTGCCGTTGAAAATGCCGGTGGCCTTGCCGCCCAGAATCCCCTTGTACAGCTCATTGCTCTCGCAGTGGGGCATGGCGTGGTTGATAAAGGTATGGTTGTCGATTTCCTGCTTGCCGGTGCCCATATAGAACCCAATAAAGTGGTTCTCGCAGTTTTCCCCGCCCAGGTGGGCGTTAAAGTTATTGCGCACCTGCTTGCCCCCGAGGTCCGCATTTACCAGGCTGTAATAGCTGCCCTTTTCCTGCTGAACCCGCAGATTGTGGATATGGTGGGCGCTTTCCAGATGTTCGTTCTGAATTTTGATGTGGTCCATCCGGGCATTTTCGTCAACGCGGATCTCGGTCACCATGTTGTTGAGGTAGCTTTCCGCCCCCCCGATCACCACGTGATTTTCGATCAGGGTAAAGACGCTGTTAGCCTCGGCAACTACCACATTGCGCGGGGAATTCAAAAAACCGCCTGCGCTGAGATCGGAAATAAATAGGGCTTCCACCGGCGTTTCCACCACCGTGCCTTCCGGCACATGCGCAAAAAGACCATCCTGCGCAAAAGCGGTATTCAACGCGATAAAGGTGTCCTCCTGAAATCCCGCGTAGCTGGCCAGATGGTCGTAAACCACCGGGCTCTCCACCGCCAGCAGGTCCGCCAGGGACCCGAGCATAACCGTTTTGGGCAGGGCGGCCAGGTTGGAGAATTCCGGGACATAGCGCCCGTTGATGAACACCACCCGGATGGATTCCAGGCCCGGAATAAAAAGTTTTTCAACGGTCTCAGCACTTGGCAGTTTTACTTCTCCGGGCACCTCGAAGCGCTGCTTCTGAAGGGGCTTGAAGTTGTTGTATTTGTAATACTCGTTGCGTTTGGTGGGAAACCCCTGTTCGGCAAAACTGGCCAGGGCTTCCTTGCGCACCTTGTTAAAGGGAATTTTCCCGCTGCCGTTGAGGCTTTTTTCAAAGGTTTTGTGCAGGGAGACGTAATAATCCGTCACGTCACCCTTCTTTTTGCTATCACTCATGGTTTTGTCTCGGTTTAACAGACCCCTTGGCCTGGTCTCGGTTTCGTTAAATTAAAAAATCCCCTCAGGCGGA
>JAGRBF010000064.1 GCA_020434205.1 Calditrichota bacterium | reverse complement strand
CTTGACCGTCACCCCGGTATGCTTTGGGGCCGGGACGGGATGACGAACAGGATATCTTAATTGAGGGTCTACCTGGTGATTTGGTAGCTTGTAAGTAAGATCTGGTGCTAAAAAAATTGCGGCGGCGCCGACCATCATGGTCAACACCGCCACAGGTTGAGGAGAGGAAGTTTTTCAGGCCCCGCATCCGGCAGGGCATTTGGTTGTCAACCGGCCCGACTCCCGGTGGAATGGCGCGATCATTAATTAATTAAAACACCTGGAGTCGGGCACGCTTTGGAGACCTGCTCGCGCAGCAGGTCCGTTTTATTTCAAGAGTAACATCTGGCGGGACTGCACAAATTCTCCGGCGCGCAAGCGATAGAGATAAATTCCGCTGGCAACCTGATTTCCGGCGGCGTTGCGGCCGTCCCACTGCAATTGATAGCTGCCGGCTTCCATGGCCCCACGGGTCAGCAGGCGCACCTGCTGCCCGAGCACATTGTAAATGGCCAGCTCAACATCGGCCCGTTCGGGAAGCTGGAAGGCAATGGTCGTGGTGGGGTTGAAGGGGTTGGGATAGTTCTGAGACAACCCGAATTCGGTCGGCAAGGCCCCGTCCTTGTTGATCTGCCGGGCGGTAAATCCGCTGGCGGTTTCTTTGAACCACAGCTGCGATACCACCGCGCTGCCCCCATCGGCGTTTTCGATGCGAATATCCACCCAGCCATTGGCCAGGGCCGCGGCCGGGATGTCCAGATATCCGGTGCGGGAGGGGGAATCGCCCACCCGGAAATCGTCTGCCAGCACCTCGCCGTTGGCCACCACCCGCTGCCGGCGCAGCAGACCATCATTGGCCAGCGCTTCCACCCGAACCTGATACTCACCTTCCGGGTTCAGCCCGCTGATGCGATAAACCACCGCATCGGGATCCTGATCCACCGTTTCCTGAGGGCCTTCTCCCCAGCTTTGGGGCTGCCCCTGAATGAGGTAAGCATTGTCGCTTCCGCGGGTGCCGGCATTCTGCCAAAGGTATTCGGGCAGGTTAAACTCCGTTTCCATCAGCACGTCCTGATCGGTGTAGGGGGAATGTGCCGCAATTTCGAAGCGATACACCCCGCCCCGCACCTGTTCGCCCGCCTCATTGCGACGATCCCAGGCCAGTGTTTTGTCGCCGGCATTTTGCCAACCGCCCGGTACGGTGCGAATAAGCTCCCCGTCCGCATTGCGCACCCGCACCGTCACTTCCGCCACGTCGGTGAGGCGGTAATTGCCGGTGATGCCGGCGAAATCCGCGTCGGCAACCAGCTCGCCGTTACGGATGGCCAGACCCAGCTGCCGCCGCTGGGCGCCGCTATTTTCACTCCAGCGCTCCAGGGTAAAAAGCTGGTCGAATCCGCTCCAGTAGGTGCCTTCACCTTCGATGGTGATCTTGCCGAAAGGCAGATCCAGCCCGGTGAGGCCCTGGTAGGTTTCGCGATCCCCGCTCCGGTCCAGCAGTTCCAGGTCCGCGCTAAACTTTTCGATGCGGCTGTTCATGTGGTCCACCGCATACAAATGTCCGAAATGGTCCGCCTTCAGGGCGGAGAAATACTGATCGTTGCCGGCGGTATGGGTGCCCATCAAAAGAGGCTGGCCGCCGGCGAGGTCGAATTGCTGCAGACGTTTGCCGACCTCATCCACCACGTAGACCAGGCTGTTGGAAGAGCCATTGCTGCGGCCCACCTGGACCAGGGTGGGAGACACAAACAGGT
Source organism: Calditrichota bacterium (assembly GCA_020434205.1). Classification (GTDB taxonomy): domain Bacteria; phylum Calditrichota; class Calditrichia; order RBG-13-44-9; family J075; genus JAGRBF01. Next base: position 2,705 of record JAGRBF010000064.1, on the reverse strand, counting down.
CCCAGCTTCCCGCTTCCACGGCTCCGCTTTCGCTGAGGTCATAGCGCTTCAGCTCCCCGCTGGCGGCATCCACCATATAGAGGGCATCATCGCTGATGTCCAGGGGGGTGCCGTTATCGAAATGGGCCAGGTCGGTGGGTACCCCCACTTCCTCGATGGCATAGCGGAAAACCAGCTCGGCATTGGCGCCATCACCGCTTAACTGCAGCACGCTGATACGATTGCGGCCGCTTTCGCCGACAAAAACGCGCCCCTGCGGATCCACGGTAATTGCGGACGGTCCCCGCAGATCCCCGTAGCTTTTAATCCAGTTTTCCAGGCTGCCGTACATCAGGCGGTCCCAGGCAGGGTCGATTACAAATTGAACGTAGCTGGCCGTCACAAAGGGCGCCTTGTTGCGGTAGGTCGCGGCATAATAGGCGGCACTTTTTTCCGGGGCACCGAACAATTCGCGGTCCAGATTTTGGCGGGTCACCGTTTTGGAAAGGCGCTCGATATGGTGTTCCTCGCTGATGGAGCGGGCCACAAAGGTTTCCCCGGCGGTGAAGTTTCCACCGGCAACCAGATAGGCCGGTGCGGCGGGAGTTTCGTCGACTTCCCGGGCCTGGGCCTGTACCACGCTGCTGATTACCCAGGTTTCCCCGCTGCGCTGCAGGCGGACCAGGCTGCCGTCTTCAAAATGAACTTCGGCGCTTTCCCCGGCCACCAGCAATTCGGCAGGTTCCCTGAGGGTGGCTGCGCTCAGGCCCTGGAGGGAAGCATTTCCCCGGATCGCGGCCTGGGAGCGCCAGCGATCGACCATCAGTTCCAGTTGGGCCTGTCCGGAGAGTTTTGCGAAGCCTGCTCCCATTGCTTTGGGAGAGCCGGCTTCGCGGGCATACCCGCCGGTTAACATCCCGATCATCCCTAATGCGATAAATACGTTCCTGAACTTCATATTTCCCTCGTAAAGTTTCCCGCCTTGCGACGGTTGCTCGGGCTATGGTTGTCGCGCCGTTGTTTGGATCCTTTAATCCTTCGATCCTTTGATCCTGTGATCCTTTGATCCTTTGATCCTGTGATCCGTAAAGTCTTCCTTCTTAGGATCATAGGATCAAATCTTTCTGTCTCAGGATCGTCTCACTCAGATTCCCAGATTCACGTTGAGCTGATAAATGTTCGCCGAAAAATCCAGGGTGTTGAAATAACGGAAGTAACGAATTTCGATGGTGGCGTTTTCCAGAAAAGCCAGTTCCCGGTTTTTGCGGGCTACTTCTTTGAACAGATAGGAGAGGCTCAGTCCGAAATTATTGGAACTGAAGGAGCGCAATTTGTAATCCGCGGTGCGCAGAGAGGTCCCGGTTTCCGAAAACTGCTCCCCGCGGTAGCGCTCCTGCCAGAAATACGCGTCACCCTGGGTGTAGTAGCGATAGTCCATCCGCACGATCACCTCGGGGTTCACATACTTGTTGAACTGCAGATCCGCGGTATGGGAAGCCACCTCCCAATCGTCCCAGTAGTAGCGGTAAGTGCTGAAAAAGGAGGCTTCGATATCCGGGATCGCCTTGGAGAATTTGGCGGTAAGCGCCTGACGCAGCCGGGTATCCGGGTGCATTTCCGGAGAGGCCTCAAAGTCGTTGGTTTCGTCAAAAACCCGCACCTGGCGGTAGGGATCGCTCAGAAAGCCGTCGTAGTAGATCCCGTCGTAGCTGAAGTTGAGCACTACCGTGGGGGACATCAACTGCGAGATATTCACAGCGCCCCAATAGGTGGTTTTGTCGCGATAGAAAACGGTACCGTCAGCAAGGATTTCCCCCACCTGGTCGCCGATGTACTGCCCCCGGACCGTTACCGTGGTGTTTTGTTCGTTCAGCTCCCGGGAGAGAGATCCGATCAGCGAAGTGGACTGGTAATCCTGCTCATGACTGCGGTAGCCGCTGATCATCAGCGAGGTGTAGGCGTCCAGCCCCTGCTCGATACCGACGATGGCCTGGCTGCGGGTTTTCTGAAACTCCTTGCTGCTTTCGCGGCTGGGACGAGTGGCGCCGGTAGAGGCCGTGACCGGAGGAACGGTCACATTGTCCAGCTCCAGATCGAAGAGCAGCACGGTGCGGCCGAAAACTTTTTTGGCCAGGTTGAAGGACGTGGTGGAGACACTGTTGCCACCGCTGTCGCTGAAGTAGTAAGTGGTTACCCCCAGCGATTCCTGTCCCTGAGCCATCAGGGCGATGGGTGCGAACAAAAGGAATACCAATCCGTTTTTTTTGATGAAATCCAACATCATTTTGACAATACTCCGCTATTTACGGATGCCCCGTGCATCCCATTCTCTCTCAACCTTTTGCCAGCGCCTTCCGGGCCCCGGCCTTACTTTCGCTTTTCTGCCACAAACTCCCGAAGAACACCAGGATTCACGCCGTTTTAGCAGCCGTTATCGCCCTAAAGCTCAGATGATCTCAGTGGCTTGGGTGCCCTGGTGGTGAGGTTTCAATTGACCCGCTTTACCGGGGCCACCGGATTGAACTCGCCGATCACCAAAATGGGCAGATTGTTCTGAAACCAGTGATCCAGATACTGAAAGCGGGCGTCCGGAATTCGGGTTTTGCGGATTTCCACCGGCCTGCGGACCTGCTTTTCCGCGGGCTGATGCTGCCTTACTTTGCGCATCCGCAGCCCCCGCCGATACCGGCATCTCCGCCGATGCTTCCTTCCCGGGTGGAAAAGAA
>JAGRBF010000063.1:25815-26646 GCA_020434205.1 Calditrichota bacterium | reverse complement strand
GGTTACCTGCGCATCCCGGAAACACAGTGGCGGCAAAGAATGATGCGCCTAGAAGGGGAGATGGGCAGAGGTCGATTGCCCGCTTACCCGGCGCCCCCGGTCGATCGCCTGGCGGAACTGGCTCTGGCGAGATTCCATCGCCGGGTCAGCCGTATTAAAGCGTGGTCTGCGGGGCGCTCCCCGGATCATCTCACCTTCCTGCTGGTTGCCGAAGCAATGGGGTTTCACGGGAACCAGGCGCCTTTCCGGCACTTATTCTGGGAGGAAATTCCCCTTCCGCCCACGGGGGGCAAGGGCCCTTTGCCGCGCTGGCTGTGGTGGGTTTACCTGGGCGGCCTTAAGCGCTATATCCCGGCAACGGCCGCTCCGGCATGGTCGCTGTTTCACACCTGGCAAACCGCGGGGTACTTTGAAAAAATGCAGCCGGCCCAGTGGCAGGTCGGCGGTATTCACCCCCATAATCACCCCCTCTTTCGCCTGGCGGCGTTAAGCCAGCTCCACATGGGCCATGCTCCGGCCGGATTGCTGAGCCGCCTGCTGGCCCTGGCGGGAGAGCGGCGGGGTGTCCATCGTTTGTTAAAAGATCTGCCAGGCTGCCTTTGGAGCGTCCCGGATCCGGAGCTGAACCGTTTTATCGCCCAATACTGGCGCCAAAGCCTGCCCTGCCAGGGGGTCGGCCGGCAGCGGCTCGGGCAAATTTGCCTGAACGCCCTTCTGCCCCTGTTCTACTGGTGGGCGGTTTGCAGCGGAAATGAGGGCTTTCGCGAATATGTTCTGGGGATGTACGAAGGGTTTCCCAAAACCGAATTGATCCCGGGCCCCCCCGGGATC
>JAGRBF010000063.1:0-25683 GCA_020434205.1 Calditrichota bacterium | reverse complement strand
TTGATTTTTTGAGTTTTGGGGGCGATATAATTCAGAAAAATAAAAATGTTTTGCAACAAATAGCGGGCATTTCCTAAACTAAGTCCCAAAAATCAACCATGCTGCCGATCATCCTGAATTTAACCCAATTGCTGCTGGCCGCCCTTAGCGGGGTGCTGATCGGCACGCGCTCTCAGCAAGGGCGCTGGGGAATACATTTTTTGATCGCCATCGGCGCGGCAATGGCCATGATGGTCAACAACGGAATTCCCGGCTTTATCCCCGGCGGGGTGGTCTGGATCGACGGGGCTCAGGTGGCTCTGGCCATCAGCATTGTCTGTGCCGCCCTGATTATCAGCGCCCGTGCCGGAGAGGACGGTATCCTGGAAGCCGCTACGGTTTGGGCGGCAGGCGGTGCGGGAATGGCCGCCGGCGCCGGGTTGTTTTTCGAATGCGGCTTCATCGCCTTGGTTTCCTACTGGATCCTCGGCTGGGACGGGATGTCCGCACCGCCACGGGAATGGTTGAAAAAATTAAAGAGAAAAGAACCAGATCGTTAATAAACCGTATTAAAGGAAAGAATTGCGATACAACACAAACAGATTGGGAGCACCTTTTTATTATGCGATGTGCTCAACTGTTCTGTGTAATCGCCGATACTGATTAGGGGATTGGGGTGGACCTGGGAACCCACCACCCGGCTCGCCTGCCGCGGGCCCTTTCCACTGCACCAATACCCGGATTAAGTGGTGCAACTGCTTCTTGCAGTGCGCACAATGTGACACCAACAGCCAGTGAAGTTTTATGAAAATTATCTTTTTAACAGGGTTCGCGCTGATGGGCATGCTGCTTTGGGGCTCCATGGTCTATCAACAGAGTGACCACCGGACGGTGGCGGATACCCTGACCGAACAGGACACCCTTCTGGCGATGATCGAAGAAAAAGTTGCCCTTAAGGTTGAGCAACAGAAAATCGCCGACGAGTTCCGCAAACGCAAGTTGCCCCGCAATTACACCGAAAAAATTCAGAAATACCTCCCCATCATCAAAAAATACAGCGACCGCTACGAGCTGGACTGGCGTTTGATCGTCGCCCAGATTCTCAAGGAATCCTACTTCCGCGAGAATGCCCGCAGCCACGTCGGGGCAATGGGGTTGATGCAAATTATGCCGCGTACCGCCCGCGAAATTACCCGGGAACTGGACATCGCTTATATATCCAAGGACCCTCAGGAAAATATTGCGGCCGGTATCTATTACATGTATAAGCAGCTCAAATATTTTTCGGACAGCACCCCGGAACACCAGTTGAAGCTGGCCCTGGCCGCTTATAACTGCGGAACCGCCCGGATTTTTGACGCTCAGGATATCGCCCGCTTCAAAGGATTGGACCCCAACGCCTGGAATAACGGGGTGCGGGAGTGCCTGCCCCTGCTCACCCGGGAAAGCGGTAAACTGCACCTGGAGGTCTGGGAACAGGGCGAACCCAATTACGGTTATTTCAACGGCTCGGATGAAACGGTCGATTATGTCGATGATATTTACCATAAATATCAGATTCTCAAGACCATCTACCCCCAGCACGGCACATCTCTGGGAAGCCTGGAACAACCGGCCGGAGAAGATCTGATCGCCGCGCGTTAGTGTTCCCCCACATTTTTCCCCCTTTTGAAACCCGTTTGCGCACCGCAAACGGGTTTTTTCATCCCAAAAATTGGATCCGGACTGGATTTTTAGGTCGGAATTGGTAAATTATGCGCCTGTTCGAAACGGACTAACCGCTCTCCCGGAATATCTGCAAACCCCGGGAGGCCGCACTCGTAGCACATGAGGAGCAAACCATGAGGCGCAGGTTTCTGTTGTTGTTGGGGTTGATCGTCTTTCTCGCACCGGCTTTTGCACAGGAAGGTGAAGATTGGAACGCCTTCCGGGAACGCACCGGCCAATATTATCACTACCTGCTGCAGCGGGATGTCGATAATTTTTCCTTTGAATTAACCTCGAAGGCCTACATCGACTTCATCGCGCAATACGGCGATTCCACCCACTATTATCCCCTGAAGTTTATCTGGACCAGCCCCGAGGATCGGTATTACGTGCTTCAGACCCTGCCTGCCGCTGCCGAGAAGGATTCTCTGCGCAGGGAGATGCTGCTGCGCATTCAGGACCTGAAGAACCTGTGGGAGGATATCCTCTTCGATTTCAAGAAATACATCTTTCAACCCCCCATGTACAGTATTCCGGACGGGGCCCTGGCCCGGATGGCCAGCGATACGGTGGGGATATCTTACAAGGATCCCCAGGGAAATTTCCGCCTGCGGGAAAACTACGCCAAAAGCGGTCTGTTGCGCGAGGTGGTCTGGGAAGCCGGAAACCAGCGAACCATTACCCACCCCGTCTATAAGCTGGATGAAAACAAGTGGTATTGCGTGGGATGGCAAAGCCAGAAAACCGTGAACGGAGAGGTGACCGAAGGCCTGGTTTACGGGCTGGAGCCCCTGTGGATCGGGAACCACTACCTGCCCAATCAAGTTGATGTGGCCGTCCAGGCCCAGCGCGGCGATACCGGCGAAATTGTCTCCGGACTTTATCGGATTTTTCTGCGAGATCTTCGGTTTAACGAGTTGATCGAAGTGCGAAATCCCGGGCCTATCCACCCCCGTCTGCAGCGCTAACTTCCCCATCCCCGGAGGCCCCCCGCTCCGGGAAGGCAACCCTTTAACAACATGAGGAGGTCCCATGACCTTACGTTTAATTCCCCTGGTTCTATCCGGTCTGATCGGGGCCACCGCCATTGCCGGAGGTCCCAACGAAGGCAAAACGGCCGAAGACTTTCTGCCGCAGGCGCGAGCACTGGCCAAAAAGTTTATCATCACCGATGGGCATATCGATCTGCCCTATCGCCTGGGAGAGTATCGGGAAGATGTCTCCGGCCGCTCCCGTTTCGGGGACTTTGACTATGTCCGGGCCATTGCGGGTGGATTAAACGCACCTTTTATGTCCATTTACATCCCGGCCCGCTTGCAGGCCGAAGGCGGCGCCAAAGAATTTGCCGATGGCAAAATCGATGTGGTCTACAATCTGGCGGAAACCTATCCGGACAAATTTGAGGTGGCCGCTTCGGTCGCCGATGTGCGTCGTATTTTCGCCGCCGGGGGAAAAGTCGCCCTACCCATGGGCATGGAAAACGGGGCCCCGATCGAGGGAAAGATGGAAAACCTGCGCCATTTTTACGACCGCGGCATCCGCTACATCACCCTCACTCACTCCAAAAACAATCATATCTGCGATTCCTCCTACGACAAGGAACGCAAGTGGAACGGCCTGAGCCCCTTCGGCCGCGAGCTGGTCGCGGAAATGAACCGGTTGGGGATCATCATTGACGTTTCCCACATCTCGGACAGCACCTTTTACCAGGTGATGGCCCTTAGCAAGGCGCCCGTTTTTGCCAGCCACTCCTCCTGCCGCCACTTTACCCCGGATTGGGAGCGCAATATGAATGACGATATGATTCGCCTTCTGGCGGAGAATGACGGGGTCATCTGCATCAACTTCGGGTCGGATTTTTTGAAGACCGAATACCAGGGCGGCTGGAAGGCCTTCGAGGAAAAGGTCGACGAACACAAGAAGGAGACCGGACTCCAGGCCGGTAGTGAAAAACTGCAGGAGTTCATCCATGCTGAGCGGAAGAATAATCCGGTCGGCAGCGTGGCCGATGTTGCGGACCACATCGATTACGTGGTGAAGATGGTCGGGGTGGACCACGTGGGCTTCGGCTCGGATTTTGACGGGGTCACCTTTTTGCCCGCTGGTTTGGATGATGTCTCCGGCTTCCCCAACCTGATTGCGGAACTGCTGAAACGCGGTTACAGCGAAGAAGATATTGAAAAAATTTGCGGCGGCAATACCCTGCGGGTTTGGTCTGCGGTGGAGCAGGTGGCCGCCGGAATGCAGGCGAACTAGGCGGAAGACCGAAGGACAAAAGGACTGCTGGACCGGAAGACCGAAGGACCAAAGATCCTCAGATCCTTGGATCCTTAGAATATCTTTTTTGAGGGCGCGGTGATCATTTTCACCACGTCTTCGTGGTCATAGGATCTTAGGTTCGTTTTTTGTCTTCCAGTCCCGTCGTCCTTCGGTCCTAATGTCCAGCCCTTCTATTTCCCAAATTTCCCCATAATTTCCAGGACGGCGGCAATATCACTTTCGGTATGGGCCGCATTGATCTGAAAACGCATGGTCTCATCCCCCTTGGGCACAACCGGGAAGGTCAGCCCCACCACCAACACCCCGTTCTCAAATAAATACTGAACGAACTGTCTGGTGCGGGCCGTGTCCCGAACCAGCACCGGTACCACCGGATGAGGTCCCGGAATACTCTCCATGCCCAGGGCTTCAACCCCGCGCCGGAATTGTTCGGTGCGGGCTTTCAGGTGGGCCAACCGCTCCCGCCCTTCTTCACTGTCGCAAATGTTTACCCCTTCCAGGGCAGCGGCGCAGTCGGCCACGCTGAGCGGATTGGTGTAGATGTAGGTATCGGCTTTCTGGCGGACCGCCTCGATAAGCGCCTCGCTGCCCGCAATAAATCCCCCGTTGACCCCGAAGGCCTTGCCAAAGGTGCCCACAATAACATCCGGGGTAGTGCCGGTGTGTTCGCTGGTGCCGCGCCCGTTTTTGCCATAGGCGCCGATCCCGTGAGAATCGTCGACCACCGTGACAATGCCGTCGCGGAAGCGCTCGCGATGGGGCTGAACCCGTTTTTCGATCTGGTCGATGGGGGCGAAATCCCCGCGCATGCTGAAAATACCGTCAAAAATGACCACCACCCGCTCGATTCCCTCGGGGATATTGGCGAGGTGTTCGGCAAGTTGTTCCATATTGTTGTGGCGATAAATCGCCTTGTGGTCGCGCGGCACATTGGAGATGCGCATGGCACGGATAATGCAGTTATGGTTCAGCTCGTCGCCAATCCAATGGGTTTGCTGGTTCTGAATGGTCAGAGCCAATGCCAGGTTGGCGGTATAGGCCGAGTTGAAAATTTTGGCGGCCGGTTTTCCGACAAAGGCGGCGATTCGTTTTTCCAACTCAACGTGGTGGGTAAAGGTGCCGTCAATAAAACGAACTGCTCCCGGCCCCACCCCGAACTGGTGGGTGGCCTTGTCTGCCGCGGCAATCAGCCGGGGGTCGTTGGATAAAGAAAGGTAGCTGTTGGCGTTCATGCGGATATAGTCGCGATCCGAACCCTGCAATCTGTAGCGAGGGCCCCGGGAGCCCTGCGGGGGAATAAAACCGGTGATGATGCGTTCCGGGGCTTTGGCACGTCCTTCGCTGACGAGCTGATCCACCTCGGCCTTAAGGGCGCGATCGAGTTTTTGCAAAGACATAAGTAGGTCCTCTGAATGGGTAATGGGTCCTGTGACGGCCACCAGAAAACGGTGGTGGAAAGCTAAGGCTGTCTAATCTTAAGCATCCCCGCAACCCTTTGCAATAGCTTTGGGTATTCCCGGGACGATGGTCGCCTGAAGGACCAGAAATAAAGGAGTAATCGATGAAGTTTATGATGGTGCTGTTGAGTTTAAATTTGTTGCTGGTGGGTTTGAGCAGGTGTAAGGAAGATCTGCTGGAAAACCCCGTATCCCTCACGGACAGCCAGGAGAATGAGCTGGTTGCCGCGGAGCTTTCCCAAAACAGCGGCGGCGCCATGGCGGAAGTATCCGTACTGGCCCAGGTTACCCGGGAGGATTTCTACAGTAAAAATGCCGCTATCGATACCAGTATTGCGGTACGCTGGGTGCAACTGAGCCTGGGAATGTCATTCTTCCGTGCCAACGGAAATGAAATTCCCATTTTTGTCCCGGAATTTACCGATAGCATGGTGGTGCGCGCCCATTTAAGTGGGGATACCAGCTTTGTCGGCAGCAATACCACCACCACGGTGAACCTGAACCGCCGCTCTCAATCCTTTATCAGTGACATTTTGACGGCTGTCCACGTCCTCAACGGAGCCGGCAGCGACTCCTCGACCTATACCTTAACCGGCAACGACGACGCCCAGAACTACACTTTTCGCAGGCGCAGCACCTATTCCCTAAATGCCCTGACCCTTCCGGAAACCAGCGTCAATCATATTCCTACCGGCGGCAGCATCAGCGGGGTGGCCGGCGGAACCTTCGAAACCCTGGGGATCTCTCAGAGCTATTCCATTCCCTACGAGGTCTTTTTTGATGGGAGCACTACGGTAACGGTGGAGATCAACGGCGGGGCGCGTTCTTTTACCCTGAACCTGCTAACCGGAGCCATTTCCGGCTAGGGCGTGTTGATAATTAGAAAATTCGACAATTTAGATGATTATCGACACGCCCTAAGGGTAAATCAGGTCAAGTGGTTTCAAAATAGCCTGCGGAACAGGCTTAAAAAGCCAGCAGTTCCCGCAGGCGGTCCACCAGCCGGGTTTTCGGCCAGAAGATGTTCTGCTCCAGGCGGGGGCTGAAGGGAATGGGGGTGTCCAGGGAACCGATTCGGGCCACCGGGGCATCCAGCTCCCCGAAGGCGTTTTCACCGATCCAGGCGGCGATTTCCCCGCTGATGCTGCCGGTAACCGGCGCTTCGTTGAGGATCAACACCCGGCCGGTTTTGCGGACCGAGGCCAGAACGGCTTCCCGATCCCAGGGCAGCAGGCTGCGCAGATCCAGCACCTCGATGTCTACGCCGTCTTCCCTGGCCAGTAAAGTGGCGGTTTCCAGGGCCCAGTGTACCCCGATTCCGTAGCTGATCACGGTCAGGTCCTGGCCTTCCCGGGCCACTCTCGCCTTGCCGATCTCGATGCCGTAGGGTGCGTCCGCAATGGGTTCCTTGATGCTGCGGTAGAGCCCCTTATGCTCGAAGATCAGCACCGGATTGGGATCCTGAATGGCGCTCATCAGCAGGCCTTTGGCGTCCGCGGGGGTGGCCGGAGCGACCACCTTCAACCCGGCCACCTGGAAAAACCAGCCCTCGGGATTCTGGGAGTGGAAGGGGCCCGCGCCGACCCCGCCGCCGGAAGGCAAGCGCAGGGTAACGTTTAGCGGGGTATTCCAGCGGTAATAGGTTTTGGCCAGGTTATTGACAATCTGGTTGAAGCCGCAGGTTACGAAATCCGAAAACTGCATTTCCACCACCGGCTTAAACCCCTCCATTGCCAATCCCATGGCCGCCCCAATGGCGCCGGATTCGATAATGGGGGTGTTGCGGACCCGCGCTTTGCCGAATTGTTCAACAAATCCCTGGGTAACCTTAAAGACCCCACCGTATTCGGCCACATCCTGACCCATCACCAAAACCGAAGGGTCGTTTTCCATGGCCTGCCGGAGTCCGTCGCTCACGGCATCCACATAGCGCTTTTCCGAGCTCGGGCCGGACGGGGCGCCGGCAAAAGGTGTCCCGGTGGCATAAACATCGGCCATTTCCGCTTCGATGTTACTGTCCGGGAGGGGGGCGTTCAACGCGTCTTCAATAGCCGCTTCGATGCCGGCCGCCAGTTCGGTCCGGATTTCCCGGCGGGCTTTTTCCGGAAGCAAATTGTTTTCCTCCAAATAAGCCTCGAAACGGGTAATCGGATCTTTCTTTTCCCAGGCGTCGAACAATTCCTGGGGAACGTATTTGGTTCCGGAGGCTTCCTCGTGGCCGCGCATCCGGAAGGTCATGGCTTCGATGAGGGTGGGGCCTTCGCCGTCCCGGGCGCGTTTAGCGGCTTCGCTAACCGCCTGGTACACCGCAAGGATGTCGTTGCCGTCGATGCGCTCGCCCCTCATCCCGTAACCGGCGGCGCGATCGGAAAGATAGGCACAGGCGTATTGTTCCTGAACCGGGGTGGAAAGGCCATAGCCGTTGTTTTCGATCAGGAAAATAACCGGGAGTTTCCACACCGCGGCCAGATTGAGGGCCTCGTGAAAATCCCCTTCGCTGGTTGCCCCGTCCCCCACAAAACTGAGGGCCACCCGCCGGGACTGCTTCAATTGAAAAGCCAGCCCCAGCCCGTCGGCCACCGGCATCATAGCGGCCAGGTGAGAGATCATCCCAATGATGTGGTATTCGGGAATGCCGAAATGGAAGGACCTATCCCGTCCTTTGGTAAAGCCGCCGTCCTTGCCCATTAGCTGCCGGAAAAGGCGATCCAGCGGTACTTCCCGGGTGGTAAATACGCCGAGATTACGGTGCATGGGCAGGATAATATCATCGCTGTTGAGGGCCGAGGTGGCCCCCACGCTAATGCCCTCCTGACCAATGCCGGAAAACCACTTGGAAAGTTTACCCTGGCGCAGAAGGGCCAGCATACGTTCTTCGATAATCCTGGGAAGGCAAAGGTCCCGGTATAGTTTGCCCAATTTGTTTTTCCCGAGGTCGGTCGTAGCACGACGTGCGGCGGTAGCCATATCAATTTCCCACTGATAGTGTTTCTATCGCGAGACCATAAAGGCCAAAGGCGGCAGGGGGTGATAATCTTGAGAAACCCCGGGAGTGGCTGAGGTTCCGGATGTTTCTCCTGCCTTCGGCAAAGGGCCCACGGTATTACGGTTTATAGTTATCCCGCTTTTGTTGAAGGCAGATCCTTCTGCCCAAAAGGGTCCGCAAATTACGCCTTGGGGCTGTTTTTTTCAATGAAAATAAAACTCCCCGACAGCGTTCCGGACGTTCAAAAATTCTTACAGCTGTTCACCAAAAAAAACGAAAACAACCTTCTCTGAAAAAGACTTAAGTATATACTTTAAAAGCAATTATGGCTATGGCTCACTTTTTGGCCTTCTCCACTCAGGGAATGGTCCCTAAAATCCTGACGGAGGAAATATGAAACGTTTAATGATGATTATCGGCGCCCTGATGCTTCTGATAAGTGCCGCCTACCCTCAAAGCGGCGAACCGGTCAAATTTCAGGAGCTCAACCTCAGTGGCCCGCGCCTGGGGTTGACGGTTGCCCCGGAAGGGAGCCTGTATGACGAACTCAAAGAGCGCGGCTTTAACCCGGTTTTAAGCCAGTTCGGCTGGCATTTCGAGTATACCATTCACCCCGAAAATACCGTTGGCCCGGATTTCGTGGTAGAGTTTATTCCCATGGTCGCGGGGGTGGAAAACGGCACGGTTCTGCCCCACATCAACCTGGTTATGGGGATCCGGCTGCCCAACGGGGTGGAATTTGGCCTGGGGCCCAATGTCCTGTTTACCGAGGATACCGTCCATACCGCTCTGATCATCGGCATGGGGAAATCCATCAAATACGGCGATGTCCAGATTCCCCTGAATTTTTCCCTGGCAACCAGTCCTCGCGGAAACCGCTATTCCTTTACCTTCGGGTATGCCATCAATCGCCCTAAAAAACAGGGGACATGGGGGCGTTAATCCCCCCAAACCAGCGCAAACGGCCATTACTTTTTACAGTATTTGTCCGGCTGTGCGAAATTTGCACAGCCGGGCATGCTTTGCCGGAAATAATAGCAGTTTAATCCCATTTCCGGCGGTTTCGGGCAGCTTTAAGCGGATTGGCACTTTATTTGTTTTTGTGAATAAAAAAACAGACTGCCACTTACGTTTATAAGAAGGGGGTTGCCATCAAACAAACCACCACCGGAACCCACAGCAGACCCGTCACCCGCCTCACGGTTGAGCTGCTGGTCGAATTGCTGGCCGAAGGCGCCAGCCTGGAAGATCTGCAGCGCCAGTATCCCCAGCTAACGCAGGAAATGATTCGCAGGGCGCTAAAATCCTATTTTTCCATACCCAGGAGCGATGCCACACCCGGCAACGGCAGGGTTAAAAAAATAAAGCGATGAAGAACCCCGAAGGATTCTCCATCGCTTTTTTAGGGATGGGGGTATTTTTTTTCGATGATCAAGTGCAGGCTTGTTGACCTGCAGTTATTATAATAACAAGTCCCGTGCCAATTCTTCAAACGCCTTCTAATTCGCCATTCTGAGCCATCGTTTTAATTATCTCTGCTGATTTTTTCTGAAAACTGTGCGTTTTTTATACAGTTTTTTTCACTCGGGGAAACCCTTTCCCGTTTTACCGGTATTGTGAAATAATTATCGCGCCTTTTTTGGGCGAGAGGCATCCAATTATAAAAAGGTTAAATCTTATGGAAGATCTCCTCGCCGGCCGGCTTCAAATGGCCTTCTCGCTGGGTTTCCACATCATCTTTGCCTGCATCGGCATGGTAATGCCCTTTCTGATGGCCGTCGCCCACTGGCGTTGGCTTCGCAAGGGCGATCCGGTGGATCTGGACCTGGCCAAAACCTGGTCCAAAGGGGTGGCCATCTTTTTTGCCACCGGGGCGGTATCCGGGACCATGCTTTCCTTTGAACTGGGATTGCTGTGGCCCAATTTTATGGAGCACGCCGGACCCATTATCGGAATGCCCTTTTCTCTGGAAGGCACCGCCTTTTTTATCGAAGCGATTGCCCTGGGGCTATTCCTGTACGGCTGGAACCGCATGAATCGTTGGGTGCACTTTGCCTCCGGACTGGTGGTGGGCATCTCCGGGGTCATATCCGGGATCCTGGTGGTGGCCGCCAACGCCTGGATGAACAGTCCCCAGGGGTTTGACTGGGTCGACGGCCAGGCCCTCAATATCGATCCCGTCCAGGCGATGTTTAATCCCGCCTGGTTTACCCAGTCCCTGCACATGACCCTGGCCGCCTTTGCCGCTACCGGATTCGGGGTGGCCGGACTGCACGCCCTGCAACTTCTGCGACATCCCGAGCACCCGGTGCACCGGCGGGCTCTCACCATTGCCTTAACCATCGGGGGCATTGCCGCCCTCTTGCAACCGCTTTCCGGCGATCTTTCCGCCAAGGACATTGCCGCACGCCAGCCGGAAAAACTGGCGGCGATGGAATCGCATTTTTATACCGAAAGCGGAGCGGATTTGCTGATCGGCGGACTGCCGGACCCGGAAAAAATGGAGGTGAAATACGGAATCCACCTGCCCAACATGCTCAGCTTTCTGGCCTTTGGGGATTTCGATGCCGAGGTCAAGGGGTTGGAGGCTTTTCCCCGCGAGAACTGGCCTCCGGTGCTGATAACCCATCTGGCCTTCCAGGTGATGGTGGCCCTGGGCATGTTTATGGCTGCGGTAACCCTGCTGTTTTTCTGGGTGCGCTGGAAACGCCCCGGGTGCCTTAACCATCCGCGCTTTCTCAAACTGCTGGTTGTGGCGGCGCCGAGCGGGTTCCTGGCCGTGGAAGCGGGATGGACGGTTACCGAGGTGGGGCGCCAGCCGTGGATTATTTATCAGGTTATGCGAACCGCCGAGGCCCTGACCCCCATGCCCGGGCTGATCTACATGTTTCTTTCCACCACCCTGTTATACCTGTTGCTGAGCATTTTGGTGACCTGGCTGATGGTACGCCAGGTGCGGGTGCTCAACGCCCGCTATCAGGGTGGCCGGGCCCTGCAGAATCCGGAGGAGGTGCACCATGTATGAGTGGATTTTATTCGTGTTGATTGTTGCCCTGCTGCTTTACGTTATTCTGGCGGGAGCTGATTTCGGGGCGGGCATTCTGGAGCTGTTCACCTCGCGCAAATACCGTGAAGAAATGGAGGGCATCACCTACCAGGCGATCGGCCCGGTATGGGAGGCCAACCACATCTGGCTTATCCTGATTATCGTGATTTTGTTTAACGGCTTCCCCAAAACCTATGCGCTGATTTCCACCTACCTGCATTTGCCGATTATGTTGATGCTGATCGGCATTGTTTTCCGCGGCACCGCCTTTGCCTTCCGGCATTACGATGCCATCCGGGATCGCTCTCACCGGGTTTATTCCAGTGCATTTACCATGGCCAGTTTTCTGACCCCCCTGTTTCTGGGCAGCATTGCCGGGGCCACCATTCTGGGTCGCCTGCGAACCACCCCCACCGATTTCCTGAGCGGCTATATCTGGCCCTGGTTTAACCCCTTTTCGCTGTCTCTGGGGCTGATGACCAGTGCCCTGTTCGCCTTTCTGGCGGCCACCTTTCTGATCGGGGAAACCGAGGACGGTTCCAACCTGCAACAAAGGGTGATCCGCCAGGCCGTTATGGCCCTGGGGGCAACCGTTTTGCTGGGAGGGGTGGTTTTCCTGAGCGGGGAACTGGCCGGCTTTTCGCTGGCGGGGCGCTTTTTGGAGCATCCCCTCAGCCTGATCGGGGTCGGTTTGGCGACTCTGGGGCTGGGGTTATTCCTGGCGGTGCTCCGGAAGAAACGCTGGCACCTGCTGCGGATCGTGGCCGGAGGGCTGGCCAGTTTGATCGTTCTGTCCTGGATTGCCGCCCAGTATCCGGTCGCAATTCGCCTGGCAGACGGGGAACATCTGACCCTTCACGCTACCCGCGCTCCCGATCTGGTGATGACCATTCTGGGCTACGGGCTGATTTTCGGGGTGCTGTCTATTTTCCCCGCCCTGTTTTTTTTGATCAAAACCTTTAAATACCGGTCGTAGATGTCCGGCATGCCGGACATCTACAGCGCGCCGTAGCCCTAACGGCAAATCATTCGTCAATCACAATCACCCGGTTTTCCAGGCGAAATTTCACCTGTTTGCCCAATCCCAGAATCTGGGCCAGTTCGGGATGTTGCCGCGCCAAATCAAAATAGGCTTCGCTGGCAAAGGGGATTTTTTCCACCCGCAGGGATTCAGGCAGGTTTTGCTCCGCCCAGATGCCCTGCTCCAGCTTGAAGGTTCGCCCCCCGATGCGGCGCACCGTAACGAGATCGTTGGCCTCTTGTTCGGCCTCGGCCATTTTCTGGAGCATCTTGCTGCTTTCCACCGCACTTGCCCCGGTCGATGCCTGAGGGGCCAGGGAAAAGTTATCCATCAGGGCGCGCTTTTCCCGGGCCGCGGCACGGCCGGCGCCAGAACGCGACCGGTCCTCATTGCCGGGCTCCCGCGCCATTTCATCGCCTTCTTCGGTCACCAGATAGCTGGTATAAGGAGTGATGATACCGTAGGCTTCCCCGAGTTGTTTGACCTCCTCGATCAATTCCCGGTTTTCCCCGTGGAAGCGGATTTGTTCCAGGAGAAAGGCCACTTTGCGATTGGCCCATAGCGGGGCAATGAAGTCATTCTCCCGGTTGCGTCGGGGCAAAGAAACCGGATAACGCAGCGTCTGGCGCCGGCCGCCCTGGCGGCCGGTGAGTTCGAAATTACCATCGGCGGGCGAGCGGTAGCGGCCCATCACCAAGACCCGTTGCCCGGCAAAAAGGTCGGGTAGGCGGGCGGGAAAGACGTCGTAAACCGGCAGATTCCCGAAGGCGAGATCCGGGTCGGTCAGAATGGGATCCCCGATTTTGCTGACAAAATTGGAAACGGCCTCCTCGATGTTCTCCTCGGGACGCACATAGTTGCTGCTGCCCCGGCTCTCTTCGGCCAGTTTATCCAGCAAAAAGGTGTTGACGTCATATCCCACCCCGAAATTGAACAGCCGGGTAAATTCGTTCCCTTCCCTTTTGATTTTTTCGAGCAGCCGGGCGATGTCGGTTTCCCCCACGGTGGGCAATCCGTCGGTGAGGAAGACGATGGCGGTCATCCGGTTGTCCCGGGCTTTTTTGGCGTCCAGGGCGTTCAGCAGGGCTTCTTCGATATTGGTGCCGCCGCCGGGACGCAGTTCATCAATAAAATATCGGGCATTTTCCAGATTCTCGCGGGTGGCGGGTAACAAACCCCGCTGAAAGGCCCTCACCGTGGAACTGAAGGCCAGGATCTGAAAGCGGTCCTCGCGCTTCAGGGTGCCAACGGCAAACTTCAGCGCTTCCCGGGCTTGCACCATTTTTTCGCCCTGCATACTGCCGGAGACATCGACCACGAAGGTCAGGTCGCGGGGAATACGGGCTGCCTGGCGAACTTCCGCGGGAGTGGCCATCCACATAAAAAAGCCGTCTTCATCGGTCCGTGGGCGGAAGGTGAGGAGGTTGGCGGGGATATCACCTTGGTCGCGCAGGCTGTAGTAAAGCACGATGTCCTTGTCCCCGGCAAAACCGTTTTGGCTAAGGGTGATGGTGGCTTCCCGGTCCCCGTTGCGCTGAACCGACAGGGCGTGGGTGGGAGAATAGATATTGCCGAGGGCATCGCGGCTGCTGAGGTTGATGGTCAGGTTATAGCGATCGATGCTGGCCTGTCCGCTTTGCCGGACCGGCAATACCAGGCGGTAAAGGTTGTTCTCGTAGCCGAGAACCGTCGCATAGCGGATCTCCACCTCCCGGTTGCCGCGCGCCGGAAAAGGAAATATGCGGGTTTTGAACAGTCCCTGTCCGGCGTATTGCAGCAGCGCCGGGTCCACCAAACGCCGCACAATGTCCTCGTAAATTTTTTGAGCTTCCCGGGCATCGAGAATTTGCCCCTGTTGTTTGCGGCCGTTGATGTAAAGGGAAAAATCGCGGATCTGTGCTTCTCCGGGAATGGCGAAGAGATAATCCCCTTCCAGCTCGCGGTTATTGGGGTTGTAGAATTCCTGCCCTAATTGCACCTCGGCGACCCCGTCGCGGATGTCTACCCGGGCGTCCACGCTGCTCAGAGAAACAGGTTGGGGGTGAAAGTGCGGTTCCGGAAAGGGAGGGAAGATGATGCGGCCCTGCCCCAGAGCGCTGCCCGCGTAGAAAAACAGCCCGGTAATCCACAGGGCCAGTCGGAATAAAGATGTCGTTTTCACAAAAAAACTCCTTTTGAACGTTGGTGCCACGCCTCATTTCCCTCGGCGGGTGTTTGTTTAGATTGAACCCGTTTGGTATACCCTTGCCGGACCGGGCTTGACTGGTACCCTTTTCAAGCCTAATATTTGGAGGTCCGGAACGATGCGCAGTTTGGAATTTTTTCTTCCGGGTTTAC
This sequence comes from Calditrichota bacterium, assembly GCA_020434205.1. Classification (GTDB taxonomy): domain Bacteria; phylum Calditrichota; class Calditrichia; order RBG-13-44-9; family J075; genus JAGRBF01. The sequence goes on along the minus strand of JAGRBF010000063.1, from coordinate 10,870 downwards.
GTTTCACCTATAGATGATATTAATGGACAAAAGGTCAATGAGACTGTTTGCAGCGGATAGTGAAAAGGTTTTGATCGAGCGCATTCGCGCCAACGACCGAACGGTTCTCAGCGAGCTTTTTCTGCGTTATCAAAAAATGGTGGAAGGATACATTCGCAACAACGGCGGCAGCGCGGACGATGCGGAGGATCTTCTCCAGGAAGCGATTGTGGTGTTGTGGCAAAAAGCCGCCCAACCGGACTTCAGCCTGACGGCCAAGGTGAGCACTTTTGTAATGGCAGTGGCCAAGAACAAGTGGCTGGCCGAGTTGCGCAAGCGTCGCCGCATCAGCGACAGCGAACCCGATCAGGAACCGGTCAGCGAAGATCCCTCCAGTCTGGATCTGGTGTTGGAAGCGGAAAAGGTCGAGCGGGTGCGGAACGCTCTGGATTCTCTGAATCCGGTGTGCCGCCAGCTGTTGATGCTCTTTTATTTTGAAGAGCGCAGCTTCCGGGATATCGCCGAAGTCATGAAGTTCGCCAACGCCAACGTCGCCAAGGCCAAGAAGTATCAGTGTAACCAGGCTTTGAAAAAATTTCTGCAGGCTGCCGGCCTGCAAAAGGAAGTATAACCGTATGTCGATCGAACCAGAAAATCCCCTTGCCGTGCTTCAGGCGCAAATTGAAAATTATTTGATGAACCGCCTTTCCGCCGAGGAACGCCGGGATTTCGAAGCGAAAATGAACGCCGACCAGGCCCTGCAAGCCGCCGTCCGAAATGAAAAAGAGGTGATTGCCGCAATTCGTTCGGTGGGACGTGTTGAGTTGAAGGCGGAGCTGAAACGACAGCTGGCGGAGCGCCGCGCCCCGCAGAGGGACGGTTTTGCATGGATGAAGATCGCCGCTGCGATGCTGGTTTTGGTGATCTCCCTGGGCGGATATTTTCTCCTCCAGGAGGGTGATACCCGGGAAACCGCCATGGCGGCTGCCGAAAGCCCGGCCGCGGACAAACTCGCCGAAGCGGAAGATCAGTTCCGGGCTATGGCCGATCGGGATGAGACCCTGCCGGAAGCCCTGGAGGCGGTCAGCGAATCGGCGCGGGTTCCGGAGGGCGAAGCACTTGCCGAAAACGATGCCGTTTCGGCCGCTGCCCGCACTTCCCGGACAACCCCACAACCTGAAATTACCGCCGCCGCACCGCCGCCCTCACCGGGATTAGGCGGAATGCAGGCGGCTGGCGCCGGAAAAGCGGCCGTGCCGCAAATGGCCCTGGCAGAGGATCGCGCCGACCGGCAGGCCTCCGGAGAAATAGCGGAAATGGGGGATGAGGTGGCTTCCGGGTTTGCCGCCGCCAATGAAAAACCCGCTTTCGCAACCGTCGCTCCGGCCGGTGGTGACTGGTATGGGGAGCATCAGTTTGCCCTGGGAGATCACAAGATAGCAGTAACCATTTCCGCGCGACCCGATTCGCCGGCCCGCGAAAAATCCCTTCAGGCCGACGGGGAAAAAAAGGAAACCGGATTGTTGGACCGGAAGGCTCTCCAAAGCAGGCAGCGCAGCGCAGCGCCGGACTCCCAGGGTAGCGCTTTTCCGGTGGAAGTGCGGCGGGAGGAGACGGGGCAACTGGCCCTGAAGTGGTTTGTGCTGCCCGGAGAACTGGGGGGGAAACCCGAACAGGCTGTTCTGAAAATGATCGGGGAGCAGCTTCTGGAGGTAACCCTGGGGGACGGGGCGGTTTACCGGATCGACCTCAGCAAACCCCAAACCACCGCCGTCCGGATGCGGTAATAAGGATGCCACCCCGGATCAAGCCCGGGGTGGCGTAGGCTGGAAAAAGGGTCGTCACCCCGGTCCCGGCCTAAAACATACCGGGATGACTGGGCCGGGGTCCAAACCCAACTACGAGCGCTGAGCAAACCCATCCAATTTTTGGCGGGCTTCCAGAAATTGTTCGTGGGCTTTTTCGATATAAGCATTTACCTCATCGATGTAACCATCCGCGGAAGCGGACCACACCCGGTTCAGATAACGCTCTCCCCCGGCAAAGTGATTCATCACCTCGGCAAAAGCTTCCAACCCATAGGCATGGGAGATGGTCTTGCGGGAATCCGCAAAGTTGTTGAGATCCTCGATGAGCATGTCGTCAATTTTCTGGGACATGTCGTAGGTGAAAATCTCATGTTTCTGAGCGCTTAGCTGCCCCACCTTTTCCACGATATTGTTCAGGCTGCTTTCAATAATGGTGAGATTGCTGCTGACGTTCTCGGAATCCTGAGCGTGCTGCTTTTCGGCCAGCTGTACCAGAAAAACCCCGACGATGCCCAGAGCCAGGGCGATCCCGAACAACAGCCAGTCGACCGTTTCCTTGTCCAGAGAGGTCAGGTAGGATCCGTAAAGGAAAGAAACGACGATAGCCAGATAACCAATGTTTTTCATTTCAATGCCTCTTTAATGGAGCGTCACTTTTAGGTTGTTCTGTTCCCCATCCCGCCCCGGCCCCAAAGCATACCGGGGTGACGGATAGATTGGGCAAGGCAAATCCTTGCACGAGTGCCAAACTTCTAATTGGCGAATACGTAATACATGGCGTTTCCAACCCCCACCAAAGCCTCCCCGACAATCAGGCCGGCGGCCATGGGGATGCCCACCTCCTCGCTGAAGCGGGGTCCCTGTTTACGATCCACCAGCAGGCGGGTCATGGTGCCCAGGCTGTAGGTAACCACAATGTTAAAGGGCAGGTAAAATCCCAGGCCGACCAGAATGCCCAGCCCGCCGATCCCTGAAGCGCTGAGCAAGGCGCCCAGTCCCGCTCCGGCGATATACTTCTGCACCGGTACGTCCCCACCCAGAATCCCGTTGATCACCGAAGCCAGGGCTTGCCCCTGCGGGGCAGACAGTTTGCCGGTGCCCAGCGGGGTGCTTTCGTGCAGCAAAAAGATCAGTCCCATCACCAGGACCGGACCCAGCCAACTGCCCAGAAATTGCCCGATTTGCTGCTGGCGGGGGGTAGCCCCGACCAGATAGCCGGTCTTGAGGTCCAGCATCAGGTCGGTGGCCTGAGCCATGGCCACGCAGGCGGCCGCCCCGACCATCACCGAAGAGATAATGGCGGCGCTGTCCCCGATACCGGAGGCGATGAAGATGAAGATGGTGATGGCGATGAGGGTCATCCCGCTAAGAGGCGACCAGTTGGTGCGGCCGATACATTCGGAGAGGATCACCCCGGCCATCCAGATCCACAGGGTGCCCATGATGGCCATCAGGCCGCCGCGCACCAGCCCGATTTCCCGGGTGGAGGTAACCGCGATGATAAACAGCAGCACCGTGGCGCCGGCAATGGCGAAGTAGAGCAGTTTGATGGGCATTTCGTCTTTGGAAAGTCCGGTGTTCATTTTGGCGGCATTTTGCATGCTTTTGATAGCCCCGATAATCAGGGGGAAGGCCAGCACGATGCCGGAAAGCGCCCCGCCGATCAGCATTCCGATGCCCACCGGCCGGAAGAGTTCCAGGCGCAGGCTGTTGGGGGCCACGTCCGCCGGAACAATACCCTGTCCAACCAGCAACGGGGCCAGAAAGAAGTAACACACGTAGCCGCCGATAATAAAGAAAATGCCGCCCTTACCGGCGATATAGGCCACCCCGAAGGTGAGCAGGGAAACGTAGAGAACCAGGTTCAGATAGGAGGGTAATCCCAGCGCCGCACCGAGGTCGAAGTTCTCCACCCCGCTGTAAAGGCTGAGGAAGTGCACCAAAGCGCTGATGCCCGCTGCCGAGGTCATATAAATGGCCTTTTTCATCCCGGCGCCCGGGGATTTGAGGATGGTGGCTACCGCCACCCCACCGGGATAGGTCAGGCGTTCGTAGTCGATCATTTGTTTGCGCAGCGGGATAATGAAGGCAATGCCCAGCACCGCTCCGGCGATACAGCCGAAAACCATCAGCACAGGACTAAAGCTGGTCTGGCCGAGGATAAACAGGGCCGGGACCGAGAACATCATTCCCGCTGAAGCGCCGTTGACCCCGCTGGCGATGGTCTGGTTGATGTTATTTTCCACGATACTGGAGCGCCGCATGATGCCGCGCAGAATCCCGAAGCCCAGAATAGCGGCCAGTTCGGATCCCTCAATGGAAAACCCCAAAATCAAGGAAGCATACCCGATGCTGATGGTGATGATAGCCCCCAGCAGATAACCCACCAGAATGGCCGGCAGGGTTAGTTCCGGATACGGTCCGCGGCGAATGGGGCGGCTGTCGGAAACGGTAGTGCTCACGTAATCTCCCATGGTTGGCATTGGATCGTTTAACCACCAGTGCGCAAAGGGCAGCAAGAAGATACCGAAAGGCTATTTGACCAAAGGATCGGGGGACAAAAGACGATCCTATGAGGCTTAGATCCTAAGAAATTGATAGAGCAGGGGTACATAGATCTATTTCTTAAGACAAAACCATAGGACCTTCAAGTCTTTCGGTACTTACTTCTGGACGCCTTAGGGACCCGGCGGTGGATAATAGTGAAAGGAATATAGGGGAATCGGCAGACTTATCGAAGGGGGGGAAACAAAAAAGGGGGCAAATCGCAATTTGCCCCCTTAAAAAATGTGTGAAAGAAACCGGTTATTCCTTGAAGGGAATCTTGAGAACCTGTCCGGGATAAATCAGGTTGGGGTTCTTCAGGATGTCGGTGTTCAGGTTGAAAATTTCCATGTAGCGGCCGGGAGCGCCGAGGAACATCTTGGAGATTTTGCCAAGGGTGTCGCCTTTTGCCACTTCGTAGGTTCCGTAATAATTGGTATGAGCAACCTTGATGTCCGCTTCCAGATCCACCGGCACCTGTCCGCCGATTTCCTTGATCTTGTCCCACATCAGGTCCTTGGCGAGTTGATCCGGGGCAACGCCGCCGATTTTCAGCTTGCCTTCTTCTTCCTTGACGTAGCCTTCTTTTACCTCAAATTTAAGTCCCAGATCTAATACTGCGCGGTATTTATCCTGTAAAGACATAGGCACCTCCTATTAAAATGTGAACAAACGTCACGATTGTCGTTGCCCGTTTAATGCCGGCGGTTTGACGGGCAATCCGGAAATTTCGATTGTTACGCGGGTGAGAATCGGCATTACGCCTTCTGTACCCTCAATTATAATGCCAAAAAAAATTAAATCCTATTCCCACTTAAACCTCAAAGCCGAAAAGCCCAGGCATAAAACCAGCCAGGTTAGCAGGATACCCAATTGGGGAGCAACCTCGGGCAAACCGGCCCCGGTGTTGAATACGGCCCGTATTGCCCGGACCAGATGAGTAAGCGGCAAGAAGGAAACCAGCGGTTTCAGAAAAGCGGGAAGTCCCTCCGTGGAAAAATAAACCCCGCTGAAGAAGGTCATCGGCAGAAACAAAACGTTGGCGATTCCGGAAGCGGTTTCCGGGGTTTTTGACACACTGGCTACGGCATATCCCAACGCGATGAAGGCGAACATTCCGGTGCTGATGGTAACAAAAAGGTTGAAGAAGCTGCCTACCACCCGGACCTCAAAGATCAACACGGCGATGCCGATCAGCAAAATCGCCTGCAGGAGAACCACCAGGTAGCGGTTGAGGATCTGCCCCCCGATAAAAATGATTTTGGGGAGCGGGGTCACCGCCAATCTTCGCAGTTTTCCCTTTTCCCGATAGGAAACCACCACCACGCCAATGGAAAACAGGCAGGTGCTCATCAGGCTAAAACCGATCAGTCCCGGCACCAGGAAATTCATATACCCCTGCATGGGCGGGGCGTTTTCCACAGGGCGGCTGCGAATAGCGATGGGCGGACGGCGGTCCAGGGCTTCCCAACCCAGTTGGTTCACCAGTCCCTGCAGAAGCGGGGTGAGCATTTGCACCATCTGCAGTTGTTCGGGATGATAGCGCAGCTCGACGAAGGCCTTGCCGGCCGCCAGGCTGTCCTGATATCCCTCGGGAATGAACAGGCCGGCTCCTACCCGGTTGTCGTTGAGATCCATGGTCAGGGAATCCGCCGGGCGGGGATGCAGGTAAAGAACCGGCAGTTGGGACAGGGCGCTCAGCAGTTCGCTGGAAGCGGGACTGTGATCGCTGTCCGCCACGCCTGCCTCGATGCGGATGGCGTCCCCGGTATCGAACACAAACCCGAAGAGCAGAATCAGAAAAACGGGGAAAAAGAAGGTCCAGAAAACCGTGGAACGATCCCGCACAAAGAGCTTCATCTCCATGATTAACTGCCCCAGCAACATTCGCATCATTCCCGCAGACTCCTTCCGGTGAGTTCGATGAACAGATCTTCCAGGGTGGCCCGGCGGATGTGAAGGTCCCCGATCGCAAAGCCCGCGGTATTGCTCAGCGCCAGAAGGGCGGTCAGGGTGGTTTGGGGGGCTTCGGAAAAAATTTCCACCCGCTGGTGGATCACCGTTACCCGGGAAACCCCGGGCAGCTTTTGCAACTGCTCCGGATCCGCATTGCCCTCGCTCAGAAATTCAATGCAACTGTCTACTTTGAGTTGCCCGATCAATTCCTTGGGAGAGCCCTGGGCGATAACCCGTCCGTGATCCATAATGGCGATGCGGTCGCACAGACGCTCCGCCTCTTCCATGTAATGGGTGGTCAGAATGATGCTTTTATCCGCGGAGCGCATTTTCAGGATGATGTCCCAGAGGTTGCGGCGGGCCTGGGGGTCCAGTCCGGTGGTGGGTTCGTCGAGAAAAATGATGAGCGGGTCGTTAACCAGCGCCAGAGCCAGGGCCAGACGCTGTTGCTGGCCGCCGGATAGGTTCTTGTGAAAGCTGTGCCGTTTGTCTTGCAGGGAAACCAGGTCCAGCAGCTCTTCCACCGGTTTTTGGGTGCGGTAATAACCGCCGAACAGACGCAGCGCTTCTTCGACCCGGATGTTGTTGTAGAGGCTGGTTTGCTGAAGCTGAACCCCGATGATCTCCCGAACCGCCCGCGGCTGATTTTGGGCGTCTATGCCGGCCACCAGAATTTGCCCGCCATCGGGGCGGCGCAGTCCTTCGATCATCTCCAATGTGGTGGTTTTACCGGCCCCGTTGGGTCCCAGCAGCCCGAAAATTTCCCCCGGGAATACCGAAAAGGACAGATCTTCGACGGCCTTAAAATCGCCGTAGGATTTGTGGAGGGATTGAACCGCAACGGTGGCCGGGCGATCTGTCACGCTGGGTCCTCCACCAGCCGTTTTTTGATATCGCGAAGCAGAGCCGGACCTTCGTAGATAAAACCGCTGTAAACCTGAATGAGGCTGGCGCCGGCCCGCAGTTTCTCCAGGGCGGCTTCCGGGGAGTCGATGCCCCCTACCCCGATAATGGGAAAGGCGCCCCTGGACTTGTCGTGCAGATAGGCGATCACTTCGGTAGCCCGCTGGCGCAGTGGCGCTCCGCTTAACCCGCCTGCGCCGATCCTGTCCACCTCCGCGGGATCGCTTTGCAGGGGCTCCCGGGCAATGGTGGTATTGGTGGCGATAACCCCGGCGATCCCGGTTTCCTGAACGATTTCGATAATGTCGTCCAATTGTTCGTTGCTCAGGTCCGGAGCGATTTTCAGCAGGATGGGGCGCACTTCGGGTTTGGCGCTGTTGCGGATCTGCAGCTCCTTGAGCAGTTGCAGCAGGGGGCCTTTCTCCTGGAGCGCCCGCAGATTAGGGGTGTTGGGGGAGCTGACGTTCACCACAAAATAGTCTACCAGATCGTAAAGCCCCTCGAAGGTGGTCAGGTAATCGTCCACCGCTTTTTCGTTGGGGGTGAGCTTGTTTTTACCGATGTTGCCCCCGATAATCAGCCCGGGTTTGCGGCTCCGGAGGCGGCCTTGCGCGGCGGCCAGCCCCGCGTTGTTAAAGCCCATCCGGTTGATGATGGCGCGATCTTTTTTGAGCCGGAACAGCCGTGGTTTGGGATTGCCGGGTTGGCCTTTGGGGGTCACGGTGCCGATTTCCACGAAACCGAAGCCCAGCTGTCCCATTTCCCGGTAAAAGCTGGCTTCCTTGTCGAAACCGGCCGCCAGACCAATGGGATTGGGAAAGCGAATGCCGAAAACTTCGCGGGCCAGGGCCGGGTGTTCGAAGCGATAAAGCCAGCCCAGGAGGCGGCTAACCAGCGGCAGCTTCAGCATCCGTGTTGCCACGTGATGCGCGGTTTCCGGTTCCAGGAGAAAAAGCAGCTTTTGAATGAGTAGTCGATACATAATTATTGTTCTCTCCGTTTCGCCCTCTCGCCCCTTCGCCCCTTCGCCCCTTCGCCCCTTCGCTATTTCGCCGCCAGTTCCCGGTAATAGTCGATCAGCCGGTGTTTGCCGAATTGGGGAGCGATGGTGTCCTCAATGCTCACTTCCGTTCCGAAAGCCAGCAGGTCCGCTATCCGCGGCTGAAAGGGGCTGGCCAGAGCTGCGGCAGTCTTGAAAAGCAGGGGCGGCACCCCGGAAATTTTCGCTTTTTTGCCGAGCACCTCAAAGGCCAATTCCAGGGTTTCCCGGCGGCTCAGGATCTCCGGCCCGCCCACGTCGATATCGGTTTGGGTGCCCTCTATGGCCTGCAAACAGGCCAAAGCGAGATCGGCCTCGTGGATGGGGTTGGTGCGACTGCTGCCGTCGCCGATCATGATGGCCCTGCCTTTGCGGGCCATGTCGAAGAGCTGGTCGAAAATGCCGAAAAACCCGGTGGGGCGAATGATGCAGTAGGAGATCCCGCTTTCCCGGAGAGAATCGGCAAAACGCTCGTGGGCATCGCTGTAAGCCAGGTGCCGCTGCTCGGGGCCCCCGAAAACCGATACGTAGACAAACTTTCGCACCCCGGCGTTAAGGGCCGCTTCCAGGAGCATGGCATTGCCGTGGAAATCGATGTCGTAGAAGGTCTGGCGATCCCGCAAATTCCCGATGTCCAGACTGGCACCGGCGCAGGAAAAGACGATTTCCTGACCCTGGAGGTGCGACGTCAGGTTGTCCGGGTTAGCCAGATCGCACAGAACCGTGTTGCTCAAAAAGCTCCCCACCATGCTGACGTGCTCCGGCAGGCGGGTTAAAGCGGTGACCCGGTACCCGTTTTGGTGAAGCGCCGGAACCAGATAGGTGCCCAGGCGCCCCGAGGCCCCGGCAATCAGGATCGGGGTTTTGGGGTCGGGATTGGTCATTTGTCGCCGGGGATCCGGTCAGCCCAGGGAATGGGGATGTTCAAAGCACTGAGTTTCTCCTCGCATTCCAGGCGCTCGCGATGGCGTTTGAGCGGTTGGCTGTCGTCCTCGGGGAGCCAGCCATAGCGGACCGCCACCGCTTTGGCGGCCTCGGGATCCTGATTCATAATCGCCTTGATAATCTCAATTTCCCCACCGAACAGCACATTGGCGTTCACCCGGTAATCCAGAAAAGCTTCCCAGGTGTGCGGTACCCATTTGCGGACGATCTCCTGACCGATCACTTCCGAAAAGCGGCGGATTTCGTACTGGGCATGGCTGTCCATGCGCAGCGCCAGAAAGTGCAGCAGATTGTGTAAATCGATTTTCCAGTAAGCTTCCGTGTAGGTAGCCAGCGGGAGGTCCTTGCGGGCCTGCTCCCGGGCGATTCCGGCTTCCAGGCGCTCTTCGTAGACCAGGCGGGCCAGGTCCTGCAGCTCTTTTTCACGTTCGCTGAAGGATCGGCCATCGCTTTTACTCAGGTTGCCGCTGCTACCCTGACGGTTGCCGGCGGACTGCAGGCGCCATTCTCCCGGAAGGGTGGTTTGGGCGGCGTCGATGGCAATGGAATAGCGGGTGGAGTATTCGTTGATATTGGCGGTGCGGTGCCGGATCCACTGCCGCCAGCAGTCCATGGGAACCCGCACATGCAGCTTGATCTCGCACATTTCGAACGGGGTGGAATGGCGATGGCGCATCAGGTAGCGGATCAGCCCCCGGTCTTCGTGCACCTTTTTGGTGCCTGAGCCATAAGAAACCCGCGCTGCCTGGACGATGGAACTGTCCGTGCCCATATAGTCCACCACCCGCACAAAGCCGTCGTCCAGGACCTTGAACGGTTTTCCGAGAATCTCGTCAATTGCCGCCAACCCCGGGCGCTGCAGCTTTTCGGCATCCCCTGCCATAGATAGGCCTCCACAAAAAATGTTCAGGAAAAATTTAACCTGCCCAATATAAGGCTGGAGGAGGAAAATGAAAACCACTGAAAAATGAGACATTGCGCTTGCAGCGGATAATGGATAAGTTTGGCGCATGATAACCCCGGAAACCCTCCGCCCTATTTTTCTGGACAACCATCTCCTGGTGGTGAACAAACCCCCCGGCATGCCGGCTCAGGAAGACGCCAGCAAGGATGACGACCTGCTTTCCATTGCCCGCGAATTTATCCGCATCCGGTTCGATAAACCGGGGAATGTTTTCCTGGGATTGGTGCATCGCCTGGACCGCCCGGCCTCCGGGGTTATGGTTTTTGCCCGCACCTCCAAGTCTGCTGCCCGGCTTTCCGAACAGTTCCGCGAGCATCAGGTGCGCAAAACCTACTGGGCCCTGGTGGAAGGGCGCCCCCAGGAAAGCCAGACCCTGGTTCATTATCTCAAAAAGGAAACCGGTCGCACCCGGGTGGTTAAGGAGGGAAAAGGACTGCGGGCCGAGCTCAGCTTTGAATGGAAGGGATACCAGCGCAACGCCGCTTTCCTGGAAATCGACCTCAAAACCGGGCGCCATCATCAGATTCGCGCCCAGCTGAGCGCCATCGGACATCCCCTGTTGGGCGATTTGCGTTACGGCGCCAGAAACAAATTCGACGGGCAGAATATTGCGCTGCATGCCCGTCGAATCGTTCTGATGCACCCGACCCAGAAAAGCGAGATCATCTTCGAAGCCGATCCCCCACCTTCCTGGAAAGGGTTTATTTCCCGGTAGTTCCACGGCGCGCCGTG